>NZ_JBAJNS010000001.1:3013750-3367500 GCF_037911585.1 Streptomyces sp. GSL17-111
GGCACCGCCGCGCACGACGTACCGGCCCCCCGCCGTGCCGTCCCACGGCTCGGCCTCGGCGACGGCGCGGAAACCGGCCTTCTCCAGCCGCTCGGCGGCGTTCGCCACCGCGTGGTACGGGGTGGGCGAGGCGGCCAGGAAGGACAGGAGGTCGTCGGTGTGGCGACGGTCGAACCGGTCGTGGTGCTGGTGCATACGGTCCAGGATACGGACCGCCCGAAGGGCCTCCGCTCGGCTCCCGGTCCAAGGGCCCGTCCGACCGGGCGGGACGCGGACGGGCCCCACACCCCCCGACCGGGTGTGGGGCCCGTGGCGCTCACGTCTGTGACGTGCTCGCTTCAGAAGCGGTGACCGCTCAGAAGGCGGCCTCGTCCAGCTCCATGAGCGACAGGTCGATGGACTCCGCCAGGTCACGCTGCACGCCCACGTTCGGCAGGACGTTGGTGGCGAAGAACTTCGCCGCGGCGATCTTGCCCGCGTAGAAGGCGGTGTCCTTCGCCGGGGCGCTCGGCAGCTTCTCCGCCGCGACGGCCGCCCCGCGCAGCAGCAGGTAGCCGATGACGACGTCGCCGGAGGCCATCAGGAACCGGGTGGTGTTCAGGCCCACCTTGTAGAGGGACTTCACGTCCTGTTCGGTGGCGGCGAGGTCGGTGAGCATGGTGCCGACGATGGCTTCGAGGTCGGCGGCGGCCTTGGCGAGGGTGTCGCGGGCGGTGGCCAGTTCTTCGCCGCCGGCGGCGTCGGCGAGGAACTTCTTGATCTCCTCGGAGAGGGCGGTGAGGGCCTGGCCCTGGTCGCGGACGACCTTGCGGAAGAAGAAGTCCTGGCCCTGGATGGCGGTGGTGCCCTCGTAGAGGGTGTCGATCTTGGCGTCGCGGATGTACTGCTCGATGGGGTATTCCTGCAGGTAGCCGGAGCCGCCGAAGGTCTGCAGGGACTGGGCGAGCTGCTCGTAGGACCGCTCGGAGCCGTAGCCCTTGACGATGGGGAGGAGCAGGTCGTTGAGGCGGTGGGCGGCGGAGGCGTCCTGGCCGGCGGCCTCCTGGACGAGGATGTCGTCCTGGACGGAGGCGGTGTAGAGGACCAGGGCGCGCATGCCTTCGGCGTAGGCCTTCTGCGTCATGAGCGAGCGGCGTACGTCGGGGTGGTGGGTGATGGTGACGCGGGGGGCGGTCTTGTCGGTGAACTGGGTGAGGTCCGCGCCCTGGACCCGCTCCTTGGCGTATTCCAGGGCGTTGAGGTAGCCGGTGGAGGCGGTGGCGATGGCCTTCGTGCCGACCATCATGCGGGCGAACTCGATGATCTTGAACATCTGGCGGATGCCGTCGTGCTTCTCGCCCAGGAGCCAGCCCTTGGCGGGGTGCTTGTCGCCGAAGGTCATCTCGCAGGTGTTGGAGGCCTTGAGGCCCATCTTGTGCTCGACGTTGGTGGCATAGGCGCCGTTGCGCTCGCCGAGCTCGCCGGTCTCCCAGTCGAAGTCGTACTTGGGGACGAGGAAGAGGGACAGGCCCTTGGTGCCCGGTCCGGCGCCCTCGGGGCGGGCGAGCACGAAGTGCATGATGTTCTCGGACATGTCGTGCTCACCCGAGGTGATGAAGCGCTTCACGCCCTCGATGTGCCAGCTGCCGTCCTCCTGCCGGACGGCCTTGGCGCGGCCCGCACCGACGTCCGAGCCCGCGTCCGGCTCGGTCAGCACCATGGTGGAGCCCCACTGGCCGTTCACCATGCACTGGGCGATCTTGGCCTGCTCCTCGGTGCCCTCCTCGAAGAGGACACCGGCGAACGCCGGGCCGGAGGCGTACATCCACACCGCCGGGTTGGCGCCGAGGATCGTCTCGGCGAAGGCCCACAGGAGGGAGCGCGGAGCCGTCGTGCCGCCGATCTCCTCCGGGATGCCCAGGCGCCACCACTCGGCGTCCATGTACGCCTTGTAGCTCTTCTTGAAGGACTCCGGGACGGGTGCGGTGTTCGTCTTCGGGTCGAAGACGGGCGGGTTGCGGTCCGCGTCCTCGAAGGAGGCGGCCAGTTCGTTCTCGGAGAGGCGGGCGATCTCGGAGAGCACGCTCTTGGCGGTCTCCACGTCCATCTCGGCGAACGGCCCGCTCCCGTACACGGACTCGCGGCCGAGGACCTCGAACAGGTTGAACTCGATGTCGCGCAGATTCGACTTGTAGTGGCCCATGGGCGCTGGCTCCGTAGGGACGGGGAGGGCTGAGTCCTCCGGATGCGTACCAGTTAGTAGCTCCATCATGCTACCGGCCGGTAATAACAAGCAAGCCCGAACCGCCCGGATGTGACTCGTTACCCTTCTCATCATGTACGGCTACGAGCAGAACGCCTACGGGGCGCCGCCTCCGCCGCCGGGTTACGGGGCACCCCCGCCGCACGGCGCGCCGCACCAGCACGGCGCGCCGCCGCACGCCCAGCCGCCGGCGCAGCACTACCCGGAGCCGTCACCGCCGTCCCTGGCCGACGCCGTCCGGGGCTTCGCCACCGGCGCCCTCTCCCCGGAGGACTTCCAGGGGATCTTCCACAACGCCCGGGTGTACTGCCCCCGGGGTGAGACGCCCGGCTTCCTGGCGCTGCACAACACCCAGCAGCCGGTCATCCCCATGTTCACCTCGCTGAAGGAGCTGCGGGCGTACGCGGGGAAGGAGTCCCGGTACTTCGTGATCACCGGCGGGGAGGTCCTGGACCTGCTGCCCACCGGCTACGGCTTCGTCCTGGACATGGAGGGCGACCACCGGGTGGTCTTCGACGCCAAGGCCGTCGAGGAGATGGTCGACTTCGCGATGCACAGCATGTACGGCTGACCGCTCCGGGCCGGGACGGACTCCCGGGAGGGTGCGCGGGTACGGCCGGGGAATGACGCGGCATTGGCAGACGTTCAAGCTTCAACTAGATTGGACGTACCGTCCGAGGAGGCCCGTCATGCCCGCGATCACCGTCGAGAACCCGCTCACCCTGCCGCGCGTCACCGCGTCGGCGGAGCCCTCCGCCGCGCGGCCGGTCCTGGCCGTCACCACGGCGCCCAGCGGTTTCGAGGGCGAGGGTTTCCCCGTGCGCCGTGCCTTCGCCGGCATCAAGTACGACTACCTCGACCCGTTCATCATGATGGACCAGATGGGTGAGGTGGACTACGCGCCGGGCGAGCCGAAGGGCACCCCCTGGCACCCGCACCGGGGCTTCGAGACCGTCACCTACCTCATCGACGGCACCTTCGTGCACCAGGACTCCGAGGGCGGCGGCGGCACCATCCAGAACGGCGACACCCAGTGGATGACGGCCGGGAGCGGGCTGCTGCACATCGAGGCGCCGCCCGAGGAGCTGGTCATGAACGGCGGCCTCTTCCACGGCCTCCAACTCTGGGTGAACCTCCCGGCCGCGATGAAGATGACCGACCCCCGCTACCAGGACATCCGCGGCGGCGAGGTCAAGCTGCTGACCTCGGCCGACGGCGGCGCGCTGCTGCGCCTGATCGCCGGTGACCTGGACGGCCACCAGGGGCCCGGCATCACGCACACGCCCATCACGATGCTCCACGCCACCGTCAGCCCCGGGGCGCAGGTCACGCTGCCCTGGCGCAGGGACTGGAACGCGCTGGCCTACGTGCTGGCCGGGCGCGGCACCGTGGGCGCCGAGCGGCGCCCCGTCCACCTCGGGCAGACCGCCGTCTTCGGCGCCGGGGAGACGCTCACCGTGCGGGCCGACGACGTCCAGGACTCCCACCACGCCACGCTCGACGTGGTGCTGCTGGGCGGGCAGCCGATCCGGGAGCCGATGGCGCACTACGGACCGTTCGTCATGAACAGCCACGCCGAGCTGGTGCAGGCGTTCGAGGACTTCCAGTCCGGGCGGCTCGGCCGGGTACCGGCCACGCCCCGGACGGCGGCCACCGACGGCTGACGGCTCAGCCCCAGTGCGGGGGCGGGGCGTCCTCGTCGACCTCGAACCAGATCGCCTTGCCCTCGCCCCTCGGGTCCACCCCCCAGGAGCCGGCGAGCATGTCCATGAGGATCAGCCCGCGCCCCGAGGACGCCAGCTCGCCGGGGTTGCGGCGGTGCGGCAGCTCGTCGCTCTGGTCGGCGACCTCCACGCGCAGCCGCCGCGCGCCGCGTTCGCCGGTGACCTCGGCGACCAGCAGGGCGTCGCCGTCGGTGTGGACGAGGACGTTCGTCAGCATCTCGGAGAGCATCAGCACCGCGCCGTCCACCTGGTCCGGGGCGGCCCAGTCATAGAGCAGGTCGCGCAGCTGGCCCCGGGCGTCGGCGATGCGGGACGCGTCGGTCTGGGCGACGCTCAGCACCGTCCGGCGCCCGGTGCCCCGGGGCGCGCCGACCACGTCGTCGCGACTGAGGAGGAGCAGCGCGACGTCGTCGTCCCGGCGGTCGGACAGCGGCCCGGCGTAGTGGTGGGACGGCGGGCCGTGCACGGCCTGCACCAGGGCGTCGGCCAGCTCCTCCAGGTCGGCGTCCGGCCGCTCGGCGAAGACCGCGCGGATACGCGCCCAGCCGCTCTCGATGTCGTGCCCGCCCGTCTCGATGAGGCCGTCGGTGCACATCATCAGCGTCTCGCCCGGGCCGAGCGCCAGCCGCGTCGTCGGGTAGTCGGTGTCCGGGTCGATGCCCAGCGGCAGCCCGCCCGCCGTCGGCCGGACCATGAGCGTGCCGTCGGGCAGCCGGACGGCCGGGTCGGGATGGCCGGCGCGGACGATGTCGAGCGTGCCGTTCACCGGGTCCGCCTCGATGTAGAGGCAGGTGGCGAAGCGGGCGTCGTCCCGGCCGTCCGCCCCTGAGCCGTCGGGCCCACCGTCCCCGGCGTCGGCGTCCGCGTCCGCCACGTGGTCGCGGGTCATGCCCGCCAGGAAGCGGGAGGCGCGGGAGAGCACGGCCTCCGCGCTGTGCCCCTCGGAGGCGTAGGCGCGCAGCGCCACGCGGAGCTGCGCCATCAGCGCGGCGGCCCGCACGTCGTGCCCCTGCACGTCACCGATGACCAGGGCGGTGCGTCCGCTGTGCAGCGGGATGACGTCGTACCAGTCGCCGCCCACCTGGAGACCACCGCCGGTCGGCACGTAGCGCGCGGCGACGGTCATGCCCTTGATGTCCGGCTTGTGGACGGGCCGCATGGTGCGCTGGAGGCCGGCCGCCAACTCCTGCTCGGACTCGCGCACGTACGCCCGCGACAGGGCCTGCGCCAGCATGCGCGCGACGGTGCTCAGCACCGACCGCTCGTCCGGGGTGAACGTCACCCGGGAGCCGAACGCCGCCATCCACGCCCCCACCGTGCGTCCGGCCGCCACCAGCGGCAGGAACGCCCAGGACTGCCGACCGAAGGGGGCCGCCAGCGGCCAGGTGACGGGGAAGCGGCGCTCGTACTCGGCCGGACCGGCCAGGTAGACCGCCCGGCCCGTGCGGACGACCTCCGTCGCCGGGTACGGCGTCGTCAGCGGCATGTCGGTGAAGGCCGCCTCGGAGCCCGGGCCGTGCCCGTGGTGGCCGATCACCGACAGGTGGTCGCCCTTGACGCCGAAGACGGCCATGCCGTCGGGGGAGAAACCGGGCATCGCCAGGTTCGCCGCGACGCGCAGCACCTCGGCCGTGGAGCGCGCCTCGGCCAGCGCCCGGCCCGCGTCCAGCAGGAACGCCTCGCGGGCCCGCCGCCAGTCCCCGGTGACCGCCGACTGGCCGGGGGCGTTCTCGGGCGCCTCCACCAGCGTGCCCAGCAGGACGGCCCCCGCGCCCGCGCCCCGGCGGCGCGGACCGTTCGGGCGGGTGTTCAGGTAGCGCAGCCGCGCCCGGACCGTGCGCAGGACGTCCCCGTCGTCGCCGACCACGCGCAGCCGCTCCTCCGCGATGCCGCCCTCGGCGGCGGCCAGGGTGATGATGCGGTCGAGCTCCACGAAGTCCACCGCGTGCAGCCGGGCCCGGACGGCGGCCGTGGGCACCGTGGCCGGCTCCGGCTTCAGCCCCATGAGCCGGGCGGCCCGCGCGTCGAGGGTCACCAGGCCGGCCACGTGGTCCCACCGCCACATGCCGGTCCCGGTCGCGTCCAGCACCTCGTCCACCTGCGGCGGGGAGGCGCCCTGGTCGGTGCGCATGTGCCCCACTGTAGGAAGACCGCGTTCCTCCCGCCCGGCGGACCGGGGCCGTCCGGTGGGGCCGGGCGCGCCCCCGGGCGTCCTCGGGCCGGGGCGGCGGGCCGGGCGCGGACGGTACGCTGAAGGGCGCCGGGAGGCCGGTTCAGCGCGGCCTTCTCCCCGAATCCCGTACGACCCGGCTTCGACGACTTGGATGAATGATGCATCGGTACCGGTCCCACCACTGCGGCGAGCTCCGATCGCAGGACGTCGGCAAGGACGTCCGGCTGAGCGGCTGGCTGCACAATCGTCGTGACCTGGGCGGCATCCTCTTCATCGATCTGCGCGACCACTACGGCCTGGTCCAGCTCGTCGCCCGTCCCGGCACCCCCGCCAACGAGGCGCTGAGCCACCTCACCAAGGAGACCGTCGTCCGCGTCGACGGCACGGTGGCCTCGCGCGGCGCCGACAACGTCAACCCGGAGCTGCCCACCGGCGACATCGAGATCGAGGTGCGCGACGTCGAGGTGCTCGGCGCGGCCGAGCAGATCCCGTTCACGATCAACACCGAGGACGGGGTCAACGAGGAGCGCCGGCTGGAGTACCGCTTCCTCGACCTGCGCCGCGAGCGCATGCACCGCAACATCCTGCTGCGCACCGCCGTGATCTCCGCGATCCGGCAGAAGATGACGGCCCTCGGCTTCAACGAGATGGCCACCCCGATCCTGTCGGCCACCTCCCCCGAGGGCGCCCGCGACTTCCTGGTGCCGTCCCGGCTGCACGCGGGGAGGTTCTACGCGCTGCCGCAGGCGCCGCAGCAGTTCAAGCAGCTGCTGATGATCGCGGGCTTCGACCGCTACTTCCAGATCGCGCCCTGCTTCCGCGACGAGGACGCCCGCGCCGACCGCTCGCCGGGCGAGTTCTACCAGCTCGACATGGAGATGAGCTTCGTCGAGCAGGAGGACGTCTTCCAGGTCATCGAGAAGGTGATGACCGACCTGTTCGAGGAGTTCGGCGGCGGGCGGCACGTCACCTCGCCGTTCCCGCGCATCCCGTTCCGCGAGGCCATGCTGAAGTACGGCTCGGACAAGCCGGACCTGCGGGCCCGGCTGGAACTGGTGGACGTCACCGACGTCTTCGAGGGCTCGGAGTTCAAGGCCTTCGCGGGCAAGCACGTGCGGGCGCTGGCCGTGCCGGACACCGCCGACCAGCCGCGGAAGTTCTTCGACCAGATGGGTGAGTTCGCCGTCGAGCAGGGCGCGAAGGGTCTCGCCTGGGTGCGCGTCGGCGAGGACTCGGCGCTGACCGGCCCGATCGCGAAGTTCCTCACCGAGGAGAACGTCACCGCGCTGCTGGGCGCACTCGACGCCAAGCCCGGCACGGCCGTCTTCTTCGGCGCCGGCGACTTCGACGACGTCTCGAAGATCATGGGCGCCGTCCGCGTCGAGGCCGCCCGCCGCACCGGCCACTTCGAGGACGACGTCTTCCGGTTCTGCTGGATCGTCGACTTCCCGATGTTCGAGCGGGACGAGGAGACCGGGAGGATCGAGTTCTCCCACAACCCGTTCTCCATGCCGCAGGGCGGCCTGGAGGCCCTGCGCACCAAGGACCCGCTGGACATCCTGGCCTGGCAGTACGACATCGTCTGCAACGGCGTCGAGCTGTCCTCGGGCGCGATCCGGAACCACGAGCCGGAGATCATGTACGAGGCGTTCGAGATCGCCGGGTACTCCAAGGAGGACGTCGAGCGCGAGTTCGGCGGCATGCTGCGCGCCTTCGCCTTCGGCGCCCCGCCGCACGGCGGCATCGCACCCGGCATCGACCGCATCGTCATGCTGCTGGCCGACGAGCCGAACATCCGCGAGACGATCGCCTTCCCGCTCAACGGCAACGCGCAGGACCTGCTCATGGGCGCGCCCAGCGAGGTCGACGAGGCGCGGCTGAAGGAGCTGCACCTCTCCCTGCGGCAGCCCACGCGCAAGCCGCCGCAGCAGTGACGGACGCCGCAGGGCGCCCTCCGGGTCGGGAGGGCGCCCTGCGGGAGCGTCCGGCGGGTCAGGCGCGGGCCGGCTCCTCCAGACGGGGGAAGAGCACCGCGCCCTTGGTGACCGTGGCGCCCGGGGGCAGCAGGCCCCAGCGCCCGGCGTCCTGCACGCGCTGGTCGGCGAGCGGGCCGAGGTGCGGCTCGGCGCCGAGGGAGTCCCACAGCTTCTGCGAGGTCTCCGGCATGACGGCGTTGAGCAGGACGGCGGTGGCCCGCAGCGAGTCGGCGGCCGTGTAGAGGATCGTCGCCAGCCGGGCGCGCGCGGCCTCGGAGTCGTCCTTGGCGACCTTCCACGGCTCCTGTTCGGTCAGGTAGCCGTTGACCTGCTTGACGAAGTCGAAGACCGCCGCGATGCCGCCCGCGAAGTCCATCTCGTCGCCGATGCGGCGGTCCGCCTCGGCGACCGCGTGGGCGAGGCCGTCGACGACCGGCTGCTCGGCCGCCCCGGAGGCCGTCGCCTCGGGCAGCGTCCCGCCGAAGTACTTGCCGACCATGGCCGCCACGCGGGAGGCGAGGTTGCCGTAGTCGTTGGCCAGTTCCGAGGTGTACCGGGCGGAGAAGTCCTCCCAGGAGAACGAGCCGTCGTTGCCGAAGGCGATGGCCCGCAGGAAGTACCACCGGTAGGCGTCGACGCCGAAGTGGTCGGTGAGCTGGTGCGGGGAGATGCCCGTCAGGTTCGACTTGCTCATCTTCTCGCCGCCCACCATCAGCCAGCCGTTGGCGGCGATCCTGCGCGGGAGGGGCAGGCCGTTCGCCATGAGCATCGCGGGCCAGATCACCGCGTGGAAGCGGAGGATGTCCTTGCCGACGAGGTGGACGTCGGCGGGGAAGGTGTCCTCGAACTTCTCCTGGTCCGCGCCGTAGCCGACGGCCGTCGCGTAGTTGAGGAGGGCGTCGATCCACACGTAGATGACGTGCTTCTCGTCCCACGGGACGCGCACGCCCCAGTCGAAGGTGGACCGGGAGATCGACAGGTCCTGAAGACCCTGCCGGACGAACTGCACGACCTCGTTGCGCGCCGACTCGGGCTGGATGAAGCCGGGGTCGCGCTCGTAGTGCTCCAGCAGTTTCGGGCCGTACTCCGAGAGCTTGAAGAAGTAGTTCTCCTCCTGGAGCATCTCCACGGGCTTCTTGTGGATCGGGCAGAGCTTGGCCCCGTCCTCGCCGTCCAGCAGGTCGCCGGCGGCCTTGTACTCCTCGCAGCCGACGCAGTACGGGCCCTCGTAGCCGCCGCGGTAGATCTCGCCCTTGTCGTACAGGTCCTGCACGAACTCCTGGACGCGCGCGGTGTGGCGCGGCTCGGTCGTGCGGATGAAGTCGTCGTTCGCGATGTTCAGGTGCTGCCAGAGGGGCTTCCAGGCCTCCTCCACCAGCTTGTCGCACCACTCCTGGGGCGACACGCCGTTCGCCTCGGCGGTGCGCATGATCTTCTGACCGTGCTCGTCCGTGCCGGTGAGGTACCACACCTTCTCGCCCCGCTGGCGGTGCCAGCGGGCGAGCACGTCGCCTGCGACGGTCGTGTAGGCGTGGCCCAGGTGGGGAGCGTCGTTCACGTAGTAGATCGGGGTCGTGACGTAGTACGCCGTGCCCCGCTGCTCTGTTCCAGTGGCCGCCATAGCCGAAATCCTAACGGTCCGCGACGGACGGGCCCGCGCGCTCCGGAGGGCGGTCGGGCGGCGGTCGGGCGGCGGCCGAGGGGCGATGTTGGCCGGTTCCGGTTCACGGCGGGTTCACCGACACAACGCTCGGGGGTAGGGGTGAGGACCTAGTTTCCGCCGAGTACGGCTGAAGACGGAGAGGTCTGCCCATGCGCAAGCAACTGCCGCTGCTCACCACTCACCCCGGCGGTCGGTCCGCCATGACGTGCCACTACCGCTGCGGAGACGCCTGCTTCCAGGAGGTGCCGAACCAGAGCGGGAACGCGTACTTCGGCGACATCGTCGCCGGCCTGTCCCGGCGCTCGATGCTGCGTGCGGGCGCGGTGGCGACCGTCGCCGCGGCCGCCGGGGGCGCGGTCCTGGGCGGCGCGCCCGAGGCCGTCGCGCACGGGAAACACGGGGACGGCGGATGGCCGGGGAGAGGGAGGGGCCACGGGGCGAAGGGCCTGCGGTTCGAGCCGGTGGCCCCGAACACGCGCGACGCCGTCACCGTCCCCGAGGGATACGAGCAGGGCATCGTGATCGGCTGGGGCGATCCGATCCTGCGCGGGGCCCCGGCCTTCGACCCCGACCGCCAGACGGCGCGCGCCCAGGCCGGCCAGTTCGGCTACAACAACGACTTCCTCACCCTGCTGCCGCTGCGCGGCGAGCCGCACCGCCAGGTGCTCTTCGCCAACCACGAGTACACCAACGAGGAGATCATGTTCACCGGGTACGACCCGGAGAACCCCACCCGCGAGCAGGTGGAGATCGCCTGGGCCGCCCACGGTCTGTCGGTCGTCGTGGTGGAGGAGGAGCGCCGCTCCGGCCGCCTCACGCCCGTCCGGCGGCACCGGCTGAACCGTCGCTTCCACAACGGCACGCCGTTCGAGCTGACCGGCCCGGCGGCGGGCAGCGACCTGCTGAAGACCTCCGCCGACCGACGCGGCCGCACCGTCCTCGGCACCCTCAACAACTGCGCGGGCGGCACCACGCCGTGGGGGACCGTGCTCAGCGGCGAGGAGAACTTCAACCAGTACTTCGCCAACGCGGCCTCCGTCACCGACCCGCGCACCAAGGAGCGGCTGGCCCGCTACGGCATGACCGGCGGTACCACCGGACGCAAGTGGGAGCGGTTCGACGACCGGTTCGACCTCGCCAAGGAGCCCAACGAGGCCAATCGTTTCGGCTGGGTCGTCGAGGTCGACCCGTACGACCCCGAGTCCACGCCGCGCAAGCGCACCGCGCTCGGCCGTTTCAAGCACGAGGGCGCGGAGCCGCAGCTCACCGCCGACGGCCGGCCGGTCGTCTACATGGGTGACGACGAGCGGTTCGACTACCTGTACAAGTTCGTCTCCAGCAAGCGCATGCGCCGGGGCAACAGCCGCTGGGCCCGCGAGCACAACATGACGCTGCTCGACGAGGGCACCCTCTACGTCGCCCGGCTCACCGGCGACAGCCCCGGCGAGATCGACGGCGACGGCGGGCTGCCGCGGGACGGCGCGTTCGACGGCTCCGGCGAGTGGATCAAGCTGGCCTCCGGCGACCGCTCCTACGTCGAGGGGATGACGGCCGAGGAGGTGTACGTCTTCACCCGCCTCGCGGCCGACAAGGTGAACGCCACCAAGATGGACCGCCCCGAGGACGTCGAGCCCAGCCCGCGCACCGGCCGCGTCTACGTGGCGCTGACCAACAACTCCCAGCGCGGCACGCCCGGTCGCCCCGGGCCCGACGAGGCCAACCCGCGCAACCGCAACAAGCACGGCCAGGTCCTGGAGCTGGCGGAGCACTGGAACCACCCGGGGGCGGAACGGTTCTCCTGGCGGCTGTTCCTGGTCTGCGGCGACCCGGCGGACGAGTCGACGTACTACGGCGGTTTCCCGAAGGACCAGGTCAGCCCCATCTCCTGCCCGGACAACCTGACCTTCGACGCGTACGGCAACCTGTGGATCTCCACCGACGGCAACGCGCTGGGCAACCACGACGGCCTCTTCGGCGTGGCCACGCACGGCCGCAGCCGGGGCGAGGTGAAGCAGTTCCTCACCGTCCCCGCCGGGGCCGAGACCTGCGGCCCGATCGTGCAGGAGCGCCGGGTGCTCGTCGCCGTGCAGCACCCCGGTGAGATCGACGGCGCCTCGGCGGAGAACCCGCTCTCGCAGTGGCCCGACGGCCCGGGCCGCCGCAACCGTCCCTCCGTCGTCGCCGTCTGGCGCAAGGACGGCGGCGACATCGGTCGCTGACGCCCGACCCGCTGACGTGTGATCCCGCCGACTGCCGACCCGTCGGCGGGATCAGCGGCGGCCGGAGGCGAGGTCGCCGGTGAGGCCGCCGACGTCGATGCGCCGGTCGGCCAGGTAGTACAGCAGCGCCCCGGCCCGGAGCGGCGCGTTCCAGGGCGGGCTGACGGCCGTGCGGCCGTCCTGGCGGACGGCGATCACCGTGGCGTCGAACCGCTCCCCGAAGTGGGCCTGGCACGCGCCGAACGACTTGCCCTCCAGCGCCGGGGGCAGCGTCACGGAGTACGTGTTGCCGCCCCCGGAGCTGTCCATCAGCTCGCTGTAGACCTCGGTGATGCCCGGGTCGAGCGCCTCGTCCGCCACCAGGTTCGGCATGTGCCACTGCACGCACTGGACCTTCGGGCTGACGTAGCGCAGCCGCTCACAGCGGTTCATGTCCCGCAGGGCGACCACCAGGTGGACGTCCGGGGCCAGGTGGTCGACGGTGACGGCGAGGGCGAGGGCCTCGTTGTCGTCCCGCGCGTCGACGACGACGGTCCGGGCGCGCTCGACGCCCGACCGCCGCAGCGTCGCGGCGTCCCCGAGGTCGCCCCGGACGAACGCCACCCCGTCCTCCCCGGCCATGGGGTGCTCGGCGACCTCGTCCCACGCGCACAGCACCACCGCGTGCCCGTCCTCCACCCGCAGCTGGTGCACGATCCGCTCGGTGCGGCCCGGCAGGTAGCCGAGCACGACGATGTGGCCGCTGAGGTCCACGTCAACCATGCCTTTCAAGCGCTTGCTCCGCAGCGTCTGGATGTGGGTGGACAGTTCGGTGAACAGGATCGTCAGGGTGGCGATACCGCCGACGATGACGTAGGCGCCGACGATCCGGCCGGGCACCGACTCCGGGAAGAAGTCGCCGTACCCGACGGTCGAGGCGGTGATGAGGAACCACCACCAGTAGGTGCCCGGCGCGGTGATCCCGTTGGCCTCCGGCTCCACGAGCGCCATCGCGATCCAGCTCGTGCCGAAGACCGTGAGCGCGACCGTGAGCGCGGCGCGCCAGCCGCGCAGCCGGGCCCGCAGCGCGGACACGAAGCGGGCGAGGAAGATCGGCACCTGGACTCCTGAGCTGGGCGTACCCGCGGCACGGGCGAGGCGGGACGGACCGGACCGCATCGTACGGCAGGACGGTTTCCGCTTCCACGTGTCACGTCACGCGACCGGGCAACCCGTACCGGGACCATCTCGTGCAGCGCAGTGGAGAGGGCGGCCGATGACGGACGGCAACACGGAGTACGGCCGGAAGGCCTTCAAGCGGGCGCCGAGCCACTTCACCGACCGGATCACGGCCGCCGGTGAGGACGGCTGGCCCGTCGAGGCGGGCCGCTACCGGCTCGTCGTCAGCCGCGCCTGCCCGTGGGCGAGCCGCGCCCTGGTGTCCCGGCGGCTCCTCGGCCTGGAGGAAGCCCTTCCGCTCGCCGTCGCCGACCCGATCCAGGACGACCGGAGCTGGCGCTTCACCCTCGACCCCGAGGGCCGCGACCCCGTGCTCGGCATCCGCTTCCTGAGCGAGGCCTACCACGCCCGTGAACCGGAGTACACGGGCGGCGTGAGCGTCCCGGCGGTCGTCGACGTCCCCAGCGGGCGGCTCGTCACCAACGACTACCAGCGCATCACCCTGGACCTCGCCACCGAATGGACGGCCCTGCACCGGCCCGGCGCCCCCGACCTGTACCCGGAGCCGCTGCGCGAGGAGATCGACGCGGTCATGGACGGCGTCTACCGGGACGTCAACAACGGCGTCTACCGCGCCGGCTTCGCCACCCGGCAGGACGAGTACGAGACGGCGTACGCCGACGTCTTCCGGCGGCTGGACCTGCTCTCCGAGCGGCTGCGCGAGCGCCGCTACCTCGTCGGCGACACCCTCACCGAGGCCGACATCCGGCTGTTCACCACGCTGGTGCGCTTCGACGCCGTCTACCACAACCACTTCAAGTGCAACCGCTCGAAGCTCGCCGAGGACCCGGTGCTGTGGGCGTACGTGCGGGACCTCTACCAGACGCCCGGCTTCGGCGACACCGTCGACTTCGACCACATCAAGCGGCACTACTACCTCGTGCACACCGGCATCAACCCGACCGGCATCCTCCCGGCCGGGCCCGACCTCTCCGGCTGGCTGACCCCGCACCACCGCGAACAGCTCGGCGGGCGCCCCTTCGGCGACGGGACGCCGCCGGGCCCCCCGCCCGCCGAGGAGCGCGTCCCCTCCGGCCACCGGCCCTGAGCCACCGGCCCTGAGCCACCGGCCCTGAGCCCCCGCCGCGCGGCCCGTCACGGGCAGACGCGGCGGTAGCCGACCCCGTCGGGCACGTGGCGATGCCACTCCCGCTCGGTCAGCGAGCGGCCCGCTATCGCGCAGGCCCGGTCGGTGAGGGCGGCGTCGTCGCTGAAGGCGCCGGTGTCCCACAGCCGTACGGTCCGGTCGGTGGCGCTCGTCACGAGGGTGTCCCCGTCCGGTGCGAAGCGGATCGAGCGCAGGACGCCGGTGTGGCCCAGGAGCAGGGCCGACTGCCGGTGGGTCCGCAGGTCCCACAGGCGCACGGTGCGGTCGTCGCCGGCCGTGGCCACGGTCCGGCCGTCCGGGCTGACCACGGCCGACCACACGGTGCCGACGTGGCCGCTGAGGGTGGCCAGGTGGCGCCGGCCCCGGACGTCCCACAGCCGCGCCGTGGCGTCCCGGCCGCTGCTGACGAGCACGGTTCCGTCCGGGGTGAAGGCGACCGACTGCGGCCAGGCGGTGTGGCCGGTGAGCGTCGCCCGCAGCCGACGGTTCCGGACGTCCCACAGCCGCAGGGCGCCGTCGTTGCTCGCTGTGGCCAGGGTCTCGCCGTCCGGGCTGAAGGCCGCGGCGCGCACCGCCCCGCCGGGCCCGTCGAGCGTGCCGAGCCCCCGGTGGGTCCGGACGTCCCACAGCCGCACGGACGCGTCGTCGAGGTCGGCGGTCACCAGGGTCCTGCCGTCCGGGCTGAAGGCCGTCCATCCCGACGTGCTGGGGAAGGACGCCAGCTCCCGGTGGGTCCGGGTACTCCACAGGCGGGTGGTCCCGTCGATGTAGCTGCTGGTGGCGAGCGTGCGGCCGTCCGGGCTGAACCGCACCGCCCCCACGGACCGGTCGTGCCCCTCCAGGGTGGCGAGACGGCGGTGGGTCCGCGCGTCCCACAGCAGGACCTCCGGCCCGTCGTCGCCGCTCGCGGCGACGGTCCGGCCGTCCGGGCTGAACCGCACGGTGTTCACGCCGCCGGTGTGCCCGGTCAGGCGGCCCAGGGTGCGTCCGGTCCGGGCGTCGTGCAGGTGCACCGTCCCGTCGCCGTCACCGGTCGCGAGGACGCGGCCGTCCGGGCTGTAGGCGGCCGGACTCCCCGAACCGCCCGCTCCGGCGTAGGTGGCGCGCGGCCGCCCGGCGCGCAGGTCCCACAGCCGCAGCGTGGTGTCCTCGGACCCGCTGGCCAGCATGCGGCCGTCCGGGCTGAAGGCCAGCGCGTTCACGCTCCCGGTGTGGCCGTTGAGCAGGGTCACGGCGGTGCGCTCCGGGACGTCCCACAGCCGCACCGCTCGGTCCTGGCCCGCGCTCGCCAGGGTCCGACCGTCCGGGCTGAACGCGAGGGCGAACACGGTGCCGCTGTGTCCGGTGAGCACGCTCGGGGAGCGGCGTCCGCGCACGTCCCACAGGCGGATCGTGGCGTCGTTCGCGCCGGTGGCCAGCGTGTCGCCGTCCGGGCTGAACGCCAGCGCCTGGACCCAGCCCGCGTGTCCCTCCAGCGTGTCGGTGCGGCGCTCCTCCGCCACGTCCCAGAGCTGCACCGCCGCCTTGTCGTCGTCGCCGGTGCCGTGGCCGGTGACCGTGACGGCCAGCGTCCTCCCGTCCGGGCTGAACGCCAGCCGCGAGATCCACGCCCCGTCCTCGCCGCGGTGCGCCGGGAGTTCGGCCACGACCCGGCGGGTACGGGCGTCCCGGAGCACGACCGTCCCCCCTTCACCACCGACGGCGAGCGTTCCGCCGTCCGGGCTGAAGACGGCCGGGACCCCGGCGTCGGCGAGGGCGGCGGTCTCCCGGCGCGTGCGGACGTCCCACAGCCGTACCCGCCAGCCCTGCTGACTGGTGACGAGGGTCCCGCCGTCCGGGCTGAAGGCGACCGAGTGCACCTGGCCGCCGACGTCGAGGGAGCCCGCCTCGCGCCGTTCGGCGACGTCCCACAGCCGTGCCGTGCCGTCGTTCCCGCTGGTCGCCAGCGTCCGCCCGTCCGGGCCGAAGGCCACCGACCGCACCTCCCCGGCGTGTCCCGTGAGCGTGGCCCGCAGCGGTGACGCGACCGTGGACAGCAGCCGGGCGCGGGCCTCCGGGGTCGGTGAGACGTGCCAGGCGGCGAGGGCGAGCCGCGCCGCCAGGGCGGGGTCGTCGCCCGCCTGCCGCTCGCTCTGCTCCGTCAGGCCGCGCGTGGCGGCGAGGGCCCGCTGCTCCTCGCTGTCCCGAGCGCTCCTGTCGGCCAGCCCGACCGCGACGAGCACGAGGGCCGTCAGTGCGGCGAAACCCGCCACCACCAGGCGGCGCCGGCGGGCGAGACGTCGCCGGGCCCGGGCGGCGGCCTCGACGAACGCCACCTCCTCGGCGGGCAGCTCGGCGCCGCGTAGGGCGATCCACCGGTGCGCCTCCGCGAGCTGCTCCCGGTCGAGGGCGGGCGCACGGGTGCGGCCCCGCTCCTGACCGGCCCGCTCCTGACCGGCCCGCAGCGAACGGCGCAGCTCCTCCTGCCAGCTGCGGAACGCCCGGTTCTCCTCGACCCAGTGGCGCAGCCGGGGCCACGTCTCCACCAGCGCCTGGTGCGCGAGCTCGGCGGTGTCCTGACCCGTCGGGCGGCGCGTCACCACGACCAGCCGCGTGCCGGCCAGCCGGTGGATCAACGCCCAGTCCCGCGCGGAGAACTGGGTACGGGCGGCGACCCGGCGGGTGTCCGGACCGCGCCCCCCGGCGTCCAGCTCCTCGCCGGGGCGCACGAGCTGGACGAAGATCCGCTCCAGCGCCCGACGCTCCGCCGCGTCCGCCCACGCCCACAGGCTCCGCTCCGCACCGGCCGCCAGGGCCCCCTCCAGACCGCCGAGCGCCTGGTACGCGCCGGTCGTCAGCCAGCCGTGCTCCTGCCGCTCCCACAGCCGGCTCAGCGTGTACTCCAGCATCGGCAGCGCGCCCGGCCCGTGCGGGGTGTCCCGCAGGAGCTGCTCGACCAGCCCGTCGGCGAACCGGACCCCCGCGTGCCCCTCCAGCGGCCGGGTGATCGCCTCGCGCAGCTGCGCCCGCGTCATCGGCCGCACCACCAGGGAGGTGGCGTCCCACGCCGTGCGGAGGTGGGGGAGCTGCTCGATCTGCCGGAGGAAGTCGACCCGGGCGACGACCACCGCCTGGGCGGGACGGTCGCCGTCCGGGCCGCGTGCGGTCACCACCCCGAGCAGGGTGTCCAGCCGGCGCGCGGTGTCGGGCGCGTCCGCGAGCAGCGTCTCGAACTGGTCGGCCACCAGCACCAGTCGGGGCCGTCCGCCGTGCCCGGCCCGGAGCCGTTCCACGGCGGCGCGGGCACCCCGCTCGTCGGTGAGCTGTCCGGCCAGGGCCCGCCAGCGCTCGTGCCAGCCCGCCGCCATCGGGTCCGCGTCGCCCGCCGAGGCCAGGGCCCAGGCGAGCAGCTCCTCGGCGGTGAGGCGCAGCCCGTGGGGGAGCCGGGCGACCAGGTACCGGTCCGGGTCGAGGTGCCCGAGCAGCCCCGCGCCGACGAGCGACGACTTGCCGACCCCCGACGGCCCCAGCACCGGCAGGAGGGGCACCTGCTGCTGCTCGAAGAGGTCGATCAGGTGCCGCGTCTCCTGCGCACGGCCGTGGAAGACGGCGCGGTCGTGCTCGGTGAACGGCAGCAGCTCGCGGTACGGGCTGTCCGCCAGCAGCCTCCTGCGCAGCTGCGGCCACTCGCGGGTGAGGGACTCCACGCTGAGCGCGTAGCCGGTCCGGCGTCGCCGGTCTCGTTCGACGGCGACGACGACCCCGATGACGCCGCCGTACTCCTCGTCCCACACCGGTGCCCCGCTGAAGCCGCCCGCCAACGGGAACGGCGCGTCCTCGGCGCAGGTCAGCTGCCACCAGCCGGTCGCCTCGCGGCCCTCGACGGTGCCGCGCGTCCAGGCCCCGGCCTCCTTGCCGCCGCCCCGTCCCGGGTAGCTCGGGAAGCCGAAGGCCCGCCAGCGGTGCCCGGCGAGGTCCTGCGCCTCCACGATCCGCAGCGGGGAGGCACCGGGCGGCGGTGCGTCACCCAGCTGGAGGACGGCGACGTCGCCGCCGCCGTCGTCGGCGACGGGCACGCTGAAGCGCACCGAGGCCGTGGCGGCGGGACGGCCGGGCAGCAGCGGGAAGTCGAGCGTGACCGGGAGGCGGTCCGGGAGCCGCTCGTCCTCCCGCAGGCCGGCGGCGGAGGCGACGACGTGGGCGCAGGTCAGCAGGAGCCGGTCGGGGATGAGGAACGCCACGCCGACCGGGCGGCCGTCGCGCAGCACCCGGGCCGTCCCGAGCTCCCACCGGGCGTCCCGCCCACCGGGCGGCGTCACGCGCGTCCCTCGGGGGGCCTCCACTCCAGTTCCAGCGTGATGTGCGCGTCCCCGCTGCCCTTCGCCACGACCAGCCCGGCCTCCGCCGTCACCCGCAGGCCGAACTCCGCGCGGATGTGGTCGGGGCGGCGCGGCAGGTCCGCCAGCCGCTCCAGCATGGTGGCGGCCACCCGCTGCACCCGGGCCATGCCGGACTCGAACGTGTCGGCGGACGTCTCGAGGAGCGCGTCACCGCGACTGGCCCGGATCACCCCGGAGCCCTGCTCGTCGGGCAACTCGACGACGAAGACCTCGCCGTCCTCGAAGGGGACGCTCAGATACACGCGACGACCTCTCTGCCGTGCTGTCAAGTCCACTGCGCACAGGGGGAGTTGCGGCGACCTTCCCAGCGGCTCATGGTAGCCGCGATCGCTGGCCCGGGGCCCGTTTCGGCCGTCCCGGCGTTTCCGCGGGCGACGGGCGGGCCGGGCCGCGCGGGACCGTTCAGGGGCGGGGGGCGAGGGCGCCGGACAGCGCGGCCAGGACGTCCGGGGCCACCCGGTAGTAGACCCAGGTGCCGCGCCGTTCGGCGGTCAGCAGCCCGGCCTGGCGCAGCTTCTTCAGGTGGTGGCTCACGGTCGGCTGGGAGACGCCGACGTCCGAGATGTCGCACACGCAGGCCTCGCCGCCGGGGTGCGAGGCGACGAGGGAGAAGAGCCGCAGCCGGACGGGATCGCCGAGCGCCTTGAACATCGCCGCCGTCGTCTCGGCCTCCTCGGCCGTGAGGGGGCGCTCGCTCAGCGGCGGGCAGCACGGGACGGCGTCCTGCGCTGCCCGCTTAGGCGCCCGCGTCCGTGCCTCGGCCTTCGTCATGCCGTCAGTTTCCCATGATCCGCGTCGGCCGGGTGGGTGCCGCCTCAGCCCGGGGCGGGCGGGTCCGGCAGGCCGAGGCGGAGGTGCTCGACGTGGTGGACGGCCTGGTCGAGGAGGGCGGCCACGTGGTGGTCGTGCAGCGCGTAGACGACCGAACGGCCGTGGCGGGTGCCGGTGACCAGGCCGAGGTTGCGCAGCAGGCGCAGCTGGTGCGAGCAGGCGGACTGCTCCATGCCGACGGCGGTGGCCAGCTCCGTCGCGGCGCACGGCCCTTCCCGCAGTCGGGCCAGGATCAGCAGTCTGGACGGGGTGGCGAGGGCCTGCAGCGTCTCCGCGACCTTCGCCGCGCTGTCCGCGTCCAGACGGGTGCGCGGGACGGCGTCCCCGGCGGATTCAGCGACTCCATGGCCCATGTCCGCCATCCTACGGAGTAGGTTTCATGAATAACTGTTCATTCGTTCCTGTATGGTCGCCCCGACGACCTGACCACCGGGCTTCGAAGGAGCACCGCCATGCCGTCGACCCCGTCGACCCCGCCGACGACCTCCGCGCCCCACGCGACCTCCGCGCCCGACACGACGTCGGCGTCCGCCCGGCCGACGGCGCCCACCGGCGTCCCCCGGCGGCGCACCCGCCTCCTGGCCCTGCCGGAGGCACGCTGGGCGGCCCTCGCCCTGCTGGGCTTCCTCGCCGCGCTCCCGCTGGACCTCCTCGGCGCCCCGGCGTGGACGTGGGGGCCGCTGTACGCGCTGGTCTACGCCGCCGGCGGCTGGGAGCCGGGTCTGGCGGGGCTGCGGGCCCTGCGCGAGCGGACCCTGGACGTCGACCTGCTCATGGTCGTCGCCGCCCTCGGGGCCGCCGCCATCGGCCAGTTCCTCGACGGCGCCCTGCTCATCGTCATCTTCGCCACCTCGGGGGCCCTGGAGGCCGTCGCGACCGCGCGCACCGCCGACTCGGTCCGCGCCCTGCTCGACCTCGCCCCCGCGCACGCCACCCGGCTGCTGCCGGACGGCACGGAGGAGGCCGTGCCGGTGGAACGGCTGGCCGTCGGCGACCTGCTCCTCGTCCGCCCCGGTGAGCGGATCGGCGCGGACGGCCGGGTGGCGGAGGGGGCGAGCGACGTCGACCAGGCGTCCGTCACCGGGGAGCCGCTCCCCGTCGCCAAGGAGCCGGGCGACGAGGTCTTCGCCGGGACGCTGAACGGCACCGGGGCCCTGCGGGTGCGGGTCGGGCGCGACCCCTCGGACTCGGTCATCGCCCGGATCGTCGCCATGGTGCAGGAGGCGGCGGAGACCAAGGCGCCCACCCAGCTGTTCATCGAGAAGGTGGAACAGCGCTACAGCGTCGGCATGGTCGTCGCCACGCTCGCCCTGTTCGCCGTGCCGCTGGCCCTCGGCGCGGCCCTGGAGCCGACGCTGCTGCGCGCGATGACGTTCATGATCGTCGCCTCCCCGTGCGCGGTCGTGCTGGCCACCATGCCGCCGCTGCTCTCCGCCATGGCCAACGCCGGGCGTCACGGGGTGCTGGTCAAGTCGGCGGTGGCCATGGAGCGTCTCGCCCAGGTGGACGCGGTGGCGCTGGACAAGACCGGCACCCTCACCGAGGGCGCGCCCCTCGTCGCCGACGTCCGCCCGCTGCCCGGCTCCGGCCTGGACGGGGACGGTCTGCTGGCCCTGGCCGGCGCCGCCGAGCTGGCCAGCGAGCACCCGCTCGGCCGGGCCGTCGTCGAGGCGGCCCGGGAGCGGGGCCTGCCGCTGCCGCCGGCCACGGGCTTCGCCGCCACGCCGGGCTCCGGTGTCGTCGCCCGGGTCGCGGGCGCCGAGGTCGCCGTCGGCAGCCCGGCCCGGCTCCTCGGCCCCACGCCGCGCGGGCCGGGCTCCCCGGCGGCCGTGGCGGCGGACGCCGTGGCGGCGGACGCCGTGGCGGCGCTGGAGGCCGACGGCCGCACGGCCGTGCTCGTCACCCGGGACGGCCGGCCCGTCGGCGTCCTCGGCGTGACCGACCGGCTCCGGCCGGACGCCGCGCGGACGGTGGCCGCGCTGGCGGCGCTCACCGGCGGGCCGCCGTCCCTGGTCACCGGGGACAACCCGCGCGTCGCCCACCGGATCGCCGCGGAGGCGGGGATCGCGGACGTCCGCGCCGGGCTGCTGCCGCAGGACAAGGTCGCGGCCGTCCGGGAGCGGGAGGCCGAGGGGCGGAAGGTGCTCGTCGTCGGGGACGGCGTCAACGACGCGCCCGCGCTGGCCGCCGCCCACGTCGGCGTGGCCATGGGCCGGGCCGGGTCCGACCTGGCCCTGGAGACGGCCGACGCGATCGTCGTGCGCGACGAACTCGCCGCCGTCCCGGCCGCCGTCGCCCTCGCCCGCCGGGCCCGCCGCCTGGTGGTCCAGAACCTGTGCATCGCCGGAACGCTGATCGCCGTGCTGGTGGTCTGGGACCTGGCCGGGCACCTGCCGCTGCCCGTGGGGGTGGCCGGTCACGAGGGCTCCACCGTGCTCGTCGGCCTCAACGGCCTGCGGCTGCTGCGCGAGTCCGCCTGGCGGCGCGCGCTCGGGCCGGGCCGGTAGCGCCCCGGGCCTGCCTTCGCGTCAGCCCTCGGGGTGCAGGAGCCCGCGTTCGTAGGCCTTCAGCAGTCGCTGCGGGACGAGGTACGTCGATCCGTCCACGGTGAAGGGGACGAGCCGGGGCGTGGACGCCTTCCACTGCGCCCGGCGGTGACGGGTGTTGCTGCGGGACGTCTTCCGCTTGGGCACGGCCATGACGAAACCTCCAGGAGGGCGGGGACGGCTGGGTGAGCCGGGTGAGTCGCCGAGGTTACCTGAAAACGGTTGTCATGTGCGAACGGGGTCCACGGACAGCCGGGCGCACCGGCGGCAGGCGCGGGCCGACGACGCGACGACCGCGTGCGCGGCGGCGGCCACCGCACCGACCGGCCGGGTGCGGGGGCCACGGCGTACGGCGGCATACTCCTCACCACTGGGCGCGATCACTTCCGAAGCGAGGAGACGCCATGATCGACCAGCCCGCCGCCGAGAAGACGACCTTCACCACCCTCTTCGAGGTGGCCCCGGCCGCCCTGGGCCGGGCGCAGGGCATCGCCGACACCTTCCAGCACGCCATCGCCCCGGCCACCGTGGACTACGACTTCGGTGAGATCAGCCGGGCGGCGAGCCGCATCCCCCACAGCACGACGGTGCGGAACGTGCGTGGCTGGGGCCTTCAGGAGACGGTCCCCGTCAGCGTCGTGGTCCTCTCGCTCGCGGAGGCCGTGCGCCAGGCCCTCGCGGAGCCGTTCACCAACGCCCGCTTCTGGGCGCGGGCCGAGGAGGCGCTCACCGGCGCCTTCGTCGGCCTGGGGACGCAGGAGGGCACCCATCTCTCCTTCTACGAGGACACCCCGGAGCGCACGAGTTACTACTACAACCTGCTGTTCGCACTCCAGGACGAGGAGACCGGTGACGCCGTCCACGCCGTCGCCCTGTGCGTCAACGTCAGCGTCGCACTGGACGGGGAGCGGGTCCGCGCCCTGAGCGTCGAGGACACCGCGCGGTTCACCGTCCGCCTCAACGCGATCGCCCTCCGGCAGCAGCCACCCGCCGAGGCCTGAGCAACCGGCGCCCCCGGCCCCACACCCGGCCGGGGGCGCCCCGCACGCACCGGCGGACGCCTCACGCGTCGTCGGCCTGCGGATCGATGTCGGTGGAGGAGGTGCTGGACCGCAGCCACGAACGCGTCCGCCCGGCCGCGCGCGTGGTGTCCACGGTGAGGTCGAGGCGCGTGCCCCCGTCCGTTCCGGCGGGGAAACTGCGCTGCTCGGTGGCGTCGAAGGAGCGGCGGATGGCCTCGGCCACGCGCCGCGCCGCTTCCGGTGACGCCGCCACGACGCGCACCTCCGCACGCCCCTCGGGCAACGGTTCGGGCTCTGCCATGGGCCACCTCACTCGCCGCTGCTCCCGGACGTTCCCAGCCTACTCCGGAGGGCCGCCGGAGTAGGCTGGGAGCATCCGGACGGCCCGCCTGGCGCACCCGCCCCGCGCACCCGTCCGCGGATGGGCGGACACCATGAACCACCCCCCGGGGCCCGACAGCCCCCGCCTGCTCCCCGACACGATCCGGACGTCCGCGAAGCCGGGAACGGCGCTCATCCGGCTGCGCACGACCCACGTCCGCGACGGCGTCCTCGACGGCGCGTGGTGGCCCCGCAGCCGGGACCTCGATGCCGAGCTCCCCTACCTAATCAGCGCGTTGACCGCGCACATCGGGCCGGTGACACGCGTCGGGCTGGACGCCGCCGCGTGGGACGACCTGCCCACCCGCGTGATCGTGGACGACCGGACCGTGCACATCGACTCCTCCCCGGTCGGGGACTCCACGGTCCTCGTCACCCGGGGCGAGCGCGACCACTTCTCCCTGCTCGTCGTCCCGCCCGACGCCGCGCCCGAGGCGGCCCGCACGGCGATGGCCCGGGCGGTCGGCGCCGACAACGTCACGGACGCCGTGCACATCCTCATGGAGACCAGCCTCATCGAGACCGGCTCCGACCCGTCGCGCCCGGGCTGACGCGTCCCGCACCGGCGGACGCCCCACGCGGCGTCGGCTCCGCGTCGTTCAGACGCGGGCGAACCGCTCGCACTGGTCGGCGAACTCCTCGGCCAGGGCCGGGCCCACCGTGGGGTGCGTCCGGCGGATGGTCGCGAGGTAGTCGTCCGTGCCGGGAGGGGTCTGGACGCCCGTGTCCACCGTGCGCTCGAACCGGGCCTGGGAGACCGTGCGGGCCACGTGGGCGATGTCCGCCGGGGTGAAGCCGGCGCTGGCGGACGCGAGGGCCGCGCTGTCGGCCTCCGCGCCCGCCGGGGCCAGATAGCTCTCCCAGAGCGCCGTCCTGGCCTCCTCGTCCGGCGGGCCGAGGGGGAGCACGTAGTCGAACCGGCCGTGCCGCAGGAAGGCCGGGTCGAGAGCGGTCACGTCGTTCGTCGCGCACACGAGGAGGCGGCCGTCCTGCGCACGGAACCGGACGATCGCCTTCAGCAGTTCGTTGACCACGCCGACCGCCGTCGCGTCCGCCCCGCTGCGCGTCCCGGCGACCTCCTCGACCTCGTCGATGAACACCAGGACGTGTTCCAGCTGCGCGATGTCCTCGAACCGCCGGCTCAGGCCGGCCGCCAAGCCGTACTCGGCGGCCAGGCGCGCGGGGAACAGTTCGAGGAAGGGCCAGCCCAGACGGCTCGCGGTGGCGCGGGCGAACGTGCTCTTGCCCGTGCCGGGCGGGCCGAAGAGCATCACCGCGTGCGGCGGCTCCACGCCGTGCCGGCCCGCCAGCTCGGGCTCGGCGAGCGGGAGCACGAGCCGGCGCTCGATGAGCCGCTTCTCCCGCCGCATGCCCGCGACCTTCTTCCACTGCCCGCCGGCGGGCAGCTCCGCTCCCAGCGCGGACAGCATGCTCACCGCGCGGGGGGTCACCGCACCGTGCTTCTCGAAGAAGACCAGGCCGGGGCGGGCGGCGAAGGCGCAGTTGCGCAGCGCGGCCACGCCCGTCTCCCCGTCGGGCAGCGCCGCGTGCACCGTGTGGACGCCGTCGGCGAAGAGCCGCCGTTCCAGGGCCGTGACCAGCGCGCTGCCCAGCCCCTGACCCCGCCAGGCCGGCGCCATGCACAGGCGCAGGATCCACGCCCTCTCCCCCTCCACCCGGCTCACGGCGGCCCCCACCACACCGCCGTCCGCCACGGCCACGACCGCCGGGTGGGGCGCCAGCAGCGCCGTCACGACGTCGGCCAGCGGAAAGAGGGGAGGCTCGCCCGTGGTGCCGCTCTCGGTGTCGACGCGGATGACCCCCTCCAGGTCCTCCCGCGCATAGTCTCTGATCAGCCAACTCGTCATGACCGGCTCCGCGCGTTCGCTCCTTTTTCCATCATCGGCCACCGCCCTTCGCCCGACGACCGGAACACGGCGCTCCACGCCGCCCCCGGACCGTCGCCGATCCGTCGGCCCGGCCCGGCATGACGCGCGGCGTCGCGGGTACCGCGTGCGGTGACCCGCAGGGAGAGGAGTGCCCGTGATCCCCAGCACCGACATCCGGGAGTGGCGCGGCCGGGACGTCGTCGACGTGAAGGGCGACAAGGTCGGCACGCTGGAGGCCGTCTACGTCGACACGGCCTCCGACGCGCCCGCCTTCTGCACCGTGAAGACCGGCCTGCCCACCCGCCACCGCCTCGTCTTCGTCCCGCTGGCGCAGGCCCGGGTCGGCCCGGAGTACCTGAAGGTCGCCGTGGAGAAGAAGCAGGTGAAGACCGCGCCCAGCATCGACCCCGACGGGGAGCTGCTCGCGGAGGACGAACCCGCCGTCTTCCATCACTACGGACTCGAACACCGGCCGGGCAGCGGTGGCGAACGCCGCCTCGCCCGGCGCTGACCTGCACGCCTGGACGTCGGTCGGCCGACGCCCCCTCACACGGACGGGATGTCTCATGTCTCTCTTCCTGATCCTCCTCCTGATCGCCGTCGTGCTGGGCTTCCTCGGCGTCCTCATCGACGGCTTCTTCTTCCTGTTGATCATCGGCGTCGTCGTCTTCCTGGGCGCCGTGCTCGTCCTCGGCCTGCGCATGGGGCGCCGCAGGACGCCGCGCTGAGCGGCCGCCGCGCCGGAACCGGTACGGTGCGGGCGCGGCGGTGACGGGCCCGGCCGCCGGCCCAGCGGTACCCGGCAGAGAGCGAGAGCGGCGTGAGCGCGCGTTTCCAGGAGATCGACTGGCGTCCCACGCCCAAGGGCGAGATCAGCCTGCGCCGACGTCGCGAGCCGGTCTCGGGCGCGGACGTGTACGAGGTGAAGCTCGGTGACGAGTTCCTCATGTCCAGCCTGTTCACCGCCGGGGAGGAGGCGCTGGCCCGGCTCGGGCTGGAGGCCGCGCGAGGCACGGAGCTGGACGTCGTGGTCGGCGGCCTGGGCCTCGGATACACCGCCCGGACGGCGCTGGAGGACGCCCGGGTGCGGTCGCTCCTGGTCGTCGACGCCCTCGGCGAGGTGATCGACTGGCACCAGCGCGGCCTCGTGCCGCTGGGCGCCGAGCTGACCGCCGACGCCCGCTGCCGTCTGGTGCACGGCGACTTCTTCGCCATGGTGGAGGACGCCGGCTTCGACCCCGACGCGCCGGGCCGCCGCTTCGACGCCGTCCTCCTCGACGTCGACCACGCGCCGGACCACGTCCTGCACCCGGACCACGCGCCGTTCTACGAGCCCGCCGGGCTGCGCGCCCTCGCCGCCCGCCTGCACCCGGGCGGCGTCTTCGCGCTGTGGTCGAACGACCCGCCCAGCGAGCCCTTCGGCCGCGTCCTCGCGGAGGTGTTCGCGCAGTCGGCCGCCCACGTCGTCAGCTTCGACAACCCGCTCCAGGGCGGCACCGCCACCAACACCGTCTACGTCGCCCGCACCCCCGCCGCCTGATCCCCCGGGGACGGCGGCCCCACCGGTGCGAACCTCCCCTCACGAAAGGGTAGGTTTGCCGTGCGGCCGGGGAGCCGCGCGGGGACGCGTGACGCGACCCCCTCACGCGGTGCGACACTACGGAGGAGTGGACGCCCCGGCCCCACGGAGACGACGGACGCACGACGAGCGGGACGAGTGGGTGGCGAGGTTGCGCACGAACGGGACGACACCGGTCCGGGTGATGGCCACGGGGCCGGAGGGCGCGCGATGAGCGCCGCCACCACCGCGGGCGCCGAGGCCGCGCGGCGGCGGACGTTCGCCGTCATCAGCCACCCCGACGCGGGCAAGTCGACGCTGACCGAGGCGCTCGCCCTGCACGCGCGGGCCATCACCTCGGCCGGAGCCGTGCACGGCAAGGGCAACCGGCGCGGCGTCGCGTCGGACTGGATGGAGATGGAGCAGGCCCGCGGCATCTCGGTGACCTCCGCCGTGCTCCAGTTCGCCCACCGGGGCCAGGTGCTGAACCTGCTGGACACCCCCGGCCACGCCGACTTCTCCGAGGACACCTACCGCGTGCTGGCCGCCGTCGACTGCGCGGTCATGCTCATCGACGCCGCCAAGGGCCTGGAGGAGCAGACCCGCAAGCTCTTCGACGTCTGCCGCCACCGGGGCATCCCGGTCATCACCTTCGTCAACAAGTGGGACCGTCCCGGCCGCGAGGCCCTGGAGCTGCTGGACGAGATCGAGCAGGAGTTCCGGCTGAAGCCGACCCCGGTGACGTGGCCGGTCGGCATCGCGGGACACATGCGCGGCCTGGTCGACGTCCGCGCGCCCGGCACCCTCCTGCGCTACACCCGCGCCCCCGGCGGCGCCAAGGAGGCGATCGAGGAGAGCGTCCCGGCCCAGCGGGCGTCGTCGGAGGAGGGCGCCGACTGGGAGCAGGCCGTCGAGGAGCTGCAGCTCCTCCAGGCGGACGACGCCGTGCACGACCACGAGGCGTTCCTGGCCGGGCGCAGCACCCCCGTCTTCTTCGGCGCCGCCCTGTCCAACATCGGTGTGCGCCTCCTGCTGGACGCCGTCGTGGACCTCGCGCCCCCGCCCGGTGACCGGCCCCTGGAGGGCGGCGGGACCCGCGCGGTCACCGAGTCGTTCTCCGGCCTGGTCTTCAAGGTGCAGGCCAACATGGACCGCTCCCACCGCGACCGCATCGCCTTCCTGCGCGTGTGCTCCGGCGTCTTCGAGCGCGGCATGACGGTGACGCGGGCGGCGTCCGGGAAGCCGTTCGCCACCAAGTACGCCCACAGCGTCTTCGGCCAGGACCGCTCCGCCGTCGAGACCGCCTACCCCGGCGACGTCGTCGGCCTCGTCAACGCCTCGGCGCTGCGCGTCGGCGACACGCTGTACGCCGAACGGCCCGCCGTCTTCCCCGGTATGCCCACCTTCGCCCCGGAGCACTTCGCCGTCGCCCGGCCCGCCGACATCAGCCGCACCAAGCAGTTCCGGCGCGGCATCGCGCAGTTGGACGAGGAGGGCGTCGTCCAGGTCCTCGTCTCGGACGTGCGGGGCGAGCAGGCGCCCGTGCTGGCGGCCGTGGGCCCCATGCAGTTCGACGTCGTCAGCCACCGGATGGCGGGGGAGTTCTCCGCGCCGGTGCGGCTGGAACCGCTGCCCTACCGGCTGGCCCGGGCCACCGACGCCGCCGGCGCCGAGCAGCTCAACCGCTCGCGCCTGGTGCGGGGCGAGGCCATGACCCGGCTGCGGGACAAGGACGTGCTGGCCCTCTTCCCCGACCTGTGGCAGGCGAACTCCTTCGCCCGCGAGTTCCCGGACGCCCGCCTCGACCCCCTGGTCGCCGCGCACGGCTGACCGCGCGGCCGCCGTTCACGCCGTGTGGCGGTCGGCCTCGTCCAGCTGACGGCGCAGGGTCCGCGCGAAGTCCTCCGCCGCGAGCAGTTGCGCACGCAGCGCCTCACACCGGGCCTCGGCCACCTTGCGGTACGCCTCCACCCGCTCCCGCAGGCGCGCCAGCTCCTCGCCGCGCGGCGCGTCGTCGGCGTGCAGGGCGTCGGTGGCGGCGAGCAGTTCCCGCATCTCCTCCAGGGAGAAGTCCAGCGGCTTCATCCGCCGCACCACCATCAGCCGCTCGACGTCGGCCCCGTTGTACAGGCGGAAGCCGCCCTTGCTGCGGGCGGAGGGTGTGACAAGTCCCACCTCCTCGTAGTGGCGGATCGTGCGCAGTGACAGGCCGGTCCGTTCGGCCACCTCACCGATCTGCATCTGCCGCTCCGCCATCGCCTGCCGCTCTCCCTCGACTTCCCTGCCGGCGCTGAGCACCGGGCGAACGAACCACTTTACGTGACATGAATCACAAGGCGTGGATGCCTGTTCACCTGGGATTCACAGCTCCCGAGGTGCTCTCTGCCCTTACGTCAGGGTAGAGTTTTGACGTGGCCCGCACCGCTGTACACCGGCAGCGGTCAGGCCGCCACCGCCGTGCAGCGGCCCCGCCCGGGACCCCGCGGCGCCCACGGACTTCCGGGCCATGATGCCCGACCGGCCCCCGAGGCCGACCGGCACGCCCCGTACCGAGGGGCCGGCCGTCGACGCACGAAGCGCGCGCAGCCGTATCCGCGCGCCCGAAACAGAAACGGTTGCATGACCTCGACGCTGCCCGTGGCCCCGAAGCCGCGCCTGTCCCGCCCGGACTTCCTGGCCTCCCCGAAGGTGTTCCGCACCGAGGTGCTGGCCGGACTCGTCGTCGCTCTCGCGCTCATCCCCGAGGCGATCTCCTTCTCCATCATCGCGGGCGTCGACCCCGCGGTGGGCCTCTTCGCCTCCTTCACGATGGCCGTCGTCATCTCGATCGTCGGCGGACGCAAGGCCATGATCTCGGCGGCGACGGGCGCGATCGCCCTCGTCATCGCGCCGCTGAACCACGAGTACGGGCTCGGATACCTGGTCGGCGCCGTCATCCTGGGCGGCGTCTTCCAGGTCGTGCTCGGCGCGGTCGGTGTCGCCAAGCTCATGCGGTTCGTGCCGCGCTCGGTGATGGTCGGCTTCGTCAACGCCCTGGCCATCCTGATCTTCCTCGCCCAGGTGCCCGAGCTGGAGAACGTGCCGTTCGCCGTCTACCCGCTCGTCATCGGCGGGCTGGCGCTCATGGTGTTCTTCCCCAGGCTCACCAAGGCCGTGCCCGCGCCGTTGGTCTCCATCGTCATCCTCACGCTCATCACCATCGGCGCCGGGATCGCCGTCCCGACCGTGGGCGACAAGGGCGAGCTGCCGTCCTCCCTGCCGGTGCCCGGCCTGCCGGACATGCCGCTCACGCTGGAGGCCCTCGGCATCATCGCCCCCTACGCCTTCGCCTTCGCGCTCGTCGGGCTCATGGAGTCGCTGATGACCGCCAAGCTGGTGGACGACATCACCGACACGCACTCCAACAAGACCCGCGAGTCGATCGGCCAGGGCGTCGCCAACATCGTCACCGGCTTCTTCGGCGGCATGGGCGGCTGCGCCATGATCGGCCAGACGATGATCAACGTGAAGGCCTCCGGCGCCCGCACGCGTCTGTCCACCTTCCTCGCCGGCAGTTTCCTGCTCGTCCTCGTCGTGGTGACCGGCCCGATCGTCTCCGACATCCCCATGGCCGCTCTGGTCGCCGTGATGATCCTGGTCTCCGTGGCCACCTTCGACTGGCACTCCGTGCAGCCCAAGACGTTGAGGAAGCTGCCCGTCAGCGAGACCGTCGTGATGGCCGTCACCGTCGCCGTCGTCGTGGCCACGCACAACCTGGCGATCGGTGTGATCGTCGGCGTCCTCACCGCGATGATCGCCTTCGCCCGCCGCGTCGCCCACCTGGCCGAGGTCTCCGGCGTCGTCGACCCGGACGGCAAGCAGGCCGTCTACGCCGTCACCGGCGAGCTGTTCTTCGCCAGCTCCAACGACCTCGTCTACCAGTTCGACTACGCCGGCGACCCGGACGACGTCGTCATCGACCTCTCCGACGCCCACATCTGGGACGCGTCCTCCGTCGCCGCCCTCGACGCCATCGAGACGAAGTACGCGGCACGCGGCAAGAAGGTCACCATCATCGGCCTCAACCAGCCCAGCGCCGAGATGCACGACAAGCTCGCCGGCGAACTCGCCAGCCACTGAGCCGGACCGCCCCGCCCGCCGGACCACGGATCGCGGGCGGGGCGGTCTTCCCAGCCACGGCCGGACCGGTCACGCTGCCCTGACGGACCGGCCCGGCCGTACCGCGCTTGGAGGACACGCTGACCGCATCCGCAGACCCGCTCCGCACCACGGACGACGGCGCTCGCACCGGACGCGGCCCCGGCGGCGCCGCCCGGTTCTCCGGGTGGCGCATCGTCGCCCTCAGCGCGGCGGCCCTCGCCCTCACCGCACCCGGCCAGACGGCCGGGATCTCCGTCTTCATCGACCCCCTCATCGCGGACCTCGGCATCGGCCGCACCGCCATCTCCACGGCCTACCTCACCGGCACCCTGGTCGGCGCCTGCGCGATGCCGCTCGTCGGCCGGGCCGTGGACCGCTACGGCCCCCGCGCGGTGATGGCCGTCATCGGGGCCGTGTTCGGCGCCGTCCTGCTCGCCCTCTCCCTCGTCTCCGGCATCGTCGGCCTCACCGCCGGCTTCGTCGGCGTCCGCATGGCCGGGCAGGGCGCGCTCACCCTCGTCGCCACCACCACCGTGGCCTACTGGTTCGACCGCCGCCGGGGCCTCGCCCTCGGCATCACCAGCGCCGTCGGAGCCGCCGGGATCTCCCTGGCCCCCGTGCTGATCGAAGCGCTGATCGCGGACGTCGGCTGGCGTCGCGCCTGGGCGATCGAGGGCCTCGTCATCTGGGCCCTCGTCGTCCCCATCGCGCTGCTCGGCATCCGCAACCGCCCGGCGGACCTCGGCCAGCACGTCGACGGGATAGCGCCCACCGGCGAGGAGGCCGACGGCCCGGAGGCGGGCATGACCCTGCGCCAGGCGCTGCGGTCGGGGATGTTCTGGGCCGTCGCGGCCTGCCTGGCGGCGAGCAGCATGCTCGTGACCGGGCTCAACTTCCACCAGATCGGCCTCCTCGGCGAGCAGGGCCTCTCCCCGACCGCGGCCGCCGCGAACTTCCTCCCCCAGACACTCGCCGCACTTCTGGCCAGCTTCACCGCCGGCGTGCTCATCGACCGCGTCGCGCCCAAGGCCGTCCTCGTCGCGGCGATGGGCGTGCTCGCCGCCGCCGTGCTCTCCGTCGGCCTGGTCGGCCCCGGCTGGTCGGCGCTGGCCTTCGGCTTCCTGCTCGGCGGCTCCGGCGGCATCCTGCGCTCCGTCGAAGCCGCCGCCTACCCCCGGTACTTCGGCACCGCGCACCTCGGCGCGATCCGCGGCAGCGCGCACACCATCTCGGTGGGCGGGAGCGCCTTCGGACCCCTCGCCGTCTCCCTCGGCCGCGATCTCACCGGCAGCTACGCCCCCGCGATGCTCGCCTTCGCGGCCCTGCCCGCCCTCGCCGCCCTCCTCGTCCTGACGACCCGCGAGCCCTCGCCGCCCGCCGCGACGAGACCGACGACCGGGCGGGGCGAACCCTAGCGAGACGCCCCACCGGTTCCGCCGACCCGGACAGCCTTCCGGCGGGCGCCTTAGAGTGTCGCCGAGCCGGAGTGAGGGGGGGGGGGAAGCGTCGTGGTCGAACCCGAGGATAACTGGGTGACGTTGAAGGAATGGGCCGCGGAGGTGGGGTACAGCCACGGCTACGCCGTCCACGTGATGCCGCGCTCCTACCCAGGCTTCCCGGCCCCGAAGCGGCGGCGTCGCGGGGTGACCGACAAGGGCGGGGGCGGTGGCAGCGCGCTGTACGACCCGGCCGAGCTGGAACCGTTCCGCCCGCGCCGCCCCCGACCCGTCGAACTGCCCGAGGAGTTGCTCGACCGTGAGGTGACGCTCGGCGGGTTCGCGAAGCTCATCGGCGTGGACGGCCGCAGCGTCACGCAGATCAAGGACCACCGCCCCGACACCCTGCCGCACACCGTCGACGGCCTGCGGTGGTACCCGAGGGCCCGCTTCCACGTGCGCGACCTGCTCCTGATGTGGAACAGCCGCCCGGGCCCGGGCCCCGGCTCCGACAAACGCCGCCCGCCCCTCCCCTGGACCGCGTCCTGACGCCCGCGTTCCGTCGCCCACCCGGACGCTGACGGAACCGGCCGCCGCGACCGGCCGTCTCACCCGCTCGGACGAGACGCCGACGCCGGGCTCCGGGAGGCACGCCCACCGGTCAGGGGACACCCAACCAGGCTCCACAGCAAAGGCGTTGGACCCGTCCCACCCGGTGCGGGCAGGCGCCGGACGGTCGGCCGGAGCGGCACGGCGCGGTGGCGGCGTCCGGCCGGCGCACACACGCTGAAGCGAGCAGACCTCACGGCGTGCAGACCCCGACGCGACGCGCCCCCACGGCCCCTCGCCGTCGCGCGCCGAACCTCCCACGGCGGAAAGAGACATGATGAACCGCACCCCTGCCGTCGCCCTGGCCACCCTCGCCCTCGTGGCGTCCGGTGGTGCCCTGGCCCCGGCCGCCTCGGCGGACTCCGGAAGCCGGGACACCCTGCGCCTCCAGGCCCACCTGGACCCGGTGCCCTTCAGCAAGGTCAAGGGCTCGGGCACCGCCACGGTCACCCTCAAGGGCCACCGGGCGACCGTCAGCGTGACCGCACACGGCCTGCTGGCCGGAGCCCCGCACGCCCAGCACATCCACATCGCGGCCAAGGGCCAGTGCCCGCCGGCCTCCGCCGCCCGGACGGTGAACGGCATGAAGTCCGTCTTCACCACCGACGGCGCCCCCTTCTACGGCGGCATCGGCACCTCACTGACCACGAAGGGCGACACGAGCCCCGCCTCCGGCCTGGCGGTGGACCGCTTCCCCGTCGGCCCCGACGTCGCCTACCACCGCACCGTCACCGTCAGCGCGGAGGCCGCCAAGAGCCTGCGGGAGGGCACGGCCGTCGTCGTCGTCCACGGCACGGACGTCAACGGCAACGGGAAGTACGACGACGTCCTCGGGCCCTCCGACCTCGACCCGAAGCTCCCCGCCGAGGCGACCAACCCCGCGCTGTGCGGGCCCCTGACGAAGGCCGCCAAGGGCCCGGTCAAGGGCGGCCTGGGCGGCAGCCAGGGCACCGACGGCAACACCCTCGCCGTGGCCGGGGGCGCCGGGTTGCTGGCGGCGGCGGGAGGCGTGTTCTTCCTGCGCCGCCGTCCCGGTCGCGCGGCCTGAACCGGAACCGGGCCATGCCCAGGACCGGTGGCCGCCGCGGTGTCCGCACCGCGGCGGCCACCGCCTGCGCCGCGGCGGGCGGCGTCCTCATCGCCCTCGGTCTGCCCACCACCGGAGCGGTGCCCCCACCGGAACGGCCACCGACCGCACCCCGGGCGGCGTCCTCGGAGGGCACCGCGCACCCCCTGCCCCCGGCCCGGCCGCGTCGCCTCCGCGTGCCCGCCCTCGGCCTGGACGTCGTCACCACGCCGGTCGGCCTGGACGACGACGGCTCCGTCGCCCTGCCGGACGACCCCGACCACGCGGGCTGGTTCACCCACGGCCCCACGCCGGGGCAGCGGGGCAACGCGGTCCTCGTCGGCCACGTCGACTCCGCGTCCGGACCGGCCGCCTTCCACGGCCTGAGCGCCGCCCGCCCCGGGGACCGCGTCGTCGTGGACCGCGCGCACGGCCCCGGAGCGGAGTTCACCGTCACCTCGGCCACCGTGTACGACCGCGAAGCCTTCCCCTCCGACGAGGTCTACGGGCCGAGCACGGAGCCGCGCCTGACCCTCATCACCTGTGCGGGCTGGGACGTCGAACAGCGTGCCTACCGTGCCAACCTGGTGCTCACCGCCCGCCTGACGCCGGGCACGGACGCGTGAGCCGCTGCCCGGCCCGCGCCGCACCCGTCGGCCGTCGGCCGTCGCCCCGCCCGCGTCAGCCGGCGGACGCCGTCCCCGCCGTCCCGGCCGTCCCGTCGAGGGGCTTGGGCGTGCGGCCGAGTCGGCGGATGGCGGGCACGCAGAGCATGACGGGGATGCAGACGACGGCCATGACGGAGGAGAAGAGCAGCACCCGGTCGGCGTCGAAGATCTCGGCGCCCGGGCCGGACAGCGCCCGGCCCAGCGGGATCACCATGATCGACCCGGCCACGTCGTAGGCGTAGACCCGGCTGAGGACGGCCAGCGGGATGTGGGACTGGACGCTCGTGGCCCACATCACGCCCCAGAAGGCGAAGCCGCACCCGGCCGCCACGCTGGTGAGCGCCGTGGCGGTGAACGACCAACCGAGCGCGGGCGCCAGCGGGTTCAGGGCGAAGAAGAGCATGGCGCAGGCCCCCGCGACCAGCGGCCGCCGGGGCCGCACCCGCATGCCGATCAGACCACCGATGATCGTGCCCGCACCGTCGGCCGAGGCGATCCAGCCGTACCCGCTCGCCCCGTGCTGTTCGGAGATCAGCGCCGCGCCCAGCGGGATCGCCGGACCGAACACGAACAGGCCGTAGACGGCCCAGATGACGATGACCCCCCACAGCCAGGAGCGCGAACGGAACTCGTGCCATCCGGTGACCAGCCGGCGCCACATCGGGTCGTCGCTCTCGTCCCGGGCGACGCTGAGCCTGCGCAGCGGCGCCAGGACCAGCCCGCTGAGCGCGTACGCCCCCGCGATCACCGCGAAGGACCCCGCGACGTTCCAGTAGGCCACCAGGAGCCCGGCGAGCCCCGGCCCGATCAGGGCGCTCATCGCCTCGGAGACCCGCAGCAGCGCGTTCGCCCGCTGGATGTCCTCGGCCACGCGGGGCACCATGCTCGCCAGGCCCGGCTGGAACATGGCGGTCGCGGCGCCGCTGAGCGCCATCAGGGCCATGATCTGCCACAGCGGCACGTCCCCGCCGAGCAGCAGTGCCGCGAGGACGAGCATGGCCACCATCCGCGCCACGTCGGCGCCGACCATCATCACCTGCGGCGTGAACCGGTCGGCCAGCACGCCCCCGAACAGGACGAGCAGCGCGATCGGCGCCATCCACGCGGCCAGCGCGTAGCCCACGCCACCGGCCCCGTAGCCCGCCCCGAGCACGGCGGTCGTGAGCGAGACCATCAGCATGCCGTCCGCCAGCAGCGAGGCGCTGCGGGCGGTGAAGAACAGCCGGAAGCGGCCGGACCGCCACGGGCTCGGCAGCGCCGCCGGCTTCTCCTCCGGCTGCTCGGGCACGAGCACCTCATCGACCGTCATGCCGCACCTGCCGTTTCCTGCCGTGCCTGCCCTACCTGCCGAACCTGCCGCTTCCTGCCGTCGCCTTCCGCGAGGACGCGCTGCGCGGTCCACGTGCTCCCCGGTCCGCCGTCCGGCGGGGGGTCCTGAACGATCACGTACCGGTGCGGGGCCAGCAGCCCCGGCCGCCCGGGGAGGACGTCCCGCAGTGCGGCGTGCGCCCGCTCGGGCGTGAGCGGGTCGCCACCGGCGGCGACGTACGCCGTCAGACGCGGCCCCGCGCCCCCGTCCGGGGCCTCGTCGACGGTGACGTGGACGGGGCGGCCGTCCAGCGCCCGGCCCAGGGCGTCCGCCACGGCGGGCGGCGAGACCCAGCACCCGTCCACGCGTCGCCACTCAGGGCCGCGTTCGGCCGGGCGGACGCCCGTCACCGCGCCGAGCGCGCTCAGTGGCACGTCCTCCTCGGCGACCGCCTCCAGCAGCCGGACCAGTCCGGTGAGGAAGCCCTCCGCCTCCGCGCGCGGGAACAGCGCGGGGTCCGCCCACAGGCTCAGGTGGAGCAGGGGCGTCGTCGCGTGGGCGAAGGCCAGGGCACGGGTGGGCAGCGCCTGGCCGGGGCCCCGGCACAGCTCGAGTTCCGGTCCCGGTCCCGGTTCCGGCGGGTCGGCGTCCTGCGCGGCCGGGGCCAGCGCGCTCACGTCGTTGAACACGACGTCCCGCGCGAAGTGGCTGCCGCGCTCGTCGGTGACCCTCTCGACCATCTCCCACAGGCGCAGCGCGTCGAACCGGCTGTGCCGGTAGGCGTCGAGCACACCGCCGAACGCGGTGCGCAGCAGGGCGTCGAAGGACGGCACCCGGACGTCGAGGTGGAGCAGCGCGTCCTGCGACACGGTGGTGACGGCCCGGGTGAGCCGGCGCGTGAACCGGTTCGACGTCGGGAGGGCGATGACGCAGGCCGGCTGCCCGGCGCGGTGGGCGAGCAGCGCGCACCAGGCCGTCAGCAGCACGGTGGACGGCGCGTTGCCGGTGCGCGTCGCTGCGCGCGCGAGCGCCCGCGCGCCCCGCCGGGAGCGGAGCGTGAGCTGCGGCTGCCGTCCCTCCGGTGGGACGGCGTGCGGCTCCGCGAACATCGCCTGCGGTCCCGTGCGCAGGATGCGCTCCCAGTACCGCAGCGACGCCTCGGACTTCCGCACCCCGGCCGGGCTCGCCTCCTCGGCGGCGAGCTCCAACGGGGTGACGGCCGTCAGCGGCGGGAGCTCCGTCCCGGCGAGCAGGGTGCGCCACTCGTCGTGCAGGACGGCGAGGGCCCCCGCGTCGGTGGCGGCGTGGCTGGCCGCGAGCGCGACGAAGGCGGGCGTCCCGCGCCGGGTGAGCACGGAGATGCGGAGGGGGAACTCCTCGGCCAGACCGAAGCGTCGGACGCGGTCGCGGTCGGCCACCGCCTCGGCGTACCGCTCGGCCTCGGAGTACCGCTCGGCGTCGGGTGGTGGCTCCGCCTGGTCGACGACGGTGACGGTGAACCGCCCCGCCGCTGCGACGACCTGCTCGCGCGGTGCGGCGTCCGGCCCGTGCGGGAAGGTGGTGCGCAGCGCCTCGTGCCGCTCGACCAGCGCCCGGAAGGCGTCGATCACCGCCTGCGTCCCCACGCCCTCCGGCACGGGCCACACGGCGTGGATGTTGATGTACGCGGGGTCGTCCCGCAGCATGCAGCGGATCATGTTGGCCTGCCCCAGGGTGAGCGGGCCGCGCCGCTCCGCACCGCCCGCGTAGGCGACGGTGACGGCGCGGGTGCTGCGCGCCGGGGTGCCGATGGCGTCCGCCGGGGCGTCCTCGGCGGCCCGCACGAGGGGCCCCCAGACGTCGATCAGCGCGGCGAAGTCCGCCAGGTCCCGTTCGGCCTCGGCCAGCAGCCGCTCGCCCTGCGCGGCCAGCACGTCCGCGACCGTCGCGTAGCGGCCCCCGAGTCTGCGGTAGGCGCGGTCCACGACCGCCAGCCGCTCGGCGTTCTCCGTCCGGCCCGCCCCGGCACCGTCCCGGACGAGCGCGGCCACGGCCGACGGGCGCAGCAGCCCCGCGTCGTCGAGCAGCGCGTCACCGGCCTTCGCCGTCGCGGCCTGGACGGCGTGGTGACCGCCCTTGGACAGCAGGAACTTCACGAACCGCCGCTGGTAGGCCAGGAACCCGGCGTCGGTACGGCGCTCGCCGGTGATGTGGTTGACGATGTGGCGGTTGTGCAGCACACCGGGCAGCCGTGCGTCGTGGACGAGCTGGATCAGGAAGTAGTCGCTGCCGATGGTGTCGGTGGCGGGCGGCAGCGGGACGCGTCCGTACACCGCGTGGTCGAACGCGATGTTGCACATGTCCACCCGCGTCGGGCTCACCCGGGTGAGCGTCGTACGGTCGCCGGTGAACGGACCGTCCCCGGAGCTGCGGAAGGCCTCCTTGATCGCGTTCGCCCGCCACGGCGGCGGGCAGTCGGCGGGGATCGACAGCCCGACGACCTCCTCGTACACCGCCGGGTCGAGCCGGTGCATCTCCGCGAGGTCCACCGACATCTCGCCCACGAAGGAGCCGCCGACCATCGCCACCCGCCGGTCCGCGCACGCGGGGTCCAGCCGGGTGCGGGACGCCCGCCCCGCGACGTCGGCGGCGCGCCGGCCGAGGAACTCCAGCTCCGCGTGGACGGGGAAGACCGGCTCGCCGTCCCGCGTCTGGTAGCCGCTGTCGGAGTCGCGGCGGTGCACCGACGTGCAGCCGAGCGCCGCCGCGAAGAGGAACGCGCGGTTGGTGCAGGCGCCGTAGGACAGCTCCGACGGCAGCATCAGGGCGAGCACCCGCTCCGGTTCGGCGACCCCGGAGCGGGCGATCACCGCGCGCAGGAAGGCGCGCTGCCCGGACTCGTCGAGGTGGTGCACGGTGACGCCGGGCGCCGGAGGCAGGGCCGAGACGGCCGCGCGGTGCTCGGCGCGGGCCGGGGCGTCGGCGGAGTCCAGGACGAGCAGGCACACCTCGACGCCGAAGTGCCGGGCCGCGTAGGCCGCTTCGGCGCCCACCGCCGTCAGGGCGTCGGCGCAGGGGCGGTTGGTGGGGAGGGTCAGGCAGATCCGGCGCACGCGGCGTCTCCGCTCGTCGCCGGGACGCCGGTGGGCCGCGGAGCCGTCGCTGCGTCGCCGTCCGCGTCGTGCCAGGAGGTCAGGCCCAGCAGCTTCGAGCCGAGCGCGTCGAGCGTCGCGGTCTCGTACCGCTGCGCCTCGGGCCGGACCGGGTCACCGACCAGCGTCCGGTTCCAGCGGGGCGTCCGCAGGTGCCGCCAGGACTCGACGCGGGACGTGCGCAGCGTCCGGTGCTCCTCCAGCGCGGGCATCATCGCGAGGTACTGGACGGCGCGCACCCCGTCCCGCGAGGCGTTGCGGGCCACGCCGTGGGCCAGCAGGCCGTTCCAGATCAGCAGGTCGCCGGGGTGCAGCTCGGGCCGGAAGACCGGGAACTCCTCCCGGTCCACGGCGGGCCGCAGCGGATCGCGGTCGGCGGGCTGGCCCACCTTCCACTCCTCGAACCGCCGGAAGAGGTCCGGGCAGCACTGGAAGCCGCCCGTCTCCGGCCGGGTGTCGTTGAGCGCGATGATGCCCTGCACGCGCTGCGGCGGGACGCCGAGCGTGGTGTCGATGTCCCAGTGCAGCTCGATGTCGAAGCCCTGCTCCGTGGGCTCGATCAGGGCGCGGTCCCGGTTGCCGGTGTTGGGCGGGTTGAGGTTGAGCCGGTCGAGGGTGACCCACAGCTCCTCGCAGTCCCAGACGTCCACGAAGGCGTCGTACACCCGCTGCGTCTGGCGGCTGTCCCACAGGAGCTGGTGGTGGTAGGCCTCGACGAAGCCGTAGATGTGCAACTGGCGGTCCAGCTCGGAGCGGAACGGCCGGTCCTCGTGCCAGGTGTCCGGACGCTCGGGGTCCAGGCCGGAGAAGTCCCAGGTGAAGTCCAGCAGACGGCGCGCCGCAGCGGCCGGTATCGCCTCCCGCACGATGACGTACCCGTAGGTCTGCCAGTGGGTGAAGTCCTCCTCGGACAGCACCCGCAGCGGCCGGGTCTTGCGCAGCTCCCGCAGCGTGGTCTGCGCGAGGTAGCTCTCCCCGTCCGCGCTGAAGTACGGGGTGTCCGAGGCGGCTCGGTGGAGGAACGGACGCCGGGGGCGGCGGGGTGGAGCGGATGTCGTCATGCGGAACCCTCCAAGCGGATGCCTCAGCACAATTGGTCCAGACCATAGCCCGTGTCAAGTGCCGTTCGGTGACGACCGGATGAACCCGTACGCCCCTTCCGTTCGTGCCGGGCCTCGGGCGCAAATTGGTCTGGTCCATTTGGTCTAGACAAGAGGACGGGCCGCTGACTAGTCTCCGAAACGTCGCGGTACGCCTCCTCCTGCCCACCCGGCCGACGCCCTCGGGAGCGGTTCCATGAGCACCCCCAGCACCACGGACGCACCCGTCCCCGGCCTGCGGAGCCCCGGCGCGGGCCTGGTCACCCTGGACCCGGTCCACACCGCCCTGTTGCGCGGCCTCGACGACCTCCTCACCGGCCTCGCCACCCGGCTCGCCGCCCCCGAGGTGCTCGGCCCCCCGCTGCTCCCCGCCGAGGGCCTCACCCGGCTCGACTACTTCCGCAACTTCCCCCACCTCGGCGTCTCCGCAGGCCGCTTCCACCCCGAAGCCCTCGACGGCATGGCCGCCGGCGAGCCCCCGACGGAGCTGCCGCTGCGGCCCAGCGGATACCTGCTGCCGTCCGCCACCTGCTACGGGCTGCTGCTCTCCCTGGAAGGCGCGGACGTCGGCGCGGACGGGACGCGGCTCTCGGCGTCCGGACGGTGCTTCCGCAACGAGACCCACTACGACGGGCTCCGCCGCCTGTGGGGCTTCCACATGCGCGAGGTGCTGTACCTCGGCACCCGCGAGGGCGCGGCCGAACACCTGGAACAGGGAGCGGAGTTCATCGGCGAACTCGCCGAGCGTCTCGGCCTGTCCCTCACCCGGGCCGCCGCCGACGACCCCTTCTACGACCGGGGCGGCTCCCGCGCCCGGCTGATGGCCCTGGACCCGGTCAAGCACGAGTTCAGCGCCCCGGACGGGACCGCCATCGCCTCCGTCAACCGGCACCGCAACTTCTTCGGCGAGCGCCTGGACATCAGCGCGGGCCCGGCGGGCCCCGCCCACAGCGCGTGCGTCGCCTTCGGCGTCGAGCGCTGGGTCCACGCCATGATCCTCGCCCACGGCACCCCCGAGCGGGCCCGCGACCGGCTGCGCGACGCCCTGCCCTGAGCCCTTCTCCCGCCCCGAAGCCCCCGAAATCCCGCCCCCGAAGACCCGGCACCGACAAGGAGCGGCACGGCACCATGGAACGCATCACCGCGTGGCTGTACGAGCGCAACCCCGGCCTCGACGGCCCCATCGCCCCCGACGAGGACCTCATCGAGGCCCGCCTCATCGACTCCATGGACTTCCTGGAATTCATCGACCTGCTGGAGTCCCTCTCCGGCCGGACCATCGACCTCCAGACGATCACCATCGACGACTTCCGCACCCTGGACCGCATCCGGGAGCGCTTCCTGGGTGCCTCCGAGGCGGCGACGGCGTAGCGCTCCGGCCATGACCGCCACCCCGTCGCCGGCCCTCGCAGGCGGCCCCGGCGACCCCGGTGGCTCCGGCACCCCCGTTGGCTCCGGCACGGTGGCCGTCGTGGCGACCACGGCCGAGGTCCTGGCCCACCCGGCGGCCGACGCGGGCCTGCTCACCCCCGAGGAGCAGGCCCGCCTGGCCCGCGTCCGGCTGCCCCGCCGCCGCGACGACGTCATGGCGGCACGCCTGCTGCTGCGCCTGTGCGCCGCCCACGTCACCGGCCGGCCCCCGCACGAGCTGAGCCCGTCCCAGCACTGCCCCACCTGCGGACGCGACGGCCACGGCCGCCCGTACCTGCCCGGCCACCCGGGCCTCGGCGTCAGCCTGAGCCACGCCGACGGGCTGGTCGCGGCAGCCGTCGGACCGGGCCCGGTCGGCATCGACGTCGAGCCCTCGACCCGCCGCCCAGGCCCCCTGCGGATGCTCGCCCGCGTCCTCCCCGCCGCCGACCTCCGCGCCGCCACCGCCCACCCCGACCCCGGACCGGAACTCCTGCGCCTCTGGGTCCGCCGGGAGGCCCGGCTCAAGGCGGGCCGCGACGACCTCCCCCTCCTGGAGTGGACCGACCCCCACCGCACCGCCACCGTGGCCGTGGCCGGTACCAGTCCCCTCTCCACGCCCCTGTGACCGGCGGGCCGCAGGGCCGCCGAACAGCAGGGCCGCCGAACCGGACCGTCGACGCAGTGGTTGTCGAACCGCTCGGCGGGCTCGGCGCCCTCCTTGAGGTCCTGCCACTCCGCCGATCACGAAGAAGACGGACAGGTCGGCACGCCGCACGACGACGGTCGGCGCCTTCCTCACGGCGTTCATGGTGACCTCCGGTGCGCTCACCCCGGCCGTGCGGGTGAACACGGCGCTGAACGAGTGACACCGGAACAGCCCTCAAAGGCGTGCCACGCACAAATTAAGCATATGATCTTTAATCAGTATTCAAAAAGGAACCGCAACTTGCCCTGCTAATTCGGGTTTATAGGGTATTTGGTGCGTAATGTGATGGTGACCACATGAGGGCTTCCGGGAAACCGTGAACGGCTCGGGAGTCGACGCCTCGCACAGAAAAACCGGTTCCTGATGAAGTTCAGATCTCCTGGCGCCGCACAACGGTGCACGATTACGTCCTGGATCGCGGCAGTTCTCAGCGCGACCGTCGCCGCTGTGCTGGTGGCCGTGGCGCCGTCTCAGGCATTCGCCATCGCCACTCCCGTACCGCTGGGTACGGCAGAGAGTTTCGCCGTTCTCGCCGGTGAGTCGGTCACCAACACCGGCCCGTCCGTGATCACCGGTGACGTCGGTGTCAGCCCCGGTACAGCCATCAGCGGGTTCCCGCCGGGAGTCGTGGACGGGGTCTTCCACTCCGCGGACGCCGTCGCGCTCCAGGCCAAGTCCGACCTGGTGGTCGCGTACAACGACGCCGCAGGCCAAGCGACGGACGGGGCGCTTCCGCCGGATGCCGGCGGGCTGACGCTGGTACCGGGCGTCTACACCGCCTCCTCGGACCTGGGCCTGACCGGAACCCTCACGCTCGACGCCCAGGGCGACCCCAACGCGGTCTGGGTCTTCCAGGTCGGCTCAGCCCTGACGACGGCCTCCGCCAGTAGCGTCTCCCTCATCAACGGCGCGCAGGCGTGCAACGTGTACTGGCAGATCGGGAGTTCGGCCACGCTCGGCACCAACTCGACCTTCGTGGGCAACATCCTGGCCCTGACCTCGATCACCGCCACCACCGGAGCGAGCATCGACGGCCGGGCACTGGCCCGTAACGGCTCGGTCACCCTGGACACCAACCGCATCACCCGTGCCACCTGCAACGGCGGCACCACGAATGGCACGACGAACGGCACCACGAACGGCACCACGAACGGCACCACGAACGGCACCACGAACGGCACCACGAACGGCACCACGACGGGCACCACCGGAGGCGCTGTGGGCGGCGTGCTGGGCGGAGTCCTGACCGGTGGCACCACCGGTGGCACCACCGGCGGCACGAGTGGAGTGCTGGGTGGCGTGCTGGGCGGAGTTCTGACCGGTGGCACCACCGGCGGTGCTTCGGGTGGCACGGTCGGAAACACCGCCGGGAACATCGCCGGCAACACCACGGGCGGTGGCAAGGGCGGCACCACCGCCGGGGCCACGGCGGGCAGCACCGTCGGGAACACCGCCGGGAACGTGGCCGGCAACACCACGGGCGGTGGCAAGGGTGGTCACACAGGCGGGGGTCACGGCGGCGGCCACGGCGGCCACACGGGCGGCGGCCACTGCGGCGGCAACACGGGTGGCGGCCACGGCGACAAGCCCGATGACCACGGCGGTCACGGTCCGGGCCACGGCCCTGACCACGGCGGTCACGGTCCGGAGCACGGTCCCGACCACGGCCCGGGCCACGGCGGTCACGGTCCCGACCACGGCCCGGAGCACGGCGGCCACGGCCCGGAGCACGGCGGCTACGGCGACAAGCCGCAGGGGCCGGGTAGCTACGAAGGCTAGTCGGCGGCGCGGCCAGCGCGTTGCCGACTGACCGCGCGCGGCGGGCCCTCCCTCAGGGCCCGCCGCGCGCGCTTCCACGAACTGGACGACAAGAAGAACAAGGCGGGGCAGTGCTGGGTGAAGTCGCATCGGAGCACGGGCAGCCACAGGGACGGGCCCTCGGCCCGGAGGTCGCGGATGGCGAGGCAACCACGTCACGCCGAGCGCAAAGAGTGGGGATAGGAGCACTGCACACCGCCGTGGCCCTCTGCCTGGTCACGGCCCTCATGCACATCGTCCTGGTATTCCTGCATGTGGCGCCCGCGAATATCGTCTCCCAGCGCTACGGCCAACAGGTGAATGCCTGGATCTTTCCCCTCTTCGAACAGAACTGGCGACTGTTCGCGCCTGACCCGGATTCCGTCAACCGGACGATCTCCGCGCGTACCGCACACACGGCTCAGGACGGGTCCGTCCAGGTCAGCCCCTGGACCGACCTGACCGCCGTGGACGAATCCGCCATCGAGCACAACTCCTTTCCGAGTCACACCTCGCAGAACCTCCTGCGGCGGTCCTGGACGTCCTACGCCGAACTCCACGGAGGTGACGATGTCTCACGCTCCGAACGAGCCGTGATGATGCAGCAGTATCTGCGCAACATCGCTGCCGACCGCATGGCCGATCTGAACGGCAAGCCGTTCGAGAACATCCAGCTCCGGGTGGTCACCTTGCCCATTGCTGCTCAGGGCACCGCGGCCAGTGACCGCCGTGCCGCTGCCGCGAGAGCCGACACACGGCTTCTGCCCTGGTGGAAGGTGGCCTCCGATGGCTCCGACAGGTAATGACCCGATGCGTTCCCACGCGGCGTCGGGCGCGTCGGGCGAGGAGCCGCGCTTGACCCGTCCGAGTGCTTGGCTCTCCGTCCCGGGACGACGCGCGTGGGCGCTGCTCACCGAGCGTCCCCTGTCCCTCTACGCGGTGTCGGTCCTGCGCATCGGGTACGGCCTCCTCTACCTGGTCTTCCTGTTGCGCGAGTTCCCGCACCGCGACGAGATGTGGGGCCCCGGTTCACCATGGACGCCGGCGTTGGCACGGCAGCTCTTCGACCAGACGGGCTGGTTCAGTGTCCTGACATTGTCTGACAGCCGGATCTACTTCGAGTGCTGCTATGCGGCGGCGCTCGTCGTCTGCGCGCTGTTCGCGCTGGGCTGGCGGACGCGTGCCGTGTCCGTCCTCTTCGCCGTCGTGGTGAGCTCGTTCCACGCACGGGCGATCTTCATGACGGACGGAGGCGACAACCTCGTTCTTCTGATGGCGCTCTATCTCGTCCTGACCGCCTCCGGCCGCCGGTGGTCCCTGGACGCCCGGAGACTCCGCACCAGCTCCGCCGGAGGCTCGACGGGCCGGTGGCGGCCCCGGCTGCCACCGCAACTAGGCGCAGCGCGGCAGACCTTGGTGACCACGCTGCACAACTGCGGGCTCCTCGTGATCGGCCTCCAGGTCTGCTTCGTCTACGGCTCGGCCGGACTGTACAAGGTGCAGGGCGGCACTTGGGGGGCCGGAACCGCGCTGCACTACGTGTTGAACCTAGAGCTCTTCCAGCCCTGGCCCGCCCTCTCCCACTGGGTGGACGGACATGCCGTCGCCATCGCGGTCGTCGGCTACCTGACCGTGCTGCTTCAGGTGGCCTTCCCGTTCGTGTTGTTCGGCAGGCTCAAGTACCCGGTGCTGACCATGCTGCTGGGCATGCACATCGGCATCGCCGTTCTCATGGGGCTGCCCTTGTTCTCCGGCGTGATGATCATCGCGGACGCCGTCTTCCTCCCGGACCGCTTCTACGTCGCGGTGGCCAGACTGTGCCGACGGGTGGTCCGGCGTCCGGGAGTGCCACACGCCGTGTCAGGAGCACATGCGGGGTCCGTGCCGAAGCAGGGAAGCCCCGCACCCCTCGCGCGCAGTCACCCCTAGCCCGGTGTCCTCGTGGTGCGGCGGATGAGCCCCTGTAGCAGCAGAGGGCGCCGGTGAGGCCTGAGAACGACCACGAGGACTCACCGGACACGCGACGCGCGAGCCGGCACGGACAACGAGTAAGGCCCAGGTCGCTGACCTGGGCCTTCACCATGGAGCGGGCGACGAAAGTCGAACCCCCGCTACAAGCTTGGGAATGGTCGGACGTTGGGCTCGACTCACGCGCTGATCTGCACATATGGACGCTTCAGCCCCTCCGGGCTGCTTGATCGTCTATCGGTGCTGACCGTGGTTCACCGCCTGTTGTGGTGCGGGCGCCCATTGGTCCGAGGAGCCGAGTGTGGTCCGCGAGATGACGAAGCCCGGTTTGCGGTGGGCCAGCGCGAGAGCACCGCTTCAGGAGAGAGGCTGGGGCGTCGGGCCGCTGACCTGCTGCTTCGATGCCTGGTGAGATGCCCGACAACTCGACCTTCAGCCAATCTTGTTGACCGTGGCGTACCGCATTTACTCCAGGTGCCGGCTGTGGTGAGTGGGGGTTGGCGGGTCATCGGGTGGGCTCCGCGTGGAGGTGGTAGCGGGTTTCGTCGTCGTAGGTGGTGAGGGTGTAGGGGGTGCCGTGTGCCAGGAGGGAGAGAGCGTGTTCGTGTGCGGCTTCGTCGGTGAGCCAGTGGCGTAAGGGGTGTGCGTAGGGCGGGTCGAGTTGGGTGGCGATGTGGTGGACGCGGGTGCGGAGCCATCGCAGGGCGAGGCGGGGGTTGCGGGTGAGGTCGGTGGCGAGGAGGAGTGGGCGGGCTCCCGAGTGGGGGTGGGCGGTGGCTTGGCAGTGGATGGTCAGCATGCGGTGGCCTGTTCGGTGGCTTCGGCTGTGGTGATGGTGTGGCCGCGCCAGTCTCAGGTGTTCGCGAGGTCCGCGGCGAGTAGGGCGGCGATGTGGAGGCCGCGGTCGTGGGTACTGGACTCGTCGGCATGGGGGACGCGGGGGCTTGTTGTGATGTTGCCCGCGCCGGTGACGGCTACGGACACGGCCTGATCGGCGCGTGTGATGGTGACCCGGAACGCGGGGCCGGTGGTGTGGGTGACGGCGTTGGCGCCCAGCTCGGTGACGATGAGCGCGGCTTCGTCGGCACAGGGGCAACCGCGCGGGACGTCGCGGGTCCAACGGCGGGTTCGGCCGACTTCTTCGGGGAGCCCGGGTGGGGGAGTTCCCAGACGTGGCGTACTTGTGCTGGTGGCCGATGTGGGCCGTGGGTGTGTGCTAGACGAGTGTCGTTCCGTCGTGGGCGCGGACTGCTGGCGGCGATGTCGGGTCGAGTGCGTCCAGGACGCGGATCGCGTACGCCTCGTTGGCAAGCTCGGAGACTTTCTCGCGCGTGACCCAGCGCAGTGCCTTGGTCTCCTCACCGGTGGTGGGGTGACCGTCGATGGCCTCGCAGCGGAAGACGAGGGAGACCACCAAGGCCCGCATGTTCTTGTAGACGCCGGTGAGGGTCGCCGGTTGGGCGATCTTGATGCCGGTCTCTTCGAGGACCTCGCGCTGGAGGGCGTCGGGGAGGCTTTCGCCGGGTTCCACTATGCCGCCGGGCGGCTCCCAGCGGCCGTTGTCCCGGCGCTTGATCAGCAGGGCGCGACCGCCGTCGTCCACGATTACCCCGGCGACGCTCACGGAGTGGGGACGCTCGGCACTGCTCACGTACGTCGGGCCCCGTCTTCTCGGCTGGCTAGGCCCACTCACCGTAGCAACGGAGCTCACCTTCTCAGCTAGACCTCCAAAGGAGTTCCGTGTCGGCTCCTCCTTCCGGCCTGCCCGGCTCGAGGGCGCGAAACTGCCGTCCGAGTCGGGGTTGGTTGAGCACTTCGGGGTGTCCCGGATGACCGTCCGCAACGGGCTGTCGATGTTGCCAGTGAGGGGCTGGTTTCCTCGCAGCACGGCAAGGGCATCTTCGTCCGGCCGTGTCCGCCGGTTCGGCGCTTGGCCTCGGACCGGTTCGCCCGGCGTGGGCGGCCGGTGGAGTCGCCAGAAAGGTTCTCCGGGCACGGCAAAGCCCCAGGTCGCTGACCTGGGGCCTCAAGTGGAGCGGGCGACGGGAATCGAACCCGCGCTATAAGCTTGGGAAGCTCATGTTCTACCATTAAACTACGCCCGCGAGAAGCGAGGCCACCCGGTGGGGACGTCGGTCGAGACCGTCCTGGGCGGCTTGCTCATCGCGGGACACTGTACCTCATCCCGGACCCCCGGCGCACAGGCCGCGGGGTCCTTCGTCGTGGTCGGGGCGGTCGTGGTCGGGGGCGCGGGTGGGGTTCGGGGAGGGGGAGTTGGGGCGTACGGTGGGGCCGGGTGCGGCGGTCGTCGCGTGGCCCGTTTCGTCCCCTATGGTGGCCTTCGTCCTCGCGTCGTCCACGTACTTGGGGAGAGGGAACGATGGAGTCCACCGTCGTGCGCTGTGCCGAAGGCCATGTGTTCAGCACCAGCACGTTCCCGATGCAGCAGCTCGGCAGCGAGCGGATCGGGCCGGGTCGGCTGCTGCGGTGTCCGCGCTGTGCGCGGCTGCGGCAGGCCGTCCCGGTGAAGGGCGGTCACCGGCACTGAGCCGGGCGCGCGGGCGGGTCCGGGGGTGATTGCGCCTGGTCCCGCCCGTGCGCGTACCCTCGGGGGGTGCTTCTCTCAGACAAGGACATCCGGACCGAGATCGACACGGGCCGGGTGCGGATCGAGCCGTACGACGCGGCGCTCGTGCAGCCGTCGAGCATCGACGTCCGGCTGGACCGCTACTTCCGGGTGTTCGAGAACCACCGCTACCCCCACATCGACCCGGCGGTCGAGCAGCCGGACCTGACGCGGCTGGTGGAGCCGGAGGGGGACGAGCCGTTCATCCTGCATCCCGGCGAGTTCGTGCTGGCGTCCACCTTCGAGGTCGTGACGCTGCCGGACGACATCGCGTCGCGGCTGGAGGGGAAGAGCTCGCTCGGACGTCTCGGGCTGCTGACGCACTCGACGGCGGGGTTCATCGACCCGGGTTTCTCCGGGCACGTGACGCTGGAGCTGAGCAACGTCGCCACCCTGCCGATCAAGCTGTGGCCGGGGATGAAGATCGGCCAGCTCTGCATGTTCCGTCTGTCGTCGCCCGCGGAGCACCCGTACGGCGCGGCCCGGTACGGCTCGCGGTACCAGAACCAGCGCGGCCCGACGCCGTCGCGCTCCTATCTGAACTTCGACCGGACGCAGGTATGAGCGACGAGCGTGAGGAGCTGACGTACGAGCGGTTCGGGGTCGCGGTCCGGGAGCTGGCGCAGAGCGTCGCCGACGACGGGTTCGAGCCGGACGTCGTGCTGTCGGTGGCGCGCGGCGGGGTGTTCGTCGCGGGGGCGCTCGCCTACGCGCTGGACTGCAAGAACCTGCACCTGGTCAACGTCGAGTTCTACACCGGCGTGGGGACGACGCTGCCGATGCCGGTGATGCTGGCGCCGGTGCCGAACGCCGTCGACTTCTCCGACAAGCGCGTCCTCATCGCGGACGACGTCGCGGACACGGGCAAGACGCTGAAGCTGATCCACGACTTCTGCGCGGGGCACGTCGCGGACGTCCGCAGCGCGGTGATCTACGAGAAGCCGCAGTCGCTGGTGCGCTGCGAGTACGTGTGGAAGCGGACCGACGCGTGGATCAACTTCCCGTGGTCGACGGAACCGCCGGTGGTGCGCCGGGCGGGCCAGGTGCTCGACGCCTGAGGCCAACTCCGTTGCCCTGGAGCGGAATTCACCCGTAGCGGTGGTTTGCCCGGGCCGGCGGATTGCGCGGGACCCACGGGGTAGGGCTGGGCCGTCCGGGTTGCGCTGACCGCCGGGAGAGGGTTCCGTGTCACAGCCGTTCGTCCTGCCCGATTTCTACACGCCGTACCCCGCGCGGCTGAATCCCCACGTGGAGGAGGCGCGTGCGCACGCCTCGGAGTGGGCCCGCCGGATGGGGATGCTGGAAGGGTCGGGTATCTGGGAGCAGAGCGACCTCGACGCCCACGACTACGCCCTGCTCTGCGCCTACACGCACCCCGACGCCGACGGCCCCGCGCTGTCGCTCATCACCGACTGGTACGTGTGGGTCTTCTTCTTCGACGACCACTTCCTGGAGTGCTTCAAGCGCTCCCAGGACCGGGCGGGCGGGAAGGCGTACCTCGACCGGCTGCCGGCGTTCATGCCGATGGACCGGTCCGTCGGCATGCCCGAGCCGACGAACCCGGTGGAGGCGGGCCTCGCCGACCTGTGGGAGCGGACGGTGCCCGCGATGTCCCTGGAGTGGCGGGCCCGGTTCGCGGAGAGCACCGAGAACCTGCTCAACGAGTCGCTGTGGGAGCTGTCCAACATCAACATCGGCCGGGTGCCGAACCCGGTGGAGTACATCGAGATGCGCCGCAAGGTCGGCGGCGCGCCGTGGTCGGCGGGTCTCGTGGAGTACGCGGCGCGCGCCGAGGTGCCGGACGCCGTCGCCGCGTCGCGCCCGCTGCGGGTGCTGCGGGACGCGTTCTCCGACGGCGTCCACCTGCGCAACGACCTGTTCTCCTACGAGCGGGAGACGCGGGAGGAGGGGGAACTCAGCAACGGCGTGCTCGTCCTGGAGCACTTCCTGAACTGCTCGACGCAGGAGGCCGCCGAGGCCGTCAACGACCTGCTGACGTCCCGCATCCAGCAGTTCGAGAACACCGCGCTCACCGAACTGCCCGCGCTCTGCGCCGAGCACGGCCTGACGCCCGGGCAGTGCGCGGACGTGGCGGCGTACGTGAAGGGGCTGCAGGACTGGCAGTCGGGCGGGCACGAGTGGCACATGCGCTCCAGCCGCTACATGAACGGCGCCGGGGACGGGGCGGGGAGCGGCCGGCTGTTCCTCGGCCCGAGGGGGCTCGGCACCTCGGCCGCCGACGTCCGGCTGACGACGCGGCGTGCGGAGCGGGCGCGGGCGCGGACCTTCACCCACGTGCCGTTCCAGCGGGTGGGGCCGTCCCGGCTGCCGGAGTTCGACATCCCGTTCCCGGCCCGGCTCAGCCCCCACCTCGACCAGGCCCGCGAGCACGTCGTCGAGTGGGCGGACCGAATGGGCATCCTGGAGCCACAGCCCGGCTACCCGACCTCCGGCGTCTGGGACCACAAGCGGCTGCGCGACATCGACCTCCCGCTGTGCGCGGCGGGCATCGGTCCGGACTCCTCGCCCGAGGAGCTCAACCTCTCCTCGGACTGGCTGGCCTGGGGCACCTACGGCGACGACTACTACCCCGTCGTCTTCGGCGCCCCGCGCGACCTCGTCGGGGCGAAGGCCGCCACGGACCGGTTGCGGCTGTTCATGCCGCTGGACGACCCCGCCTCCGCCACCGTACAGACCCCGGTGAACGCGCTCGAGCGGGGGCTGGCCGACCTGTGGGCCCGCACGGCCGGGCCGATGACGCCGACGGCGCGGCGGCGGTTCCGCACGTCGGTCGAGGACATGACGGACAGCTGGCTGTGGGAGCTGGCCAACCAGGCGCAGAACCGCGTGCCCGACCCCGTCGACTACCTGGAGATGCGCCGCTTCACCTTCGGCTCCGACATGACGATGAGCCTGTGCCGGCTGCGCCGGGGGCTGAGCGTGCCCGACGAGGTGTACCGCAGCGGCGTCGTCCGGTCGCTGGAGAACTCCGCGGCGGACTACGCGATGCTGCTCAACGACGTCTTCTCCTACCAGAAGGAGATCGAGGTCGAGGGCGAGGTGCACAACGGCATCCTCGTCGTGCAGAACTTCTTCGACTGCGACTACACGGACGGTCTGCGCATCATCGACGACCTCATGCGCGGCAGGATGAGCCAGTTCCAGCACATCGTGCGCACGCAGCTCCCCGTGGTCTGCGACGACTTCGACCTCGGCGAGGAACAGCGTGCGGGGCTGGACGCCTACGTGCGGGACCTGGAGAACTGGCTCTCCGGCATCCACGTGTGGCACCGCGACTGCCGCCGCTACCGGGAGGAGGACCTGCACCGGCCCTTCACGCCGCCGACGCCGCGCGGCATCGGCACGGCGGCCGTCCGGCTCGCGGAGGCGCTGCGCGGAGCCTGAAACCCGGTGCGGCGGGCCGTGCGCGTGGGGCAGGCTACGGGCATGCGAGGAGACGTCCAGCTGCGGCCGCTCGACGCGGCGCTCCTGTCCGCCCTGCTGGAGGCGGCGGTGGCCGACGCCGATCCGGAGGAGGTCATGCCGCCCGTGCCCGGCCCGCCCGGCTGGACCGACGCGCGGCGGGAGGCGTTTCTGCGCTTCCACCGGGGCCGGGCGCACGGCCTCGCGGCGGACCCGGTGGAGACGACGTACGCGGTGCTCCTGAGCGGTGCACCCGGTGCGGACCCGGAGGGGCGGGGCGTGCGGGTGGTCGGTGCCGCGCGGCTCTGCCCCGTTCCGCCCGGCGGCCAGGAGGCGGAGGCCGGGCTGTGGCTCGGCCGTTCGGTCCGCCGGACGGGGGTGGGCGAGGCCGCGTTCCGGCTGCTGGTGGAGGAGGCCCGCGCTGCGGGCCGGTCCGGCGTCGTCGCCTCCACGACGCCGGACAACCACGGAGCCCGTCGGCTGCTCGCGGCCCTCGGCGCCCGTACGGCGGTCACCGCCGACGCCGTCGAGGCGCGCCTCTCCCTGCGGCCCGCCGACGGACCCGGCGAGCGGGCGTGATCGGGGGCCGGAGGGTCGGAGGGTTAGAGCGTGCCGAGCTTCATCAGGAAGAGCAGGGCCAGGAGCTGGATCGCGGACGCGCCCAGCGCCTTCGTCCACGGCAGGTCGTGCGAGCGGCTGACCATGGAGGTGAACAGCGCGGCGGCGGCGGCCCAGGTGAGCCACCCGACGACCTGGACGAACGTCGCGTCGCCGCCGAGGAAGAAGGCGAACAGCAGCCGGGGCGCGTCGGTGAGCGAGGCGATCAGCATCGCCATGCCGACCGTCGGGGCCCACGTGCCGTCGCCCCCGAACTGACGGGCCAGCGTGTGCGTCACCGAGCCGAGCACGAGTCCGGAGAGGACGACGGCGAGGCCCGTGATGAGCACGAAGGGGATCGCGCTCCCGAGCGGAGCCTTGAGCACCTCCTCCCGCGCTTCGTCGAGTCCGAAGACGGCGAGCAGCCCGTAGAGGAAGGTGACCGCGATCGCCGTGCCCCACACGGCGTGGTCGCGCATCTGCCAGAAGGTCGCGTTGGGCCGCAGGACGATGCCGGACAGCAGCTGCTTCCAGTGCAGGCGGGGGCCGGGCGGGGGCCCGGTGCGGCCTGCGGCGTACGTGGAGCCGCCGCCGTAGTCCGGCCCCGCCGCGCCGTCCATCTCGTCGTGGATGCTGAACTGACGCGTGTGGCCCGGGTTGTTGGCGTACGGGTCCGCAAGACCGGGAGCGCCGAGGTACTCCGGCTCGCCGTAGGCCGGCCCGCCACCCTGCCCCTGCGGGGCGTGACCGGGCGCCGTCGGGTGCTGCGGACCGGAACCGTACGGTCCGCCCTGACCCGCGCCCGGCTGAGCGGGCTGCCCCCACGTCACCGGTTGCTGCCCGTGCCCCGCCCGGCCCTGCCCGTAGGGCGTCTGCGGGGGGTGCCCGTGGTGAGGCGGTTGCTGCCCCTGCTGTGCGTTGCGCGCGTCCCGGCCGCGTCCCATCCTGAATCCAGCCACGCTCTCGAACGTACCGCGTCCGGTGCGCGGGCGGAGCGCGAGGGCCGGGTATCGGCGCTGCTTGTGGCGGGTTCGGTACATCCCGTAGGTGCGCGCCCTAAGGGGCGGGGGCGGGTCAGGGGTGGGGCGTCGTCGCGGGAGTGGGCAGCGTGACGGCCAGCGTGACGACGGTGCCGGCGCCGACGGCGTCCGGGTCGGCCGCGGTGATGCTGAGCCGGTCCGTCGTGAGGCGGGCCAGCCAGAGCCCGCGGCCGTCGGCACAGCCGTCGAGGCCGGGCAGCAGTTCGGGGATGACGTCGGCGGTGAAGCCGGGGCCCGCGTCGCTGACCTGGGCCTCCAACTCGTGCCCGACGCGCCGCAGGACCAGCGTGCCGTGGCCGCCCGCGTGCTCGACGGCGTTGGTCAGCACCTCGTCCACGGCGAGGACGAAGTCGCCCCGGCGGGGTTCGGTGAGCCCGGCCGAGGCGGCGCAGACCTCGACGCCGACCCTCAGCTGAGGCAGCGTGCGGGCCGTGAACCGCTGCTTGAGCAACTGCTGTTCCGGCCGTCCGGGGCGGGAGGGAGCCGCCATGTCAACGGGCATAGGGCAGAGGCTAGGGGTGGCCACCCCCTGCCCAACAGACCGGTGCACATAGCGTCTTGAAACTCGCAGCAGCTGACTGAAATTGATCAGAACTGGACTGAACTTGACCGGGGGCGGGGGCTTGGCTGCTTCCTTGCCCGTCAGGCAGGCTCCGTGGTCCCCGACGTCGGCTCGGTTTCCCTGACGACCGCCCGCAGGAGGAGTTGGGCGACGTCGACGACCTGGATGGATTCCTTGGCCTCGCCGTCGTTCTTCTTGCCGTTGACGGAGTCGGTGAGCATGACGAGGCAGAAGGGGCAGGCGGTGGAGACGATGTCGGGGTTGAGGGAGAGGGCTTCGTCGACGCGTTCGTTGTTGATGCGTTTGCCGATGCGCTCTTCCATCCACATGCGGGCGCCGCCGGCGCCGCAGCAGAAGCCGCGTTCCTTGTGGCGGTGCATTTCCTCGTTGCGCAGGCCGGGGACCTTGCCGATGATCTCGCGGGGCGGGGTGTAGACCTGGTTGTGGCGGCCGAGGTAGCAGGGGTCGTGGTAGGTGATCAGACCCTCTACCGGTGTGACGGGGACGAGTTTGCCGTCGTCGATGAGGTGCTGGAGCAGTTGGGTGTGGTGGATGACCTCGTAGTGGCCGCCCAGCTGGGGGTACTCGTTGGCGATCGTGTTGAAGCAGTGCGGACACGTCGCCACGATCTTCCTCCGGCCCCGGGGGAGATCGCCGAAGGCCGCGTCGAGGGTGGCGATGTTCTCCTCGCCGAGTTGCTGGAAGAGGAACTCGTTGCCGAGGCGGCGGGGGGAGTCGCCGGTGCACTTCTCGTCGCCGCCCATGATCGCGAACTTCACACCCGCGATGTGGAGGAGTTCGGCGAAGGCCTTGGTGGTCTTCTTGGCGCGGTCCTCCAGGGCGCCGGCGCAGCCGACCCAGTACAGGTACTCGACCTCGGTCAGGTCCTCGATCGTCTTCCCGACGACCGGCACCTCGAAGCCCGCCTCCCGCTCAAGCTCTCTCGTCCATTCCAGCCGCTGCTTCTTGGCCAGGCCCCAGGGGTTGCCCTTCTTCTCCAGGTTCTTGAGCATCGTGCCCGCCTCTGACGGGAACGCCGACTCGATCATGACCTGGTAGCGGCGCATGTCGACGATGTGGTCGACGTGCTCGATGTCGACGGGGCACTGTTCGACGCAGGCGCCGCAGGTGGTGCAGGACCACAGCACGTCCGGGTCGATGACGCCGTTCTCCTCCAGCGTCCCGATCAGCGGACGCTCGGCCTCCGCCAACGCGGCGGCCGGAACGTCGGCCAGTTGCTCGGACGTTCCCCGCTCCTCGCCCTCGGCGTTCTTGCCGCCGCCCGCCAGCAGGTAGGGGGCCTTGGCGTAGGCGTGGTCCCGCAGGGACAGGACGAGCAGCTTGGGGGAGAGCGGCTTGCCGGTGTTCCAGGCGGGGCACTGGGACTGGCAGCGGCCGCACTCGGTGCAGGTGGAGAAGTCCAGCAGGCCCTTCCAGGAGAAGTGCTCGACCTGGGAGACGCCGAACTGGGTCTCCTCACCGCCCTCCTCGTCGAAGACCGTCTCGAAGTCGATCGGCTTGCCACCGGACGACATCGGCAGCAGGGCGCCCAGGGCGTCCCCGCCACGGGCGTTCCGCTTGAACCAGATGTTGGGGAAGGCCAGGAACCGGTGCCAGGCGATGCCCATGCTGATGTTGAGGCCGACCGTGATCATCCAGATCATCGTCGTGCCGAGCTTGATCATGGCCCAGAAGTAGACGAGGTTCTGGAGGGTGCTGAGCTCCAGGCCGCTGAAGGCGGCGACGAGCGGGTACGAGACGAAGTACGCCGGCTCGTAGTGGTCGACGCCGTGCAGCGCGCCTTCGAGTCCGCGCAGCATCAGGATCGCCAGCCCGATGACGAAGATGACGTACTCGACGAAGTACGCCTGCCAGGCCGTCGAGCCGGTGAAGCGGGACTTGCGGCCCGCCCGCGAGGGCAGGTTCAGCAGCCGGATGACCATGAGCACGGCGATGCCCAGCGTCGTCATGAGACCGATGAACTCGATGTACATCTCGTACGGCAGCCAGCCACCGAGGACGGGGAGCGTCCAGTCCGCCTGGAAGAGCTGCCCGTAGGCGTTGATGATGGTCGGCGGCAGCGTGAGGAAGCCGATCGCGACGAACCAGTGCGCGACGCCGATCACGCCCCACTTGTTCATGCGGGTGTGGCCCAGGAACTCCCTGACCAGCGTGGCGGTACGGGCCTTCGGATCGTCGGTGCGCAGCCCGGCCGGCACGGGACCGCCGAGCTTCATGATCCGGACGATCTGGACGACGGCACGCGTGATGAGTGCCAGACCGACCGCGGTGAGGCTCAGCGTGACGATGATCGCGGCGAGTTGCATGACGTCTCCCCGGGCCCGGGACGGTGGGCGGCGTGTGGGGGAGAGGCCCCGGGGCCCTCACCGGCACCCTACGCGGAAGATCGCCCGCGCGCCGGGAGCCGGGCCGTCGACGCGGAACGGCCGGTCCCGCGAGGTGCGGGACCGGCCGTTCCGGTGTCAGGACGTCGGGGCGTCGGCGTCAGCGGGCCGGCTGCGGCTCGGGTGCGGGTTCACCGGCGTCCGCGTCGGCCTCCCCGCCGTCCTCCGGTCCGTCGGTCGGCGTCTTCACGGACTCCAGGAGGAGTTGGGCGACGTCGACGACCTGGATGGATTCCTTGGCCTCGCCGTCGTTCTTCTTGCCGTTGACGGAGTCGGTGAGCATGACGAGGCAGAAGGGGCAGGCGGTGGAGACGATGTCGGGGTTGAGGGAGAGGGCTTCGTCGACGCGTTCGTTGTTGATGCGTTTGCCGATGCGCTCTTCCATCCACATGCGGGCGCCGCCGGCGCCGCAGCAGAAGCCGCGTTCCTTGTGGCGGTGCATTTCCTCGTTGCGCAGGCCGGGGACCTTGCCGATGATCTCGCGGGGCGGGGTGTAGACCTGGTTGTGGCGGCCGAGGTAGCAGGGGTCGTGGTAGGTGATCAGACCCTCTACCGGTGTGACGGGGACGAGTTTGCCGTCGTCGATGAGGTGCTGGAGCAGTTGGGTGTGGTGGATGACCTCGTAGTGGCCGCCCAGCTGGGGGTACTCGTTGGCGATCGTGTTGAAGCAGTGCGGACACGTCGCCACGATCTTCTTCTTCGACGCCGGGAGCCTGGTCGACTCGTCTTCGTCGTCCTCACCGAACGCCGCGTTCAGCGTCGCGACGTTCTCCTCACCCAGCTGCTGGAAGAGGAACTCGTTGCCGAGGCGGCGGGGGGAGTCGCCGGTGCACTTCTCGTCGCCGCCCATGATCGCGAACTTCACACCCGCCATGTGGAGGAGTTCGGCGAAGGCCTTGGTGGTCTTCTTGGCGCGGTCCTCCAGGGCGCCGGCGCAGCCGACCCAGTACAGGTACTCGACCTCGGTCAGGTCCTCGATCGTCTTCCCGACGACCGGCACCTCGAAATCGACCTCCTTGGTCCATTCCAGGCGCTGCTTCTTGGCCAGGCCCCAGGGGTTGCCCTTCTTCTCCAGGTTCTTGAGCATCGTGCCCGCCTCTGACGGGAACGCGGACTCGATCATGACCTGGTAGCGGCGCATGTCGACGATGTGGTCGACGTGCTCGATGTCGACGGGGCACTGTTCGACGCAGGCGCCGCAGGTGGTGCAGGACCACAGCACGTCCGGGTCGATGACGCCGTTCTCCTCCAGCGTCCCGATCAGCGGACGCTCGGCCTCGGCCAGCGCGGCGGCCGGAACGTCCTTGAGCTGCTCCGCGGTGGCCTGCTCCTCGCCCTCGGCGTTCTTGCCGCCACCCGCGAGCAGGTAGGGCGCCTTGGCGTGCGAGTGGTCCCGCAGGGACATGATCAGCAGCTTCGGTGACAGCGGCTTGCCGGTGTTCCAGGCGGGGCACTGGGACTGGCAGCGGCCGCACTCGGTGCAGGTGGAGAAGTCCAGCAGGCCCTTCCAGGAGAAGTGCTCGACCTGGGAGACGCCGAACTGGGTCTCCTCGCCGCCCTCCTCGTCGAAGACCGTCTCGAAGTCGATCGGCTTGCCACCGGACGTCATCGGCTGCAGCTCGCCCAGGGCGGTGCCGCCGCGCGCGTCGCGCTTGAACCAGATGTTGGGGAAGGCCAGGAACCGGTGCCAGGCGATGCTCATGTCGATGTTCGTGCTGACGGTGATCATCCAGATCATCGTCGTGCCGAGCTTGATCATCGCGAACAGGTAGACCAGGTTCTCCACCGTGCCGGTGCTGAGCCCGTCCACCGCGGCCGTCACCGCGTAGGAGGCGAAGTTCTCCAGCCCCCACGAGGCGTGGTGCAGCGCGCCCTCCAGGCCGCGCAGCACGTAGATCGCCAGACCGATGGTGAAGATGACGTACTCGACGAAGTACGCCTGCCAGGCCGTCGAGCCGGTGAAGCGGGACTTGCGGCCCGCCCGCGAGGGCAGGTTCAGCAGCCGGATCACCATGAGCACGGCGATGCCCAGCGTCGTGGCGACGCCGATGAACTCGATGTACAGCTCGTAGGGCAGCCAGCCGCCGAGCACCGGCAGCGTCCAGTCCGGCACGAACAGCTGCCCGTAGGCGGCGATGATCGTGGGCGGAAGGGTGAGGAAGCCGATCGCGACGAACCAGTGCGCGACACCGACGACGCCCCACCTGTTCATCCGGGTATGGCCCAGGAACTCCCTGACCAGCGTGACCGAGCGCTGCCACGGGTCGTTCGCGCGGGCGCCGGCCGGGGCGGGCTGCCCGAGCTTGAAGAACCGCACGAACTGGGCGACGGCTCGCGCGAGCAGCGCAATGCCGACGACGCTGAGGGCCAGCGAGACGACGATCGCGGCGAGTTGCATGGGGGCTCCTCGGGCCTGCGGAGGCGGTAGCGGCGTCGGCGGGGCGAGCGGGCCCAGCCGGTGCACACGTACGTACTAGTTAGTAACTTAGTCAGTCCGTACGAGACTATCCACAATCCGTCCCGCGCTGTACCGCCCTCTGCGGTGATCTGCGTCGCTGAGGGTCGGCTAACCCGCCCGGGCGGCCGTCGGCGCCGGGTCGGCCCTCAGATCACCACGCCCCGCGCCCGCAGCCAGGGCACGGGGCTGACGCTGGAGCCCTGTGCCGGTGAGCTCCGGACCTCGAAGTGCAGGTGGGGGCCGCTGGAATTGCCCGTGGAGCCGGAGAGCGCGATCTGCTGGCCCGCCTGCACCCGCTGGCCGACGCCGACCTGGATCACCGACAGGTGGGCGTAGTGCGTCCAGTAGCCGTTCCCGTGGGCGAGGACGACCTCGTTGCCGTAGGGGCCGCCGTAGCCCGCCCGTACGACGGTGCCGCCGCCCACGGCCCGGACCGGGGTGCCGGTCCGCACCGCGAAGTCCTGCCCCGTGTGGCCGCTGGACCACAGACCGCCCCGGGCCGCGTATCCGGCGGTCAGGACGTACGACGCGACGGGGGCGACCCAGGCGCTGCGCGAGGCGGGGGCCGGACGTTCGGGGGCGCGTCGACGCTCGGCACGGGCCCGCAGTCGGGTCGCGCGCTCCTGGGCGCGCTCCAGTGCGGCGTCCACCTGGTGCTTCAGCCGGTGCCGGCGTGCCTCTTCGGCCTGGAGTCGCTCCAGCGCGCGGTCGGCCTCCTCCTTCTCCCGCGCCAGCTCGGCCCGTACCTCCTTCGCGGAGCGCGCGAGCCGCACCACGGCCCGGTTGTTGCGGGCCAGGTAGCCCGAGGTCGCCAGGAACTCCTCCGGCGAGTCGGCCACGACGACCTGGGCCCCGGGCAGGAACGTTCCGTTGCGGTACTGGCTGGCCGCTGCGGCACCCACGGCGCGCCGCAGGACGTCGTACTCCGCGCGCTTGCGGTCCAGCCGGTCGCTCAGCCGGTCGACGGCCTTGCGTTGCCGCTCGGCGGCGGCCTTGGCGCGTTCGTACCGCTTCGTGACGCGGTCGGCCTTGCGGGAGACGCGGGCGGCCTCCGCCACGGCGGCCTCGGTCGAGCGGAGCGGCCGGGTCCCGGCGGGGTCGCCCGCCGCCGGGTGGTGGGCGGCGGGCGGACGGTGCGGGGTGGCGGTCGCGGGCCCGCCCGCGAGGGCGGCGGCGAGTGCCGCGGCGGCCAGGCAGGTGGGCAGCGCGATGCGCCGGGGGCGAGGCCGATCAGCACGCACCGGACACCATCTCCGTCTCTCCTGTCGCGAAGGGGGTTCACCGATCACTGGCTGCCCTGTCCTCGGAGCGTGATCGTTAAAGCGCGGAACGGGATAATCGCGACATAATTCAGCCCGCCGCAGTCATAAGCAGATGAGACGACGATCGGTTCACCCGCTTGTCTGCGCGGGGCCTGGCGGGGTGGGCGGCCGGGGTGGGTCGGTCGGCCTGTCTGTCGGAGTCATGTGCTGGGTGCGGGATCTGTTGATGGTTGCTCTGCTGGTGCGCTGACCTGCAGTTTTGTCAGCGGTGCGTCATGCCTCGGCAAGCGACTTGAGTCGGCCGGACTCAGCTCCGTTGACATCGGTGCGGCCGTCATGCACTCTTGAGTGAGTTCCACTCAAGGCTTAGCTGGAGGAGATTCCGAAATGGCACGTGCGGTCGGCATCGACCTGGGTACGACGAACTCCGTCGTCAGTGTCCTCGAAGGCGGTGAGCCCACCGTCATCACCAACGCGGAGGGCGCCAGGACCACGCCGTCCGTCGTCGCCTTCGCGAAGAACGGCGAGGTGCTGGTCGGCGAGGTCGCCAAGCGCCAGGCCGTCACCAACGTGGACCGGACGATCCGGTCGGTCAAGCGCCACATGGGCACCGACTGGAAGATCAACCTGGACGGCAAGGACTTCAACCCGCAGCAGATCAGCGCGTTCGTGCTGCAGAAGCTGAAGCGGGACGCCGAGGCGTACCTGGGCGAGAAGGTCACCGACGCCGTCATCACCGTCCCGGCCTACTTCAACGACCACGAGCGTCAGGCCACCAAGGAGGCCGGTGAGATCGCGGGCCTCAACGTCCTGCGCATCGTCAACGAGCCGACGGCCGCGGCGCTCGCCTACGGCATGGAGAAGGAAGACCAGACGATCCTGGTCTTCGACCTCGGCGGCGGCACCTTCGACGTCTCGCTGCTCGAGATCGGCGACGGCGTGGTCGAGGTGAAGGCCACCAACGGTGACAACCACCTCGGTGGTGACGACTGGGACCAGCGCGTCGTCGACTACCTGGTCAAGCAGTTCCAGTCCGGTCACGGCGTGGACCTCTCCAAGGACAAGATGGCGCTCCAGCGCCTGCGCGAGGCGGCCGAGAAGGCCAAGATCGAGCTGTCCTCGTCCACCGAGACCACGATCAACCTGCCCTACATCACCGCCTCCGCCGAGGGTCCGCTGCACCTCGACGAGAAGCTGACGCGGGCGCAGTTCCAGCAGCTCACGCAGGACCTGCTGGACCGCTGCAAGACCCCGTTCCACAACGTCATCAAGGACGCGGGCATCCAGCTCAACCAGATCGACCACGTCGTGCTGGTCGGCGGTTCGACGCGGATGCCGGCCGTCGCCGAGCTCGTCAAGGAGCTGACCGGCGGCAAGGAGGCCAACAAGGGCGTCAACCCGGACGAGGTCGTCGCCATCGGCGCCTCGCTCCAGGCCGGTGTCCTCAAGGGCGAGGTCAAGGACGTCCTGCTGCTCGACGTCACCCCGCTGTCCCTCGGCATCGAGACCAAGGGCGGCATCATGACGAAGCTCATCGAGCGCAACACCACGATCCCGACGAAGCGCTCGGAGATCTTCACCACGGCCGAGGACAACCAGCCGTCGGTGCAGATCCAGGTCTACCAGGGCGAGCGCGAGATCGCGGCGTACAACAAGAAGCTCGGGATGTTCGAGCTGACCGGCCTGCCGCCGGCCCCGCGCGGTGTGCCGCAGGTCGAGGTCACCTTCGACATCGACGCCAACGGCATCATGCACGTCTCCGCCAAGGACCTCGGTACCGGCAAGGAGCAGCGCATGACCGTCACCGGTGGCTCCGCGCTGCCGAAGGACGACATCGAGCGCATGATGCGGGACGCCGAGCAGTACGCGGAGGAGGACTCCAAGCGCCGCGAGGCCGCCGAGACGCGGAACCAGGCGGAGCAGCTCGTCTACACGACCGAGAAGTTCCTCCAGGAGAACGAGGACAAGGTCCCGGCCGACACCAAGGGTGAGGTCGAGGAGGCCGTCAGCGACCTCAAGGAGAAGCTGAAGGGCGAGGACACCGCAGCGATCCGCGAGGCCACCGAGAAGGTCGCCGCGACGAGCCAGAAGCTCGGTCAGGCCCTGTACGCCGACGCCCAGGCCCAGCAGGCCGCCGGCGGCGCCCAGGGTGAGGCCGGCCAAGCGCAGGGCGGGGACGACGACGTCGTCGACGCCGAGATCGTGGACGACGAGAAGACCGACCGAAAGGGAGGTGCGGCGTGACGGAGGAGACCCCGGGCTTCGACAACGAGAAGCCCGACGTCCCCGCCGACGCCTCCGCATCACCCGATGAGGCTGCCGCCCAGGGCGCCGGTCCCGCCGACGAGGCGGGCCCGGCGGCCGGGGCCGGGGACTCCAAGGAGCTCCAGGAAGTGGCGCTCACCGCGCAGCTGGACCAGGCCAGGACGGCGCTCGGCGAGCGCACCCAGGACCTCCAGCGGCTGCAGGCGGAGTTCGCCAACTACCGGCGCCGGGTGGAGCGCGACCGCATCGCCGTCAAGGAGATCGCGGTGGCCAACCTCCTCACCGAGCTGCTCCCGGTGCTCGACGACATCGGGCGGGCCCGGGACCACGGCGAGCTGGTCGGCGGCTTCAAGTCGGTGGCCGAGTCGCTGGAGACGGTGGTGGCCAAGATGGGCCTCCACCAGTTCGGCAAGGAGGGCGAGCCCTTCGACCCGACGGTGCACGAGGCGCTGATGCACGCGTACTCGCCGGACGTCTCCGAGACCACGTGCGTGCAGATCCTGCAGCCGGGGTATCGCATCGGCGAGCGCACGATCCGCCCCGCGCGGGTCGGTGTCGCCGAGCCCCAGCCCGGAAGCGCGCAGTCGGCCTCGGACACCGAGGCCAAGGGCGAGCAGGGCGACGAGAAGCCGGCGACGGACGAGGAGAACGGTGGCCCGGAGCAGGGCTGACGCGGACGAGCGCCGCCGGGCGGGCCGCCGTGCGCGGCCCGCCCGGGGCGTGGCAGGACGAGGGAAGGAGGGACGCCGCGCATGAACCTCAGCAGGGAAGTGCTGGAGAAGGACCTCTACAAGGTCCTCGGTGTCCCCAAGGACGCCACCGAGGCGGAGATCAAGAAGGCCTACCGCAAGCTCGCCCGCGAGTACCATCCGGACGCCAACAAGGGCGACGTCAAGGCCGAGGAGCGGTTCAAGGAGGTCGGCGAGGCCAACGAGGTCCTGTCCGACGCCAAGTCCCGCAAGGAGTACGACGAGGCGCGGGCCCTGCTGGGCAGCGGCGGCTTCCGTCCCGGCCCCGGGGCGGGCGGCGGCAACTTCAACTTCGACCTGGGGGACCTCTTCGGCGGTACCCAGGGCAGCCCCGGCGGCGGCTTCGGGGGCGGTATCGGCGACGTCTTCGGCGGCCTGTTCAACCGGGGCGGGACCACGACACGCACCCAGCCGCGGCGCGGCCAGGACGTCGAGTCGGAGGTGACGCTCAGCTTCACCGAGGCCGTGGACGGCGCCACGGTGCCGCTGCGCATGTCCAGCAGCGCCGCCTGCAAGGCGTGTTCGGGCACCGGCGACAAGAACGGCACACCACGGGTGTGTCCGACGTGCGTGGGGACGGGGCAGGTCAGCCGGGGCGGCGGTGGCGGCTTCTCGCTCACCGACCCGTGCCTGGACTGCAAGGGCCGCGGCCTGATCGCGGAGAACCCGTGCGAGGTGTGCCGGGGCAGCGGGCGGGCGACGAGCTCCCGCACCATGCAGGTCCGCATCCCGGCCGGGGTGTCGGACGGCCAGCGCATCCGGCTGCGCGGCAAGGGCGCCCCCGGTGAGCGCGGCGGTCCCAACGGCGACCTGTACGTCGTCGTCCACGTCGACGCGCACCCCGTGTTCGGGCGGCGCGGCGACAACCTGACGGTCACCGTGCCCGTCACCTTCGCGGAGGCCGCCCTCGGCGCGGAGATCAGCGTCCCGACGCTCGGCGGGCCGCCGGTGACGTTGAAGCTGCCGCCCGGGACGCCCGCCGGGCGCACCCTGCGGGCCCGGGGCAAGGGAGCCACGCGCAAGGACGGCACGCGCGGGGACCTGCTGGTGACCGTCGAGGTGACGGTGCCGAAGGAGTTGGGCAAGAAGGCCAAGGAGGCCCTGGAGTCCTTCCGCGACGCGACGGCGGGGGAGGACCCACGGGCGGCGCTGTTCAAGGCCGCGAAGGGAGACTGAGGTGGACGGCCGAGATGCACGCAGGAACAACGCCGGTTCCCGCTTCCGCGGGGGCGGTTCCCCGTACGAGCTGACCGACGAGTCGCCGGTCTACGTCATCTCGGTCGCCGCCCAGCTGTCCGGGCTGCACCCGCAGACACTCCGCCAGTACGACCGCCTCGGCCTGGTCTCCCCCGACCGCACGGCCGGGCGCGGGCGCCGGTACTCGGCGCGCGACATCGAGCAGCTGCGCGAGGTGCAGCGGCTCAGCCAGGTCGAGGGCATCAACCTGGCCGGCATCAAGCGCATCATCGAGTTGGAGAACCAGGTCGCCGCGTTGCAGTCGCGCGTGGCCGAGCTCCAGCAGGCCGTGGAGGGCGCGGCGGTCGCGATGCGCCAGCGTGAGGCGCAGGTCCACGCCTCCTACCGGCGGGATCTCGTGCGCTACGAGGACGTGCAGCAGTCCAGCGCCCTGGTCGTCTGGCGTCCCCGCCGCAGCGACTGACGTCCGCACGCGCTCAGCGCGGCTCCGGCGGCCGGATGCGGGCCACGAGGAGGGCGGCGTCGTCGTGGTCCTCGTGCAGTCCGGTGCCGCGCAGGTTGCGCAGCAGCCGGTCGCAGGTCTGCTCCAGCTCGCGCTCGGGGCCGTCGAGCAGGCCCAGCAGTTTGCCCAGTCCCATGTCGATGTCCTCGTCGCGCCGTTCGACCAGGCCGTCGGTGTAGAGGACGAGCTGGTCGCCGGGGCCCACCGGGACCGACATGCTGCGGAACGCGACGCCGCCGACCCCGCCGACACCCAGTGGCGTGCCGGTGGGGACGTCGAGCAGCTCCGGCTCCTGGCCGCGCCGGACGAGGACGGGCGGGAGGTGGCCGGCGTTGGCGATGCACAGCTCGCTGCGGTGCGGGTCGTACAGGACGTAGGCGCAGGTGGCGATGTAGTTGTCGAGCCCTGCGGTGATCTTGTCGAGGTGGCGCAGGAGCTCGGCCGGGTCGAGGTCGAGCTCGGCGAGGGTCTGGGTCGCGGTGCGCAGCCGCCCCATGGTGGTGGCGGCGTTGATGCCGCTGCCCATGACGTCCCCCACGATGAGCGCGGTCTTCCCGCCGCTGAGCGGCAGGGTGTCGAACCAGTCGCCGCCGACCTCGCTCGCCGCACCGGCCGGCTGGTAGCGGGAGGCGACGTCCAGGCCGGTGAGCGGCGGCGGATGCTGCGGCAGGAGGCTGCGCTGGAGGGTGAGCGCGGTGTTGCGCTGCCGCTCGTACCAGCGGGCGTTGTCGATGCAGACGGCCGCGCGGTTGGCCAGTTCTGAGGCGAGGGCGACGTCGTCCTGGTCGAACGGCAGTGGGTTGCGGGCCCGCTTGAGGTCGAGGGCACCGAGCACCTCGCCCCGGGCGATGAGGGGCACGGCGAGGTAGGAGTGGACGCCGGCGCGGGCGAGCAGCGCGGCCGACTCCGGGTCGCGGGCTATGCCGCGCAGGTCGGCCTCCTCCACGTGGGCGACGAGCATCGGACGTCCGGTGCGCACGCACTGGGTGACGAGCCGGTCGGCGTCGTAGCGGGCCAGCTGGCCGGGCGGGTCGGCGGCGCGGATGGCCTCCGTGGGGTAGCCGGCGTTGACGGCGAGGGCGCGGAAGACGGCCGGGCCGCGCGGGTCCGTGGTGCCGCGCCGGCCTTCCAGCACGGAGTCCAGCACGTCGACGGCGGCGATGTCGGCCAGTTCGGGCACGGCGACGTCGGCCAGCTCGCGCGCGGTCGTCTCCAGGTCGAGGGTCGTCCCGATCCGGATGGAGGCGTCGGCGACGACGGCCAGCCGGTGCCGGGCCCGGTCGGCCTCCAGGGCGGCCCGGTGCCGGTCGGTGACGTCGACGACCGAGGTCGCGAGCCCGAGGACGTGCCCGGTGGCGTCCTCCAGCCGGTGGAAGGAGACGGACCAGGCGTGCTCGTGCTGCGGATCCTCCGACGTTCGCCCGATCGTGTACTGGTCGAGCAGCGGGGTCCCGGTGGCGAGGACGTGCCGCATGGACGCCTCGATCGTCTGGGCGTCCAGAAACGGCAGGGTGTCGCGCACCCGGCGGCCGATGTGCTTGTCGGCGGGCAGCCCGTTGATCCGCTCCAGGGCCGGGTTGACGGTGACGTACCGCAGGTCGGTGTCCATGATCGCGAGCCCGATGGGGGACTGCTCGACCAGCCGCACGGAGAGCGCGAGGTCGCGTTCCACGCGGCGCAGGATCGACCGGTCGGTGGCCAGGACCAGCGCGTACGGGTCCCCGAGGTCGTCCAGCAGCCGCATGTTGCGGAACTCCAGCAGGCGCAGCTCGCCGTCCTTGTGGCGCACCGGGAAGCTGCCTTCCCAGCTCCCCTCCTCGTCGGCCATCACGTCGGCGAAGAGCCGCAGGACGAAGTCGAACTGCTCCTCCGGCACGAGCAGCCGCGCGGCGTACTGGCCCAGCGCCTCCTGCGCCGGGTAGCCCAGCAGGGCCTCGGCCTGAGGGCTCCAGAAGACGATGCGGCCGCGCACGTCGATGACGATGGCGGCCACGCCGAGGACGTCCAGCAGCCCGCCGCTGTCCGAGCGGGTCACCGGGGTGCGGCCCTGAGGGCGTGACCGCTTGACCTGCCCCGCCGAACCGGCGTGGACGAAGCCCTCAGCACTCATCCGGCCCTCCTTCCGCCCACCGGGCCACGCACACCGTCGCCGACCGGGGCGGGGCGCCGTCGCCAGCGACCGGTGTCCGCCTCCCATCATCCTCCGCACCCGCCGGGGTGGCACGTTCCTTGCGGCGACCGGTTCGGGTGACCGCACGGTCACCCGGTCGTCCGGCCGCCGGGCGGGCGGGACGCGACCGGGCGCCGGGCGGGGGCCGGCGGCGGCTCCCACCCGGCACGTCCTCGCGGCCGGGGCGGCGGGGTGGTCAGCAGGTCGAGCGGGGTCGCTCGTCCTCGAAGCGGTCACCCAGCCAGGTGAACACCTTCGGGTAGCCGGCGATGGCTCCGCCGACGTGCGTCGGGCCGAGGTTCCAGGAGAACTCGACGGTCGCGCCCCCGGCGCACCAGTCGGCCGCCAGGTTCTTGCCGACCCGGTACGGGATGACGTCGTCGAGGAGGCTGTGCGTGACCAGCGTCGGCACGTCCGGGGTGCGCTCGCCGATCCGCTGCTCGTCGATGACGGCCTTCCACAGCGGTTCCTTCAGGTACTCCGAGAGGGGCTCACCGCTCTCGGTGAGGGTGGCGCTGCGGGTGAAGGCGTGCCGGGCGACGGCCTCGATCGTGCAGTACCGCCGCGACTCCTCCAGGAACGCCTCCCCCTTCTCGTTGAGGTAGGGCTCGGTGTCGATGTCGTGACCGGCGGCGAGGCCGGCCACCGAGTAGCCGAGGAACCCGGCGTACAGGGAGCCGTCGATGGTGTCCGCGACGGCGTTCAGGTCGGCCGGTACGGCGCCCGCCGCGACGCCCTTGAGGTCCAGCTCGGGCGCGTAGGAGGGCGCCAGCTCGGCGGCGGCAGCGGCGGCGCCGCCGCCCTGCGAGTAGCCGGTGATCGCGACGGGGCCGTCGTCGGCGATCCCGGCCTCGGGGAGCCGCTGGGCGGCCCGGGCGGCGTCCAGCACGGCCTGACCGGACACCGCGCGGTTCATGTAGGTGTGTTCGCCGGGGGTGCCGAGCCCCTCGTAATCGGTGACGACGACGGCGTAGCCGCGCAGGAGCAGGCCCTTGATGAACAGACCCTCGTACTCGCTCCCGGCGGCGAGCTGGCGGGACGGGGCGCAGTGGTCGCCGAGGCCCTGCGTGCCGACGGCGTAGCTGACCAGCGGCCGCTCGCCGCCACCGGACCAGTCCTTCTTCGGGGTGAGCACGGTGCCGGTGACGGCGAGGGGCTCGCCCTCCCCGTCCGTCGTCCGGTACATGACGCGGTTGACGTCGGCGTCGGCCTTGAGGAGCTGGAACGGGTCCAGGTAGAAGACGCTGGACTCGGAGCGGATGACGTCGCCGTTGTGCGCCGGGAGCGTGGCCGGCGGCTCGTAGAAGGCGGGGCGTTCCGACTCCGCGTGCGCGGGCGTGGCGGAGAGGGTGAGGGCCGCCGCGGTGGCCATGAGGACGAGGGGGGACGCGAGGCGGCGGCGCCGGGACCGGGGTGACTGCACTGACACTCCCAAGGTGGATGCGGCCTGAAAGCGACCTTACGGTTGCGTAAGTTCGAGGGGAGCATCCGCCCCGGCGCGGGTCCGCGTCTACGCACAGGAGTGAGCGTCCCCCCTTGGGACGCGTCACCACGGAAGCCCGCGTTCCGCATGGTGCGGGCAGCGTTCGGGCAGGCCGGGCACCGTCCGGGCGCCCGGACCCACGGCTGCGGCACCGGGGTCGGGAGCGAGCGGCCCGTTCACCCGGACGGGCGCAGCGCGGTGGCCGGGGGACGGGCGGCCGCGCACGGTGTGGTGATGGAGCACATACGCACGGCGACCGCCGCGCTGGCCACCGTCTTCGCCACCATCGCCGTGGCCGGGACCACCGGCCCGCCGGAGCTCCCCACCCGCACCGCCGCCGCCCAGGGCGATCCCTGGGCCGGCGGCGGCGTCGCCACGGTCGGCAAGCTCGTGACGCAGTTGGGCGACGGACGGGTGGGGGTCTGCTCCGGCGCGATAGTGGACTCGCCGAGCGGCAGCGTCATAGCGACCGCCGCGCACTGCCTGACCTCGCCCCGGCACCCCCAGCGGCCGCACCGCGCCTGGTTCGCGCCCGGGCACGAAGGCGACGGACCGGGCCGGGGCGGGCCCGTCCCGGCCCAGGACGCGGCGGCCGGGGGCGTCATGGAGACGGGCTGGAAGGTCGTCTCGTTCCACACCCCGCCCGGGTGGGACGTCAACCGGCGGCTGGAGGACATCCTTCCGCACGACTACGCGTTCGTGACCGTCGAGCGCCGCGACGGCCGGACCATCCAGGACACCTACGGCGCCAACGCGCTCGACTACGCGCCCGTCGACCCGGCGGCCCCGGTGCTGCCGATGGGCTACCCGGCCGCCGCCCCCTTCGACGGCGCGACGCTCGCGCACTGCTCGGGCCGGGCCGAGCTGCTGACGGCGCGCACCGCGCACGCGGCGAACGTCGGCGGGCTGCTCCTCGCCCCGTGCCGCCTCAGCCGGGGCGCCAGCGGCGGGCCCTGGCTCCAGCACTACGACGCCGCGACGCAGTCCGGCACGGTGGTCGGCGTGATGTCGGTCGGCAGCGAGGACGGGCGCGTCCTCGGGCGGCCCTACCCGGCGGGGGCGGGCCGGGCGCTGTTCGCCGAGGCCGCGGCGGCGTGAGGGCGCGCGTCAGCCGGGCGCACGTCCCGGGGTCCGCCCGGGCCGCCCCATGGCGCGGTCGACGGCGATCTCGATGACGACGCGGTCGGGGTTGGGCTTGGGGGTGCGCCCGTACCGCTCGGCGTACCGGCGGACGGCGTCCGCGACGACGTCGGGCTCCGTCCTGACGACCGCCGTGCCCTCCAGCGTGGCCCAGCGGCCCCTGGCGAACTGGCACACCGCCACCCGCGCCCCCGCCGCCCCGGCCGCGCGGACGTTGGCCACCTTGCGGCTGTGCCGGTTCGTGATGATCCGGGCCGCCCCCGTCTCCGGCTCCCACGTGACGCCGACGGGCACGACGTGCGGCGTGCCGTCCGGTCGCAGGGAGGTGAAGGTGCACAGGTGGTGTTCCTGCCAGAACTCCCGGTACTCGGGGCCCGGCTCCCGCGGATCGACTGCCATACCCGCAGCGTATGCGGTCGCCGCGGGCGCCTCAGAGGAGGTCGGCGGTGTCCAGCTCGAACGCGAACGGCTCCGGCAGCGGCACGGGCTTGCCGAAGGCCACGGAGACGGTGCGCGTGTAGTCGTCCCCGGCGGGCTCGCTCAGCAGGGTGACCCGCCCCTGCTCCCGGTCCACCAGGAGGTACAGGGGGATGCCACCGCGCGCGTAGCAGTGCCGCTTCGCCGCCCGGTCACCCAGCGGCTTCCGGCTCGTGACCTCGGCGACCATCGCGACCCCCTCACACGGCATCCACGGCTCCGCGCCACGGAACAGCCGCAGCCCGCGCGGCGCGAAGGTCGCGTCGGGAATGGCCCGGTTCTTCGGGCACAGCCCACCGCGCGACAGGATCAGCCCCTTGTTCCCCGAGGCCTGCATCTCCGTCCGGGAGAGTCGGAACACCTGCCGGTTCAGCACGGACAGGTGGTCCTCGTGATCGCCGTCGGGCGGTGGAGTCACGACGATGTCCCCCTCGATGAGCTCGGCCTTGAAGCCCTCGGGGGTCTCCAGGGCCAGGAAGCTCTCCAGGAGGAACTCGTCCTGCGTCGGCGTCGGCGTCGGTGTCGGCTTCGGCGTGCTGGCCATAACCGTCGTGGGTCCCCCTTCGCGTGGTCGGAGCCAGTCTGGCCGGAGGCCGGCCCCGCCCGGTGCCGCCGACCAGCGGCTTCACCCGAACGGGCGAGGGCAGGGGACGAGGGATTTTCGTTGAGTGGATACGGCTCAACTTTGTGTACCCTGTACCCATCAGGGTCAGCATCTGCTGTGTGGTACCGAGGAGGAGACGCCGAACGTGGACGCCGAGCTGACGAACAGGAGCCGGGAAGCGATCAGCGCGGCCGGCAACCGTGCCCTCACGGACGGGCACACCGACATCACCCCCGCCCACCTGCTGCTCGCTCTGCTGGCGGGTGAGGACAACGAGAACATCCAGGACCTCCTGGCCTCGGTCGACGCCGACCAGGCCGCCCTGCGGAGCGGCGCGGAGCGGCTCCTCGGCGCGCTGCCCGTCGTCCAGGGATCGACCGTGGCGAAGCCGCAGCCGAACCGCGAGCTGCTGGCCGTCGTCGCGGACGCGGCCCAGCGCGCGAAGGACCTGGGCGACCAGTACGTGTCCACCGAGCACCTGCTGATCGGCACCGCCGCCAAGGGCGGGCAGGCCGGCGAGCTGCTCAAGGGGCAGGGCGCGAACGACAAGAAGCTCCTGGCGGCCTTCGCCGAGGCGCGCGGCGGGCGTCGGGTCACCACGGCGGACCCGGAGGGCACCTACAAGGCCCTGGAGAAGTTCGGCACCGACCTCACGGCCGCCGCCCGCGACGGCAAGCTGGACCCGGTCATCGGGCGGGACCAGGAGATCCGCCGCGTCGTCCAGGTCCTCTCCCGCCGGACGAAGAACAACCCGGTGCTCATCGGCGAGCCCGGCGTCGGCAAGACGGCCGTCGTCGAGGGCCTGGCCCAGCGCATCGTGAAGGGCGACGTACCGGAGTCGCTGCGCGGCAAGCGCCTCGTCGCCCTGGACCTCGGCGCCATGGTGGCCGGGGCCAAGTACCGGGGTGAGTTCGAGGAGCGGCTGAAGACCGTCCTCGCGGAGATCAAGGACAGCGAGGGGCAGATCGTCACGTTCATCGACGAGCTGCACACGGTCGTCGGCGCCGGCGCCGGCGGGGACTCGGCGATGGACGCGGGCAACATGCTCAAGCCCATGCTGGCCCGGGGCGAGCTGCGCATGGTCGGCGCGACGACGCTGGACGAGTACCGGGAGCGCATCGAGAAGGACCCGGCGCTGGAGCGGCGCTTCCAGCAGGTGCTGGTCGCCGAGCCCACCGTGGCGGACTCCGTCGCGATCCTGCGCGGTCTCAAGGGCCGCTACGAGGCGCACCACAAGGTGCAGATCGCCGACAGCGCCCTGGTGGCCGCCGCCACCCTGTCCGACCGCTACATCACCTCCCGCTTCCTGCCCGACAAGGCCATCGACCTGGTGGACGAGGCCGCCTCCCGGCTGCGCATGGAGATCGACTCCTCGCCCGTCGAGATCGACGAACTCCAGCGCTCCGTGGACCGGATGCGGATGGAGGAGCTGGCCCTGTCCGGCGAGTCCGACCCGGCCTCCGTCGAGCGGCTGGAGACGCTGCGCCGCGCCCTCGCCGACCGCGAGGAGGAGCTGCGCGGCCTCACCGCCCGCTGGGAGAAGGAGAAGCAGGCGCTCAACGCCCTCGGTGAGCTGAAGGAGCGGCTCGACGAGCTGCGCGGCCAGGCCGAGCGGGCCGAGCGCGACGGCGACTTCGACACCGCCTCCAAGCTGCTCTACGGCGAGATCCCGGCCGTCGAACGCCAGCTGGAGGAGGCCGCTCGGGCCGAGGCGGAGCAGGAGTCCGCCGCCGCCGCACAGGGCACGATGGTGAAGGAGGAGGTCGGTCCGGACGACATCGCCGACGTCGTCGCCTCCTGGACGGGCATCCCGGCCGGGCGGCTGCTGGAGGGCGAGACGCAGAAGCTGCTGCGCATGGAGGAGGAGCTGGGCCGCCGCCTGATCGGGCAGGGCGAGGCCGTGCGGGCCGTGTCGGACGCCGTCCGCCGCACCCGGGCGGGCATCGCCGACCCCGACCGTCCCACCGGCTCGTTCCTCTTCCTGGGCCCCACCGGCGTCGGTAAGACGGAGCTGGCGAAGGCCCTCGCCGACTTCCTCTTCGACGACGAGCGCGCCATGGTCCGCATCGACATGAGCGAGTACAGCGAGAAGCACTCGGTGGCCCGGCTCGTCGGCGCGCCGCCCGGCTACGTCGGGTACGAGGAGGGCGGCCAGCTGACGGAGGCGGTGCGCCGCCGCCCGTACACCGTCGTGCTGCTGGACGAGGTGGAGAAGGCGCACCACGAGGTCTTCGACATCCTCCTCCAGGTGCTGGACGACGGACGGCTCACCGACGGCCAGGGCCGCACGGTGGACTTCCGCAACACCATCCTCATCCTCACCTCCAACCTCGGCAGCCAGCACCTCATGGACCCCCTGGCCAAGCCCGAGGAGCAGCGCGAGAAGGTGCTGGCGGCGGTGCGCGCCGCGTTCCGTCCGGAGTTCCTGAACCGCCTCGACGACCTGGTCGTCTTCGCGGCGCTCAGTGGGGACGAACTGGAGCGGATCGCGCAGCTCCAGATCGACGCGCTCCAGCGGCGGCTGGCCGACCGCAGGCTTACGCTGGAGGTCACCGAGGCCGCGCGGCACTGGCTGGCGGTCGAGGGCAACGACCCGGCGTACGGCGCCCGGCCCCTGCGCCGCCTGGTGCAGACCGCGATCGGCGACCAGCTGGCCCGGGAGATTCTGGGCGGCGAGGTGCGCGACGGGGACACCGTCCGGGTCGACGTCGCCGGGGACGGTCTGACGGTCGGACCGGTCACCGGCTGAAGCCGCAGTGCCCCGGCCGGAGCGCCCTTCCCGGCGTCCCCACCGGACGCGGCCGGTCGGGGTTGCGGGGACCGGGCCGTCGTGAGGGAGGATGGCCGGAGCCGTACGAAGGGAACACCTACGTGAGCATCGACCCGTCCTCGATTCCGAATTTCGGGGGCCAGCAGCCTCAGCAGCCGCAGGGGGGCCCGGCGGGACCGATCGTCCCGGACCAGGACCTGGTCAAGCAGCTGCTCGACCAGATGGAGCTGAAGTACGTCGTCGACGACGAGGGTGACCTCGCGGCGCCGTGGGAGGAGTTCCGCACGTACTTCATGTTCCGTGGCGAGAAGGAGCAGCGGGTCTTCTCGGTCCGTACGTTCTACGACCGGCCGCACTCGATCGACGACAAGGTCAAGATCCTCGAGTCGATCGACGACTGGAACCGCCGCACCCTGTGGCCGAAGCTCTACACGCACACCCACGACGACGGCACCGTCCGCCTCATCGGCGAGGCACAGATGCTGATCGGCACCGGCGTGTCCCTGGAGCACTTCGTCTCCAGCACCGTCAGCTGGGTGCGGGCGTCGATCGAGTTCGACAAGTGGCTCGTGGAGTCGCTCGGCCTGGAGAAGGACGCCGAGTCCGGCCCCGAGGGCCCGGAGGACGCCGAGGACTGACGTCCCCGGCCCACCCCCGACCGGCCCCGGACGCCCACCGTCCGGGGCCGCGCCACGTCCGGGCCCCGTGCGTTCGCGGGCGAGGCGGTGGGGGCCGGGGTGGTCAGGGGGTGAGGTGGCGGAGGCGGTCGGTCGCCTCGCGCAGGACCGCCTCCCGCTTGCAGAAGGCGAAGCGGACGTGGCTGCGGCCGGCCTCCGGATCGTCGTAGAAGACGGCGTTGGGCACCGCGACGACGCCGCAGCGCTCCGGCAGGCTCCGGCAGAACGCGAAGCCGTCGCTCTCCCCGAGCGGGCGGATGTCGGTGGTGATGAAGTACGTGCCGTGCGGCCGGTGCACGGTGAACCCCGCGTCGGCGAGTCCGGCGGCGAGGAGGTCGCGCTTGGCGCGGAGATCCTCGCGGAGGGAGGTGAAGTAGGCGTCGGGGAGCGCCAGCGCCTCGGCGATCGCGTACTGGAACGGGCCGGCCGAGACGAAGGTCAGGTACTGCTTCGCCGTCCGCACGGCCGTCAGCAGCTCGGGGCAGGCGGTGGCCCAGCCGACCTTCCAACCGGTGAGGGAGAACGTCTTGCCGCCGCTGGAGATGGTGACCGTGCGGTCGTGCATGCCGGGGAACGAGGCGATCGGCACGTGCTCGCCCTCGAAGACCAGGTGCTCGTAGACCTCGTCGGTGACCACCAGCAGGTCGCGTTCACAGGCCAGTTCGGCGACGGCGGCCAGTTCGGCGCGGGTGAGGACGGTGCCCGTGGGGTTGTGCGGGGTGTTGAGGAGCAGGAGGCGGGTGCGGTCGGTGACGGCGGCGCGCAGCTCGTCCAGGTCGAGCCGGAAGCCGCCGTCGGGTCCGTCCGGGCGCAGGGTGACGGGCACGCGGGTGCCGCCGGCCATGGCGATGCAGGCGGCGTACGAGTCGTAGTACGGCTCCAGCGCGACGACCTCGTCCCCCGGCTCGACCAGGGCGAGCAGGGCGGCGGCGATGGCTTCGGTGGCCCCCGCGGTGACGAGCACCTCCGTGTCCGGATCGACGTGCAGGCCGTAGAAGCGCCGCTGGTGCTCGCTGACGGCGGTGCGCAGCTCCGGGACGCCGGGGCCCGGCGGGTACTGGTTGCCCCGCCCTTCGCGCAGGGCGCGGACGGCGGCCTCGCGGATCTCCTCGGGCCCGTCAGTGTCGGGGAAGCCCTGGCCGAGGTTGATGGCCCCGGTGCGCTGGGCCAGTGCGGACATCTCGGCGAAGATCGTGGTTCCGAACTCGGCCAGGCGGGGGTTCAGCGGTGGTCGTCCCATGACGGGCATCCTCGCGGATCGCCCCGGCGGGTGCGCAAGCTCTGGAGTTGCTCAAGTCTGCTTTGGCGCGCGAGCGGTGGGGGCATGTCCGGGGCACGGCCTGCTCCGTCGGGGGGCGGGGCAGTTCGGGAGGGGGCGCCATGACCGCAGTGCTCGTCGTCGTGGTGGTGTTCGGGCTGGCGTGTCTGGTGGCGGCGATCGCCGCGAGTTCGGTGCGGACGGGAAGTGCGGGGCGTCGGAGGACCGCGAGCGGGCGCGGCGGCTCGGGGGGCTCCGGCGGGTCCCACGCGGACGGCTCCGGCGGGGGCTGGGGCGGCTGGGGTGACGGCGGGGGAGGCTGCGGTGGTGGGGGTGACGGCGGGGGCGGCGGGGGCGACTGACGGGGGCCGGGCCGGGGCCGCCCGACGGGGGTGCGGGCGGGCCCGGACGGGGAGCGGCGGTGCGGGCAGGGCATATGCCGAGGGAAATGAGCGGGCCTGTTGAACACGTGACCACCATCGCCCTCTCGGGTATGGAAATGTCCCGAAGTTGGGTAAAACCACTGTGGACTTGGTGTTCAACGTGATTCGGTGACGTCGTATCAGGAGCCCGTAAGGGCACGAGCCGGCGAACTCTGGAACAACCCGAGGTGCATCCCGAACGGTGGCCGGCCCACCCTCAACCGGTCCATCTCTCCACACGTGCTTGCGGAGCCGATCCATGCTCACGACGCTCAAGACCGCCTACACCGACACCCGCGCCGGCGACCTCGCCTGGGCGCTCGGCCGCGAGCCGCTGCCGGCGCTTGCCACCCTCGATCTTCGTCTTCACGGCTCCACCGTGCAGTTGCGGCTGTTGGGCGCCTCCCACCAGGTGCTGCTGGAGGACGACAGCGGCAGCTGCTCGGAGACGGTGGCCTGCATGCCGGGCAGCCGCAGCCCCCTGCCCCTCGGCATCTCCAAGCGGCTGGGGAGCTGGGACTACGAGTTCGCCACCCGGGTCGAGACGCTGTCGCGCGGCGCCTTCGCCGGACGGGCGCAGGAGCTGCTGGCGCTCGTCGCCGACCATCCCAACGGGCTGGCCGGGACGTTCCCGGGCGACCCGCACGCGTTCACCGCGCTGCTCGTGCAGCGGCTGGGGCAGCAGGTGTGCTGGCGGACCTGGCACGCCTACCCGCAGGAAGGGCGGCTCGTCGCCACCCGTACCCGGGTGGCCGTGCACGACCGGGAGACGGCGCTGGCCTGACAACCACAGGAGCATCCGGGCCGCGGATTGCACTCCTGTGGGTGACGTTGTGCAGGTTTGGCGTCACGTAGCGTTCCCACCATGATCGACCAGCCCGTGTCCGGACGGGCGGTGCAGCCGGACGGGTCGCGGCCGGCGCCGGAGGAGATCCCCCTGCGGCTGCCCGTGCGGCCGGGGCTGGGCCGCTTCCTCGTCCTGTGCGCCGTCTTCGTCTGTGCCGCCTGCGGGCTGGTGTACGAGCTGGCGCTCGTGGCCATGGCGTCGTACCTCACCGGGGACTCGGTGACGCAGGCCTCCATCGTGCTCTCGGTGATGGTCTTCGCGATGGGCGTGGGCTCCCTGCTGGCCAAGCGGCTGCGGTGCCGCGCCGTCGCCTGTTTCGGGCTGATCGAGTGCTTGCTCGCGCTGGTGGGCGGCGGTTCGGTGATGGCCCTGTACGCGGCGTTCGCCTGGTTCGGGGCCTCCGGGCCGGTCCTCGTCGCGTTCTCCCTGGCCATCGGGGTGCTCATCGGTGCGGAGATGCCGCTGCTGATGACGCTGATCCAGCGCATCCGGGCACAGGACGCGGGCGGCGCCGTCGCCGACCTGTTCGCCGCCGACTACGTGGGGGCCCTGGTGGGCGGGCTGGCCTTCCCGTTCCTTCTCCTGCCGGTCTTCGGGCAGTTGACGGGCGCGCTGCTCGTCGGCGTCGTCAACGTGCTGGCGGGTGGGTCGCTCGTCCTGTGGCTGTTCCGGCACGACCTCGCCCCCCGGCAGCGGGCCGGGCTGCTGCTCGTCTTCACGGCGGTGCTCTCGCTCCTCGGTACGGGGGCGGTGGGCGCGGGCCCGTTCGAGGATGCCGCGCGTCGGGCGGTCTACGGGGGCTCGGTGCGGGTCGCGGTCCACAGCGACGTGCAGGAGATCGTGCTCACCGACGCGCGGGGGAGCGGGCGGCACGCGAGCGCCGCGCACGGCCCGTGCGGCCTGGAGCTGTACCTGGACGGACGGTTGCGGGTGTGCGGCGCCGATGAGGCCCGCTATCACCAGGCCCTCGTCCATCCCGCCATGGCCGCCGGTCCGCACGCCCGCGTCCTGGTCCTGGGCGGGGGAGACGGCCTCGCCCTGCGTGAGGTGCTGCGGTACCCGGACGTCGCGGAGGTGACCGTCGTCGACATCGACCCGGAGGTGCTCGCGCTCGCCCGGACCGACTCGAGGCTCAGCGCCCTGAACGAGCGGGCGTTCACCGATCCCCGGGCCCGGGTGGTGACGGCCGACGCCTTCGAGTGGCTGCGTGCCCGCGCCCGGCTCGGTGAGCCGCCGTACGACGTGATCGTCTCCGGCCTGCCGGACCCCCGCCCGGCGGAGAGCGCGCGGCTGTACTCGCAGGAGTTCTACGGGCTGCTCGCCCGTGCGCTGTCCCCGGACGGTCGGTTCGCCGTGCACGCCGGTTCGGTGAGCGGGGCCGGGCGCGTCTTCTGGACGGTGGAGGCCACGCTGCGGGCGGCCGGGCTGCGTCCTGTGCCGTACGCCGTCGACGGGCGGGCCTCGGTGTTCCCCGCCGGTACCGACCGGGCCCCGCGGGCCGACGCGCCCGCCGGGCACCCGGCGGACTGGGGCTTCCTGCTCGCCTCGCCCGGAGCCGCCCCGCCGCTGCGGCTGGACGCCGGGGGGCCGCGCCCGACGGCGTTCGACGCGGGCGATCTCGCCCACGCGGCGGCCACCGCCGAGCGGCAGCGCCGCACCGGCCTGGCGCCCTCGACGCTGCTCCACCCGCGGTACGGCGGCTGACGGCGGGCCCGGCCCCGTACGGATCCGGCGGCGGCCACGGGCGACGACGATCCGTTCGGCTCGGCCTGTCCGGCGGTCCGCGCGGGTAGGCTCCGCCCCATGGAGCACGAGGTGTACGTCCCGTTTCCCGTCGGGTCCGTCCGGGCGGCGCTGGCCGAGGCCGAGCGCGTCGCGCGCTGTGTGCCGGGTGTCCAGCTCGACGCCGTGGACGGGCAGGCGGACGCCGACGGCACGGTGTCCGGCCGGCTGCGGCTCCGCATCGGCGGCTCCACCATCACCTACCGGGGTGCGCTGACCGTCTCCGTGCGGGAGGACGGCTTCCGCGTCACGGGTGAGGGCGACGAGGCGCGCGGCCAGGGGTCCGCCCACGCCGAGGTGACGCTCACGCCGCGCGCCGTCGGGGACGGGCAGGGGGACGCCGAGGGCACGGTGCTGGTGTGCGCGGGGTCGGTGCGCAGCAAGGGGCGGCTCAACGAGGCCGAGGCGAAGCAGCGGGCCGCCGCCGGGCGGCGTCTGCTGGAACGGTTCGCCGAGGCGCTGGCGCAGAGTCTCGCGGCCGACCCGCCGACCGACGACAACCAGCGCGTCATCCCCGGCATCCCGGCTCCCGAGTCGGCCGACGGACCGGTCCCCGGCCCGTCGCCGGAGCGGGACGCCCCGGCCGAGCCGGAGTCCGGGGTGCCGCAGACCGGGGCGCCGCAGACCGGGGCGCCGCAGACCGGGGCGCCGGAGTCCGAGGAGGTCGAGCCGGGCGCGTCCGTCTTCGAGACGGAGGTCCCGCCGCCGTCCCTGGACCCGTCGGCGGACGAGGAGCCGCAGGCCCCGGCCGCCGCGGAGGGGCGTCGGGCCGGGGAGAGCGCCCCCGCCGAGGCCGCCCACGCCCGGCGCACGATGATCGGCCGCAGCGCGGAGGAGGTCGACCACGCCCCGCCGCGTGGCCGGTACGCTCCCGTGCCCGCGCCGGAGACCGTAGGCGCGACGGCGGCCCTGCGCTGGGCCGCACCCGCCGCCGCGCTCGCCGTGGCCTCCGCCGTGCTGGTCGGGCGCGTCCTGCGGCGGCGGCGCTGAGCACAGCGCACCTCGCTCAGCGCCTACGCTCGGCAGGGTGACAACCCAGACCACGACGGTCCGGCTCGCAGCCGGTGACACCGAGGTGACCGTCGAGCCCGAACAGGGGTGCCGGATCGCCTCGTTGCGCGTCGCCGGCACCGAACTGCTGCTTCCCGGCGAGGGCCACGGCGCCTTCGTCATGGCCCCGTTCTGCGGACGCACCGACCGGGGCCGGTTTCGCAGCGGAGCCGAGACCTACCGACTACCCCTCAACAAACCGCCGCACGCCATCCACGGGTTCGCCCGCGACGGCCGCTGGCGCACCGTCCGGGCCGACGGGCGCACGGCCGCGTTCACCTGGCGGCTCGGCGCACCGTGGCCCTGGCCGGGCACGGTGACGCAGCTCGTCGAGTTGGCGGAGGACGGCACCTCCCTCACTCTCACCCTCGGCGTGGAGACGGCGTCGGACTCCTTCCCCGCACAGGCCGGCTGGCACCCCTGGTGGCGGCGGAACCTCGGGCGGGGCGGTTCCGACGTCCGGGTGGACTTCCGCCCCGCCTGGCAGGAGGAGCGCGGCCCCGACCACCTGCCCACCGGGCGTCGTATCCCGCCCCGGCCGGGACCGTGGGACGACTGCTTCGGTATGCCCGACGGCGTCGACGTGACGCTCACCTGGCCCGATGAGCTGGAGCTGTCGGTCACCAGCCGGGCGGAGTGGCTCGTGGTCTACGACGAGCAGGAGGCCGCGGTGTGCGTCGAACCGCAGTCGGGGCCGCCGAACGGACTGAACACCCACCCCAGGTTCGTGACGCCCATCGAGCCGCTGGAGATCAGCACCACCTGGGCCTGGCGCGGGCTGGGCGCCGGGGACGCGCGGGACGCTGGATAGGCTCGGGGCCATGACCGACGCGTGCGCTGCGCTGCTGCAGCAGATCAAGGACAAGGCCGTGGTGCACGGCAAGGTGATCCTCTCCTCCGGGAAGGAGGCCGACTACTACGTCGACCTGCGCCGGATCACCCTGGACGGCGAGACGGCCCCGCTGGTCGGTCAGGTCATGCTCGATCTCACCGCCGACCTGGACTACGACGCGGTGGGCGGCCTCACCCTCGGCGCCGACCCGGTGGCGACGGCCATGCTGCACGCCGCCGCCGCCCGGGGGCGGAGGCTGGACGCCTTCGTCGTGCGCAAGACGGGCAAGGCGCACGGCCTCCAGCGCCGCGTCGAAGGACCGGACGTGGCCGGCCGCCGGGTGCTGGCCGTGGAGGACACCTCCACCACGGGCGGCTCGGTGCTCACCGCCGTCGAGGCGCTGAAGGAGGCCGGAGCCGAGGTCGTCGGGGTCGCGGTGATCGTCGAGCGCGGTGCCGCGGCGGCGATCGAGGAGACCGGGCTGCCGTACTACCAGGCCTACCGCAGTGAGGATCTGGGCCTGAGCTGAACGGCTGAACGTACGGAGGCGGAGGTTTCACGTGAAACCTCCGCCTCCGGGACGCCCCACCGACGCCCCCACCGACGCGCTGCCGTTCGGACGGCCCCTCCGGAGCCGGGGTCGACGTCTGGGAAGATGGGTCCGACGACGGAGTCGCCCACGGTCAGGGAACCCCTCGAACACCCGCACACTCCCAAGGAGCGGACAGAATGCCCATCGCAACCCCCGAGATCTACAACGAGATGCTCGACCGGGCGAAGGCCGGCAAGTTCGCCTACCCGGCCATCAACGTCACCTCCACCCAGACCCTGCACGCGGCCCTGCGCGGGTTCGCCGAGGCCGAGAGCGACGGCATCGTCCAGATCTCCACCGGTGGCGCGGAGTTCCTCGGCGGCCAGTACAGCAAGGACATGGTGACGGGCGCGGTCGCCCTGGCCGAGTTCGCGCACGTCGTCGCCGAGAAGTACCCGGTGAACATCGCCCTGCACACCGACCACTGCCCGAAGGACAAGCTGGACGGCTACGTCCGGCCGCTGCTGGAGGTCTCCCGCGAGCGCGTCGCCGCCGGGCGTAACCCGCTGTTCCAGTCGCACATGTGGGACGGTTCGGCCGAGACGCTGGCGGACAACCTGGCCATCGGGCAGGAGCTGCTGGCCGTGGCCGCCGCCGCCAAGATCATCCTTGAGGTCGAGATCACCCCGACCGGCGGCGAGGAGGACGGCGTCACCCACGAGATCAACGACGAGCTCTACACCACCGTGGACGACGCCCTGCGCACCGCCGAGGCCCTGGGCCTGGGCGAGAAGGGCCGCTACCTGCTGGCCGCCTCGTTCGGCAACGTGCACGGCGTCTACAAGCCCGGCAACGTGGTGCTCCGCCCCGAGCTGCTGAAGGACCTCCAGGAGGGCGTGGCCGCCAAGTACGGCCGGCAGAACCCCTTCGACTTCGTCTTCCACGGCGGCTCCGGCTCCACCGAGCAGGAGATCGCGACCGCGCTGGAGAACGGCGTCGTCAAGATGAACCTCGACACCGACACCCAGTACGCGTTCACGCGGCCCGTCGCGGACCACATGTTCCGCAACTACGACGGCGTGCTGAAGGTGGACGGCGAGGTCGGCAACAAGAAGACCTACGACCCGCGCACCTGGGGCAAGCTGGCCGAGGCCTCCATGGCCGAGCGCGTGCAGTTGGCCTGCGCGAACCTGCGCTCGACGGGTACGAAGCTCGCCTGACGCGTGACCACCCTCGGGGCCCGGCGATCCGCCGGGCCCCGAGCCCGTTTCCGGGCCGGGGTGGCCGACCGAGTGGTGTCGGGACGTCCTACGTCAGCGTCTCGGCGGCGGTGGGGCTGCTCTCGGCCAGGAACGCCGTGCAGCGCTCGTACTCCTCCTGCTCCCCGATGGCCTGCGCGGCGCGGGCCAGGGCGTGCAGGGCGCGGAGGAACCCGCGGTTCGGCTCGTGCTCGAAGGGCACCGGGCCGTGGCCCTTCCAGCCGCTGCGGCGGAGCGAGTCGAGGCCGCGGTGGTACCCGGTGCGGGCGTACGCGTACGACTCGACGACCCGCCCGCCCTCGTACGCCTCGTCGGCGAGCTGCGCCCAGGCGAGGGAGGAAGCGGGGTACTGCGCGGCGACGTCCGCGGGCGCGGTGCCGGCGGCCAGCGCCTCGCGCGGCCCCGGGTCGTCGGGCAGGTGGGTCGGGGGCGGACCCCCGAGCAGGTTCTCGTGAATGGCCATGCCCCCCAGTGTGCCCTGAGCCCCGCCCTTGCCGTCGCCCCGCCGTCCGGAGATGATCGCCGCAGGCCCGGTGACCCCGGGTGGATGTGCGAGGAGACCTTCGATGACCGAAAGCCCCGAGACCCCGAACCTGGACTTCGCAGGTACGACGCCGTACGAGGACTACGTACAGGCCGACGTCCTCACCCACCTCCAGAAGCCGTTCACGGACGATCCCGGTGAGATGGTGTTCCTGGTGACGACCCAGGTCATGGAGCTGTGGTTCACGGTGCTCGTCCACGAGTGGGAGACGGCCGCCCGCGCGTTGCGCGAGGACGACCTGCGGACGGCCCTGGACGCCCTGCGGCGCTCGACGTACGAGCTCCAGTCGCTGAACGCCTCGTGGGAGCCGCTGGCGCACCTGACCCCCGCGCAGTTCAACTCCTACCGGGCGGCCCTGGGCGAGGGCTCCGGCTTCCAGTCGGCGATGTACCGGCGGCTGGAGTTCCTGTTGGGGGACAAGTCGGCGTCCATGCTCGTCCCGCACCGGGGCGCGCCCCGGGTCCACGACGAGCTGGAGAAGGCCCTCCACGAGCCGAGCCTGTACGACGAGGTGCTGCACTACCTCTCCCGGCAGGGCGAGGACATCCCGGCCGAGGTGCTGAACCGCGACGTGAGCGGCAGGTACGAGCCGTCCCCGCAGGTGGAGGCCGCCTGGGCGCGGATCTACTCCGGTGATCCGGAGGCCCCGGCCGCCCGGCTCGGGGAGGCGCTGACGGAGGTCGCGGAGCTGGTGTGGCGCTGGCGCAACGACCACCTGGTCGCGACTCGCCGCGCGATGGGCTCCAAGGTCGGCACGGGTGGCTCCGCCGGGGTCGCGTGGCTGGAGAAGCGGACGACGAAGAGCGTGTTCCCGGAGCTGTGGAGCGCGCGCAGCCATGTCTGAGGAAGCCGGGACGGGGGAGTCGAAGGGGAGCGCCGTGCGGGGCACGATCGAGCCGAGCGCCGTGGCGGAGGAGCTGCGGGCCGAGGCCGCGCGGCGGGACACCGCCGATCCGCTGGCGAAGCTGCGGGACCTGTTCGTCCTCGACGACCCCGCGCACCCCGAGGGCGCCGTCTACCTGGACGGCAACTCGCTCGGGGCACTGCCGCGCGCCGTGCCCGGCCGACTGGCCGACGTCGTGGCGCGGGAGTGGGGCGAGCTGCGCATCCGCTCGTGGACGGAGTCGGGCTGGTGGGAGACGCCCGAGCGGGTCGGCGACCTGATCGCCCCGCTCGTCGGCGCCGCACCGGGCCAGATCGTCGTGGGCGACTCGACGTCGGTGAACATCTTCAAGGCGGTCGTCGGCGCCGTCCGGCGGGCCGGGTCCGGCCGGGACGAGATCCTGGTGGACTCGGCGACGTTCCCTACGGACGGCTACATCGCGCAGTCGGCGGCGCGGATGACGGGCGCGGCGGTGCGCCCCCTGCCGATGGGGGAGATGGCGGAGGCCGTCGGGCCGCGCACGGCCGCCCTGCTGGTCAATCACGTGGACTACCGCACCGGCGAGCTGCACGACCTGCCCGGTGTCACGGCGGCGGCGCACGCGGTCGGGGCCCTCGTCGTCGCGGACCTGTGCCACAGCGCGGGCGCTCTGCCGGTGGGCCTGGACGCGCACGGCGTCGACTTCGCCGTCGGCTGCACCTACAAGTACCTGAACGGGGGGCCGGGCGCGCCCGCGTACCTCTACGTCGCGCACCGGCACCAGGCGGCGTTCGACTCGCCGCTGCCGGGCTGGCACGGCCACCGCGACCCGTTCGGGATGGTGCCGGAGTACGCCCCGGCCGAGGGCGTCTCCCGGGGCCGGGTCGGGACGCCCGACCTGCTGTCCATGCTGGCGCTGGAGGCGGCGCTGAGTGTGTGGGACGGCGTGGACGTCGCCGAGGTGCGCGCCAAGTCCCTGGCCCTGACCGACTTCTTCCTGCGGGCCGTGGACGCCTACCTCCCGCCGGGGCGGGTGCGGCTGGTGACCCCGGCCGCGCACGAGCGGCGGGGGAGCCAGATCGCCCTGGAGTGCCCGGACGCGGAGGACGTCATGGCCCGGCTCATCGCCCGGGGCGTCGTCGGCGACTTCCGGCGGCCGGGTGTGCTGCGCTTCGGGTTCACACCGCTGTACACGTCGTTCGCCGACGTCGAGCGGGCGGCGCGGACGCTGGCCGAGGTGTCGGGGGTGCCGCGGTGAGCGAGGCCGAGGAGCGGGACCTCATGGGGCTCCCCCCGGTCCCGCCCGACGCGTCCGAGCGCTACGGGGACCACCCCTCGCAGGTCGTCGACTTCTACGGGCGCCGCACCGGGCCGCGCGTCACGGTCCTGCACGGCGGCTTCTGGCGGGAGCGGTACGACCGCGGCTACCTGACGCCGTTCGCCGCCGCCCTCGCGGAGCGCGGCTTCGCGGTGGAGCTGGTGGAGTACCGCAGGGTCGGCGGCGACGGCGGCTGGCCCGCGACCTTCGAGGACGTGGACGCGGCCCTGGACCACCTGGGCGGGCCGCCGAAGGCGCTGGTCGGCCACTCGGCGGGCGGGCACCTGGCGCTGTGCGCGGCGGCCCGGCGGGAGCGGGCGGCGGACCGGGTGGTCGCCGTCGCGCCCGTCGCGGACCTCTCGCGCGCGCACGACCTGGGGCTGAGCGAGGGCGCCGTCGCCGAGCTGCTGGGCGGCCCGGAACGGGTCGGTCCGCTGCTCGCGGAGGCCGACCCGATGCGGCTGCTGCCCCGGGTGCCGGTGGAGCTGGTGCACGGCACGGCGGACCGGGACGTGCCCATCGAGCTGTCCCGCCGCTACGCCGCCGACTGGGGGGCCCGGCTGCACCTGCTGCCCGGAGTGGGGCACTACGCGGCCTTCCACCCGACGCGGCCCGCGTTCGGCGTGCTGCTGGACGTGATCCGCCGCCCGTAGAGGGTCCGTCCGCACGGCGTGCGCGAGGCCCGCACGGCGTGCCGTACGGGCCTCGGGTGCCGATGGTGGAGCGGGACCTCAGTCCAGGAAGGACCGGACCTGGATGGTCTCGTCCCGGCCGGGGCCGACACCGATCGCGGAGATCGGCGCGCCGGACATCTCCTCCAGCGCCTTCACGTACCCCTGCGCGTTCTTCGGCAGGTCGGCGAAGGACTTGGCCTGTGTGATGTCCTCGGACCAGCCGGGCAGGTACTCGTAGACCGGCTTCGCGTGGTGGAAGTCGCTCTGGCTGTACGGCAGCTCGGTGACGCGCCGGCCCTCGACCTCGTAGGCGACGCACACCGGGATCTCCTCCCAGCCGGTGAGCACGTCGAGCTTGGTGAGGAAGAAGTCGGTCAGGCCGTTGACCCGGGTCGCGTAGCGGGCGATCACCGCGTCGAACCAGCCGCAGCGGCGGTCGCGGCCGGTGGTGACGCCCTTCTCGCCGCCGATGGTGCGCAGCTTCTCGCCGTCCTCGTCCAGCAGCTCCGTCGGGAACGGGCCGGCGCCCACGCGCGTTGTGTAGGCCTTGAGGATGCCGATGACGCGACTGATGCGGGTCGGGCCGACGCCGGCACCGGTGCAGGCACCGCCCGCCGTCGGGTTGGAGGACGTCACGAAGGGGTAGGTGCCGTGGTCGACGTCCAGCAGAGTGCCCTGGCCGCCTTCGAAGAGGACGACCTTGCCGTCGTCGATGGCGTTGTTCAGCACGAGCGTGGTGTCGCACACGAACCCGGAGAGCTGGTCGGCGTAGCCCAGCAGCTCCTCGACGACCTGGTCGATGCTGACCGACCGGCGGTTGTAGAGCTTGGCGAGCACCTGGTTCTTGAAGTCGAGCGCGGCCTCGACCTTCTGCCGCAGGATCGACTCGTCGAACAGGTCCTGCACCCGGATGCCGACGCGGTTGATCTTGTCCGCGTAGGTCGGGCCGATGCCCCGCCCGGTGGTGCCGATCTTGCGCTTGCCGAGGAAGCGCTCGGTGACCTTGTCGATCTCCGTGTGGTACGGCGTGATCAGGTGGGCGTTGCCGCTGAGCAGCAGCTTGGAGGTGTCGACGCCGCGGTCCTGGAGACCGCGCAGCTCCGCGAGGAGCACGGCGGGGTCGACGACGACGCCGTTACCGATGACCGGGGTGCAGCCCGGGGAGAGGATGCCGGAAGGCAGCAGGTGCAGGGCGTATTTCTGGTCCCCGACGACGACCGTGTGGCCGGCGTTGTTCCCGCCCTGGAACCGGACGACGTAGTCGACCGAGCCGCCGAGCAGGTCGGTGGCCTTTCCCTTCCCTTCGTCACCCCACTGAGCACCGAGCAGCACGAGCGCGGGCACAGGCGTACACCCCTTTCGGGCGGGGCATGTCCATCGTGCGGAATGGTGGGCGAACCGCTTCGGCGCCGCCGCGTCACGCGTCGTTGCGCGACGTGCGGCGCACGCGCCACCACCAAGAGCCGTGAACCGGTGCCCCGGATAGTCGAAGCCCCTGACGCAACAGCGGCAGGGGCTCTTGCACCGAGAGATTACCTGAGGAAGGACGAACGTGTCGGCTCCAGACCTGCTCGTGGTCGTCGATCCGGCTGCCCGGCACATCGACGGGGAGTCCGTCCGCATCGCCAGGGACGTCCTGAGCGCCGGGCCGGGCGGCGTCAAGGTGTGCCTGCCCCGGACCCGGGAGGAGATCGGCCGGGTGGTGGGGCGGCGGGGGCGCCGCCGTCCGGTCCTCGTCGGTGACGACACCGCCCTGCTGTGCGCGGTGGAGCAGCTGCACCGCGAGGGCACCGGGGCGCAGGCCGTCGCGCTGGGCGTCGTTCCGGTGGGCCCGCCCGGCGCGGTGAAGCTGGCGGAGGGCATGGGGCTGCCGCTGGACGCCGTCACCGCGGCGCGCGCGGTGCTGGCCGGAGTGGACCGGGCGGTGGACCTGCTGGTCGACGAGGCGGGGGCGGTGCTGCTGGGTGGCGTGCGCATTCCGGCGGCCCCGGCGGGCGGGCTCCGGCGACGTCCGGTGCCGGCCGCCTCGGCCTCGGTGCTGGGCCCGCTCGGACGCTGCGCCGCCCGTGTGTGGCCGGGGCTGCGCGGCGGCGCGCTGCCGCTGCCCCGGCTGCGGGTGGAGGCCGACGGCGTGGTGCTGGCCGATCCGGGCAGCCCGGTGGCGGAGGTCTCGGTGCGGACGGGTCCCGGCGGGGCGGGCGGCGGGTTGGCCGAGGTGGTGGTGCTCCCGGCGGACGCCCCCCGGGCGGCCGGGGCGGTGCCGCCGGTGCGGGCGCGGGCGCGGGCCGTCACGGTGTCGGGCCCGGAGTTCCGCACCCGGACGTGGACGGTGTCGCCGTCAGCCCTGCGGCTGACCCTGCCCCTGTCCTGACGGGCGCGGCCCGGGGCCGCCCTCCCCCCGCTCCTCGTACTCCCGCCAGCGCTCCATGATCCCCACCAGCTCGGACTGGAAGAACCTGAGGAACGCGGCGCTTTCGCCGATGCGCCGGCCGGCCGCCGAGTCCGGTCCGAGCACGGCGCGGCCGTGGTCGAAGGTGGTGAGCCAGCGGTTGAGCAGTGCCTCGCGGTTGGTCATGGACTCGTACCAGACGCCCGCGTGCACGCGGTACCGCTCGCGGCGTGACCCGGGCACGCGTTCCCGCGTCACGAGGTGCAGGGGAGCGAGGTAGCGGACGGCGCCGGAGATCGCGGCGGGGGAGATGCGCAGCCGTTCCCCGAGCTCGGCGGAGCCGAGCGCGCCCTGTTCGGAGGCGAGGAGGCACGCGAAGACGCGGGCGGCCATGCGCTGCATCCCGGCGTCGGTCAGGTCGCCCGCCAGCCGCTCGACGAACGCGGCCACCGGGGCCGGGTATTCGAGGATCGCCGGGTCGGCCGGCTGCTTCGGTGCGTTGGGGGACACGCGGATCATCCTCGCAGGTGAACGCGGGTGCGGGCGAAGGACGGTTTTGACGTTCTCCTGACTTCGCAAAGGTGTGAAACAAGCGTAGCGTCCGTTTTATGACGAACGCGATCTCCGTCTCGGGCCTGGTCAAGTCCTTCGGCCGCACCCGCGCGCTCGACGGTCTCGACCTCACGGTGGCCGACGGCGAGGTGCACGGATTCCTCGGACCCAACGGCGCCGGCAAGTCGACGACGCTCCGCGTCCTGCTCGGCCTGCTGCGCGCGGACTCCGGCGCGGCCCGGCTGCTCGGCCGCGACCCCTGGCGCGACGCGGTGGCCCTCCACCGCAGACTGGCCTACGTCCCCGGCGACGTCGAGCTGTGGCCCAACCTCACCGGCGGTGAGGCCATCGACCTGCTGGCCCGGCTGCGCGGCGGCCTCGACCGGCGCCGCCGCGACGAACTGATCGAACGCTTCGACCTCGACCCCACGAAGAAGGGCCGCAGCTACTCCAAGGGGAACCGGCAGAAGGTGGCCATCGTCGCCGCGCTCGCCTCCGACGCCGAGCTGCTCCTGCTCGACGAACCCACCGCCGGGCTCGACCCGCTGATGGAAGTGGTCTTCCAGGGCGTCATCGGCGAGGCGAAGGCCGCGGGCCGCACCGTCCTGCTGTCGAGTCACATCCTCGCCCAGGTGGAGAAGCTGTGCGACCGCGTCAGCATCGTGCGGCTGGGCCGCGTCGTGCAGTCCGGGTCGCTGACCGAGCTGCGGCACCTCACGCGCACCACGGTGGAGGCGGAGACCGAGCGCCCGGTCGACGGGCTCGACGCGCTCGACGGCGTCCACGACCTGCGCACCGAGAACGGCCGAGTGCACTGCGCCGTCGACGGGGCCCGGCTGGACGACGTCGTGCGGCTGCTCGCCCGGGCCGGGGTGCGCAGCCTCGTCAGCCACCCACCCACGCTGGAGGAGCTGATGCTGCGTCACTACGGGGACGCGACGGGCGGCACCAACGGCAGCGACGGCCCCGACGGCCCGGACGGCCCCGGCGGCTCGGACAGCACGACGGAGGCCGCCCGGTGAACGCCGCCACCGCACCGCCCGCCGCCCGCCGCACGTCCGACCGCGACCCCGGCCGCGCCGGCCCGCTCACCGGCACCGGCACGCTGCTGCGCTTCGCCCTGCGCCGCGACCGCGTGCGGCTCCCGGTGTGGATCGTCGCCCTGGTCCTGGGCACGTCGTCCACCGCCGGGAGCTTTCCCGACCTCTACGCGACGGAGGAGGCCCGGCAGAGCGCCCGGCAGGCCAACAGCAGCCCCGCCGCGCTCGCCATGTCCGGGCCCGAGCACTTCCTGAGCGACTACACCTACGGGGCGATGCTCGCCCACCAGATGCTGGGATTCACGGCCGTGCTCGTGGCCCTGTTCAGCATCCTCACCGTCACCCGGCACACCCGCGCCGAGGAGGAGACCGGCCGCGCCGAGCTGGTGCGGTCCGCCGCCGTCGGGCGCTACGCGCCGCTCGCCGCCGCGCTGTCGACGGCCGTCCTGGCCAACGTCGTGCTCGCCCTCGGCCTGGCCGTCGCCCTCACCGGGGCGGGCATCCCCGACATCGGCTGGGGCGGCTCCCTCCTCTACGGGAGCGCGCACGCGGCCGTCGGCCTCGTCTTCGCGGCGGTCGCCGCCGTGACGGCGCAGATCACCCCGCACGCGCGCGGCGCCTCGGGTATGGCGTTCGCCGTGCTCGGCCTCGCCTACATCCTGCGCGCCGCCGGGGACGTCGGGACCGACGCGCTGTCCTGGCTCTCGCCGATCGGCTGGGCGCAGCGCACCTACGTCTACGTCGACGACCGCTGGTGGCCGTTGCTGCTGTCCCTGGCCGTCGCCGTCGCGGCGACCGCCCTCGCCGTGCGGCTCGCCGCCCGCCGCGACCTGGGCGCCGGGCTGCGTCCGGCGCGCGGCGGGCCCGCGCGGGCGAGCGCCGTGCTCACCCACCCCCTCGGCTTCGCCTGGCGGCTCCACCGGGGGCTGCTGTTCGGCTTCGCCGTGGCCCTGTTCGTGCTCGGCGTCGCCTACGGGTCGGTGCTGGGGGACGCCGAGGAGATGGTGGGGGACGTGGCCGCCCTGGAGGACGCCCTCGCGGCGCTGGGCGGCGCGAGCGTCGCCGAGTCCTTCGCCGCCATGGTCATGATCGTCCTCGCCGTGGTGGCGGCCGTCTACGCGGTGCTCGCCGCCGCCCGTCCGCGCGCCGAGGAGACCGGGCGCCGCGCCGAACCGCTGCTCGCCACCGCGCTGTCGCGCGGCCGGTGGATGGGGAGCCACCTCGCCGTCGCCCTCGTGGGGAGCACGGCGGTGATGGCGCTGTCGGGGCTCGGGTTCGGCGCTCTGGGCGCCGCGACGACGGACGACGCCGCACTCGTCCCCGAGCTGACGGCCGCCGCGCTGGCGTACGCGCCCGCGCTGTGGGTGACCGTCGGGGTCGCCGCCGTGCTCTACGGATGGCTGCCGCGCGCGACGGCGCTGGCCTGGGCGCTGCCCCTGGGGGCGTTCGTCGTCGACTACCTGGGCCCGATCCTCCAGCTCCCGGAGTGGACGACCCGGCTCTCGCCCTTCGGGCACGTGCCCCGGCTGCCCGCCGAGTCCGTCGCCTGGACGCCACTGCTCGTGCTGACCCTCGTCGCCGCGGCGCTGCTCGCCGTCGGGCTGGCCGGCTTCCGGCGCCGCGACCTGGAGATGACCTGACGGGACGTCGGCCCGGCGGGTCGCGCCCGCGACGCCGCTCACCCGGGGGACGTCCGGGTGGACGGCCGGGGCGACCCGCCCTCCGTTGGCCCAAGGCGGCACCCGCCGGGCGGTACCCGAAGTGCGGCGCGCCCGGGGCGCTGCTGGCATGGGGACCGAGGCGCGCGGCAGCCGCCGGGGAACAGCCCCGGCACGCGCGCCAGCTGACCGGAGGTCACGCTCCTCATGCAGAAGATGCGTTCTCTCGCCACCGCCGCCGCGTCCGCGGTGATCGTCGTCGGGATGGCCGCTCCGGCCTTCGCCGGCGGTGACAGCGGCCACGGCGGTCTGAAGCTCCACCCGTCGTCCGGCGGTCCCGGCACCGTCGTCGAGGTCAAGGCGCTGTGCCGGGACGGCGGCCACGGCACCGTCGCCTCGGACGCCTTCGAGACCAGCCAGGCCCACACCGGCCGGCACCACGACCGCCACCACGACCGGCACCACGACGGCCGCCACCACGACGACGGCAAGAACACCGGTGGCGACCCGCGCCACGACGACCGCCACCACCGGGTCTTCGCCACGGCCAAGGTCATGCACGAGGGCCTGACGCCGGGCAAGAAGTACGAGGTCACCGGCTACTGCAAGAACCACGAGCGGCTCACCGGCACGTTCACCTTCACCGGTGGCGTCGGCGGTGCCGCGAACGCCGGCCTCGGCGGCCTCGCGGCCGGCTCGGAGTCCGCCGTCCCGAACACCACGACGGCCGCCGCCGTCGCCGGTGGCCTCGCCGTCACCGGTGCCGCCGGGTACTTCCTGATCTGGCGCCGCCGGGCCGGCGGGGACCAGGCGTGAGCCGCCCCCGGATACCCCGGATATCCATGACGACTCGTCAGCAGCGGATCGCGGCGCGCGGTCGCCGTCTGGAGACGGTGGCCGCCGCCGTGACCGTGCTCGTGGCAGGAGCCCTGTGCGCGGCCGTTCCCGCCGAGCGCGGCGCGGAGCGGGACGACCGCGGCGCGGGGCTCACCATGGTCGCCGAGGGGGTCTCGCGTCCCGACGCCGTGGACACCGAGCCGCCCGAGGCCGAGCCGTTCGTCATGCCCCGGTCCGCGCCGACCCGGCTGTACCTCCCGCAGCTCGACGCGGACATCGAGGTCTTCGGCGCGGACGCCGAGCCGGACGGCACCCCTCCCGTACCCGAGAAGGACGACGCGGACCGGGCCGCCTGGTGGCGCGGCGGCCCCTCACCCGGCCAGCAGGGCCCCGCCCTGCTCGTCGGACACCTGGACAGCGTGAAGGGGCCGGCCGCCTTCGCGCGGATCGGCTCGCTGAAGCCGGGCGCCGAGGTCGTCGTCGAGCGCGAGGACGGCTCCTCGGTGACCTTCGCGGTCGACTCCGTCGAGCAGTACGCCAAGGACGACTTCCCCAACGCCCGGGTCTACGGACCCACCAAGACGGCCCAGCTGCGCCTGATCACCTGCGGTGGCACCTGGACGAAGAAGGACGGGTATGACGCGAATATCGTCGCCTTCGCCACCATCAAGAGCTGACCGGCGCGGGACGTCCCGGCCCCCACCGCGCTCCCCCGCCGCCTCCTCCGTCGCCGCCACCCCACCGGTGGCGGCGACGTGCGTCCCCGGCCCGGGCACCGCCCACCGCGCGGCCGCTACCCTGAACCTCCTGACACCGTGACGGGCGAGCAGCGAGGGACCCGGACCATGAGCATCGAGCGCGCCGACCAGGCGGCCGTCAAGGCGGCGGACCGGGCCCACGTCTTCCACTCCTGGTCCGCCCAGGCCCACCTCGACCCGCTCCCCGTGCGGCGCGCGGCCGGCTCCTTCTTCTGGGACTACGACGACAACCGCTACCTGGACTTCGCCTCCCAGCTCGTCAACGCCAACATCGGCCACCAGCACCCCAAGGTCGTCGCCGCCATCCAGGAGCAGGCCGCGAACCTGTGCACGGTCGCCCCCGGCTTCGCCGTCGACGTCCGCTCCGAGGCCGCCCGGCTCGTCGCCGAGCGCACCCCCGGCGACCTGGACAAGATCTTCTTCACCAACGGCGGCGCCGAGGCTGTGGAGAACGCCGTCCGCATGGCACGGCTCCACACCGGCCGCCCCAAGCTGCTCAGCGCCTATCGCTCCTACCACGGCGCCACCGGCACCGCGATCAACCTCACCGGCGACCCGCGCCGCTGGGCCAGCGACACCGGTACGGCCGGCGTCGTCCACTTCCGCGGCCCCTACCTGTACCGCTCCTCCTTCCACGCCACCACCGAGCGCGAGGAGTGCGAACGGGCGCTGGCCCACCTGGAGGAGACGATCGTCCTGGAGGGCCCGGACACCGTCGCCGCCGTCGTCCTGGAGACGATCCCCGGCGGCTCCGGCATCCTGCTCCCGCCGCCCGGCTACCTCCCCGGCGTCCGTGCGCTCTGCGACCGGTACGGCATCGTGATGATCCTCGACGAGGTCATGGCGGGCTTCGGCCGCGCCGGCCGCTGGTTCGCGCTCGACCACTACCTCGACCAGGACGCCGCCCCCGACCTGGTCACCTTCGCCAAGGGCGTCAACTCCGGCTACGTCCCGCTCGGCGGCGTCGCGATCTCCGCCGCCATCGCCGCCGATTTCGACGACCGGCCCTACCCCGGCGGGCTCACCTACTCCGGCCATCCCCTGGCCTGTGCCGCCGCCGTCGCCACGCTCGGCGCCATGGCCGAGGAGGGCATCGTCGAGCACGCCGCCCACATCGGCGAGACCGTGCTCGGGCCCGGCCTGCGCACGCTCGCGGAGCGGCACCCCTCGATCGGGGAGGTGCGCGGAACGGGCGTCTTCTGGGCCCTGGAACTGGTGCGCGACCGCGAGACCCGCGAGCCGCTCGTCCCCTACCAGCCCCGGGGCGACGAGGGCCGGCCGACGGCCGAGCTCGCCGCCGCCTGCAAACGGCGCGGGCTGTGGCCCCTCGTGGCGGGCAACCGGCTGCACGTCGTGCCGCCCTGCACCATCGACGCCGCCGAGGTCGAGGAGGGGCTGGCGATCCTCGACGAGGCCCTCGCCGCCGCCGACGCCCACACCACGGCGGGGGCGACCCCCGCCGCGTAGGGTGTCCGCCATGCCGTCCGCGCCCATCACCCGCAGCACCCTGCGCCAGCAGCTCGCGGAAGCCCTCCGCGACGAGGTGCTGGCCGGGCGGCTCCCGGCGGGCCGGCCGTTCACCGTCAAGGAGATCGCCGAGCAGTACGGGGTCTCCGCCACCCCCGTGCGGGAGGCGCTCGTCGACCTCGCCGCGCAGGGGCTGCTCGACGCCGACCACCACCGGGGCTTCCGCGTCCAGGAGATCACCCTCGCCGACTTCACGGCGATGGTGGAGGCCCGCACGCTGGTGATCGAGGGCATCTTCCGCACGGTCGCGTTCGCCGGGGGGCTCGAGCGGACGCCGCAGGCCCTGGCGTCGGTCCGGCGCCGCGCCGAGGCCGCCCGCCGCGCCGCCGTGGCCGGGGACCTCGACGTCCTGATCGGCTACGACCTGCGGTTCTGGCGCGAGCTGGGCGAGTTCGTCGGCAACCCGTACGTCTCGGAGTTCCTGGACCGGCTGCGCGTCCAGTGCTGGGTCTTCACCGTGCCGCTGCTGCGGGCGCGGGGCGAGGACCTGCGGGGGCTGCTGTGGGCCGGACACCTGGAGCTCGTCGCCGCCATCGAACAGGGCGACGTGGCGGGCGCCGAGCGCGTCATCACCGCGTACAACGCGCACGCCCTCGCCCTGGGACGCGCCCTGGCCTGCGGCTGACGCGCCCGTTCGGAACACACCCTACGTCCAGGGCAGGCCGGTGAGGTGTTCGTACGCCTCGACGTACTTGGCCCGCGTCCGCTCCACGACCTCCGGCGGGAGCGGCGGGGGCGGCTGCTCGCTCCGGCGGTCCCACCCGGAGGCGTCGGACGTCAGCCAGTCCCGCACGAACTGCTTGTCGTACGACGGCTGCGCGCGGCCCGGCTCCCATCGGTCGGCCGGCCAGAAGCGCGAGGAGTCCGGCGTCAGGACCTCGTCGGCCAGCACCAGCTCGCCCTCGGCGGTGTGGCCGAACTCGAACTTCGTGTCGGCCAGGATGATGCCGCGCTCCCGTGCCGTGTCCCGACCCCGCCCGTAGACGGCGAGGGTCAGCTGACGCAGCTCGGCGGCCGTCTCGGCCCCCACGCGGCGCGCGACCTCCTCGTACGACACGTTCTCGTCGTGCTCGCCCACGTCGGCCTTGGTGGCCGGCGTGAACAGCGGCGCGGGCAGCTCGGAGCCGTCGACCAGGCCCTCCGGCAGGGCCAGCCCGCAGACGGTGCGGGAGGCGGTGTACTCGACCAGCCCCGACCCCGTCAGGTAGCCGCGCGCCACGCACTCCACGGGCACCATCGTCAGCGCCCGGCACACCATGACGCGCCCGGCCCAGTCCGCCGGCGCGCCCGCCGGGACGTCCGTGGAGACCAGGTGGTTCGGCACCAGGTCGGCCAGCTGTTCGAACCACCACAGGGAGAGCTGGGTGAGCACGCGTCCCTTGTCGGGGATCTCCGTCGGCAGCACCCAGTCGTACGCCGACAGCCGGTCGCTGGCGACCATGACGAGGTGGCCGTCCGCGTCGCGGTAGAGGTCACGCACCTTGCCGGTGTGCAGATGCTCCAAACCCGGTACCGCGACGGGCTGGGGCTTCTCGACGAATCCGGACACCGGTCCTCCATGGAGAGTGCGACGACCCCCCGATTCTCCCGCACCCTGCCCGCCCCGGCGCGCAGGGGGGCGTTCGGCGGCTCCCCGGCCGGGGACGCACACGGCGGACGGGTGGCCGGACCCGGCACCGGGCGGGCGTCAGCCGTGCTTGCAGATGCGGTCCAGAAGGTTCGCCGTCGCACGCTGGACGCGGGCGTCCACGTGGCCGGGGCGGTCCAGGGCGGGCGTCCAGGCGAAGGTGCCGGAACTGAAGACGAGGGCGCCGCCGGGCGCCCGGTACAGCGACGTCTCCTGGTGGCGGCGGGCTCCTCCGCAGTCCCGGTAGGGGGAGTGCGCCAGCAGGATGCGCCCCGTGTGGGACGGCAGCGGGGCGCGGGGGAAGTAGCGGTCCGCCTCACCCGCGACCAGACCGGGCAGCTCGTCACCCTCGGCGGCCTCCGTCCCCTCCCACAGCCAGTGCTCCGCGTTGCGCACGATCAGCGGGGCGGGCGCGGCGACCTGGCCGGCGTACTGGATGCCCAGCAGCGCCTGCTCGGGCTCGCCCTGCTCCCGCCACAGCCACGAGCGGCCGGGCCCCCGGCGCTTGCGGCAGCTCAGCAGCCGGTCCGGCTCGCCCGACGGCAGGTGCCCCAACTCGACCTGCCAGTACATCGTGTTCGCCGAGAGGAACACCAGGGACGTCCCGTGGTCGCGGGCCCGCTCCACGGCCCGGCGCATCGGCACCGTCCAGTACTCGTCGTGCCCGGCGAAGACGACGCCCCGGTACCGCGCCGGGTCGACGCGGCCGGCGTGCAGGTCCCGGGCCTCGGCGTAGGCCAGGTCGTAGCCGTAGCGCTCGGCCCACCGGATGAAGTCGTAGGAGTGCCCCACGTGCAGCGGTAGCCCCGCCCCGGCGTAGGGGCGGTCGAAGCTGACGGTGACGGCCGCCTCCTTCTCGCCCACGAGCCGCCCGTGCTCGTCCCAGGCGTGGTAGAGGCTCGCCCCGGTGCGGCCGTCCTCCGGAAAGAGGTTGTACGCCTGCCAGGTGATGTCGGGGAGGACCAGCAGCAGGTCGGCGGCCCGGGTGTCGCGCACGGTGAACGGGATGTGCGAACGGTGGCCGTCCGCCGTGGTCAGGACGGCGACGTGCGCGCCCGTGCTCCAGTCCGACGGGACGGGCAGCCGCCAGGACAGCCACCAGTGGTGGCACGAGACGGTGCGCTCGGCGACCAGCGGCCCGGGCTGGACGGTGCCCGACAGGCGCGGGCTGGTGGTGATCTTCGTGGCGCCCGCACCGCCGTAGTGGCCGATGCGGTACACGTCGACGCCGAACGGCTGGGGCGGGTTGACGGTGACGCGGAAGTCGATGGACTCCCCGGGCGCCACCGAGCCCGTCGAGGCGAAACCCTTGATCTGACAGCCCACGTCGTCGGCCGTGTGCGTCGCCCGGCCACCGCCGCCGCGCGGGGCCGGCAAAATGCGCCCGTCGGCGGCCAGCGTCGTGCTGTCGACGTACCAGGGCACCACCCTGCCGTTGTCGAAGTAGTGTTCGCTGCCCCGCAGCCACGGCAGCGGGCCCTGCCCGAAGGGGTCCGTCACCGCGTGGGCGAGCGCCCCCGACTCCCAGCGCCGAATCTGCTCGATCGCCACCGCCGCCCTCCGTTCTCCGCCTCTACAGCACATCACATGGAGCAGCGGATCCGTCACTGTTCGTCGCGATTGGCGTCGTCCCGGCACCGTGGCCGCCGATGCACCCGGCCCCGCCGCACGGTGACCGCGCGGGCGCCACCGCCGGGGCTCAGGCCAGCCGCACGGGCCGGTCGGGGCGCAGACCCGCCGCCGTCAGCCAGTCCCGCAGGGGGCCCGCGTCCCCCTCCTCGGCCAGGGCCAGCACCGGCTGCCGCAGATCCGTGCGACGCTCCCCCTCGACGAGGAGGGCGGGGCCGTCCAGCCAGTCCAGCCCCGGCGCGCCGCTCCCGCCGTCGACGGCGGCGCAGCAGACCACGGCGGTGATGTGGTCGGCCAGCAGCTCACGGGTGCCGCGCTCGGTCGGCGCGGGCAGCCCGAGCGGCCCGGTGTCCCCGGTGACGTCCGGTATCAGGCCCGCCGGGACGGGGGGCGGGGCGCGCCGCTCGTCCCGCGCGGCGTCCGCGGTGATCCGGGCGGCGACCACGCCACGGGACTCCTCCCCGGCCAGCCGGTCCATGACCCGCTCCAGCGTCGCCCCCGCGCCGCGCCCGGCCGAACCCGAACGCTCATCCCGGCCGGTCCGGGGTGCGAGGCCACCGGGGCCGGGGCGCTCCGCCGGGACCACGCTCGGCGCCCGCCGCGCCGACTCGGGGCTCTCCGTGGCGTCGAGCGCGCGGAACAGCCGGGCCGCCTCGGTGCGCCAGATGGGGTCCACGACCTCGCGCGGATACGCCGGCCAGTCCACCGGGGACCAGGCGGGCCCCTCCGGCGGCGGGGCGCCGTAGAAGAGGCGGGCGGCGAGCAGCGACACCCGCTCGTCGACCTCGCCCGGATCCTCCAGCAGGTCGCACGCGGGACGCTCGCCGAGCCGCGAGGTGAAGCCCTCCGCCAGCCGGTCGCGCCGGGACAGCTCCGTCAGCGCCGAGACGACGCCCACGTCCAGCCGGGAGGGCCAGCGCCCGGCCCGCCAGGCGGGCAGCGCCACCCGCGTCAGCAGCCGGTCCCAGCCCGCGTAGGCCAGACCCACCTGCTCCTGGGCGCGCAGCCGCGGCCCGCGCTCGACGTCCGCCGCTCGGGCCGCCACGGCGGCGGCCACCAGCCGCTCCATCTCCGCCGCGTGCCCGCCGGACGCGCGGAGCAGCAGCCGGGCGAGGCGGCCGACGCGCGGTCGGACGGCCGCCGCGTCCAGCGCCCGGACGAAGCGGCGGGCCGCCGCGATGTCGGGGTGGGCCGCCGGGCCCGTGCCGGCGACGACGGGCGCGAGCAGGGCCCGCAGCTCCGCCACGCGCATCCACCACAGGAACGGCGAGCCGACGACGAGGACGGGGGGCGTGGAGCCGGCCCGGCCGTGCTCCTCCAGCCAGCAGTCACAGTCGGGCGTCAGGGCGACCCCGGAGGGCACGGGGACGTCGAGCTCCCCGGCCAGCTCCCGCACCATCCGGTAGAGGTCCGGGGCGGCCCGCTCCTCGACCGGCACCGTGGGGGAGACCGCCGTGCGGGCCCGGGCGATGACGGCCGTGACGGCCGCCCCCGCCCCCGCCACCGCGACGGCCAGCAGGACGGCGGGCAGCCGCAGCGCCGCCCAGACGCCGTCGAGGTGGCCGGTGCCGACGGCGGTGAGCAGAACGACGGCCACGGCACCGGGCAGGAGCACGGCCGCGAAGGCCGCTCCCCGCACCCGCAGGACGGCCAGTGCGTGCTCCCGCGCCGACCGTGCACCGCCCGCTGCAACTCCTGCCATGGACCGCTCACCCCCTGCCGGGACGACCTGCTGCCGCATTTCCGAACATCCACCCACTGTGGCACCGGGCACCGACACCGCAATGTGCGGTGGGCCAGTTGACCGACCACCCCCCGGTGCCGCCCGGGCACCGCGTCGAGACGGGCGCGGACGTGGCGTGACCTGCGACGACGGCGGGCCGAGGGCCCGTCGGTGCCGCACGTCACGCCGTGCCCGCCGCGCGGAACCCTAGTGCGGCCGGTGCCCGCCCGTCAGCGGGTCACGGGCGACGGTCACTCGATGGAATGGCTTTGGGTAGAGCTCTTGCGGACGGCCCGCTGCCGTAGGTGCCCCGATTGGTTCCGTTACCGGCGGTACTCCCCCAGGGACCCACAGGCGGCCCACAGGTGGCCCGGGACGTGGCCCGCAGGCGTCAGCCGACGGGCCCGGCGGCCCGGGCGTCCTCGGCGGCCGCGCGGGCGATGTCGGTGCGGTGGTGCGAGCCGTCCAGGGAGATCCGGCGCACGGCGCGGTAGGCACGCTCGCGCGCCACGGTGAGGTCCGGCCCCGTGGCCGTCACGGACAGCACACGGCCGCCCGCGCTCACGATCCGGCCGTCGTCGGAGCGCTTGGTCCCCGCGTGCAGCACGTAGGCGTCCGGGGCGTCCTCGGCGGCCACCTCGTCCAGGCCCTCGACCGGGTCACCGGTGCGCGGCGCGGCCGGGTAATCCTTGGCCGCGACCACGACGGTGACGGCGGCGCCCTCGGTCCAGCGCAGCGGCGGGAAGGCGGCCAGCTCACCGGTCGCGGCGGCGTGCAGCAGGGCCGCGAGCGGTGTCCGGAGCAGCGCCAGCACGGCCTGCGTCTCCGGGTCGCCGAAGCGGGCGTTGAACTCGATGACCCGCACGCCGCGCGACGTCACCGCGAGCCCCGCGTACAGCAGCCCGGCGAACGGGGTCCCCCTGCGGCGCAGTTCGTCCACGGTGGGCTGGAGGACGGTGTCGACGACCTCGTCCACCAGCTTCGGGTCGGCCCACGGCAGCGGCGCGTAGGCCCCCATGCCGCCGGTGTTGGGGCCCTCGTCGGCGTCGTGGGCCCGCTTGAAGTCCTGGGCGGGCCGCAGCGGCACGACGGTCTCGCCGTCGGTCACCGCGAACAGCGACACCTCCGGGCCGTCGAGGAACTCCTCGATGACGACCCGCTCGCAGGAGAGCGCGTGGGCGCGCGCGGCGGCCAGGTCGCCGGTGACGACGACGCCCTTGCCGGCGGCGAGCCCGTCGTCCTTCACCACGTACGGGGGGCCGAAGGCGTCCAGCGCCTCGTCGACCTCCGGCTCGGTCGTGCAGACGTACGCGCGGGCCGTCGGGACGCCGGCCGCGGCCATGACGTCCTTCGCGAACGCCTTGGACCCCTCCAGCCGGGCCGCCTCGGCGGACGGGCCGAAGGCGGGGACGCCACGGGCGCGGACGGCGTCGGCCACTCCGGCGACGAGCGGGGCCTCCGGGCCGACGACCACGAGGTCGCCGCCGCCGAGCCCGAGGGCACCGGCCAGTTCGGCGACGGCCGTGCCGTCGAGGGGGTCCACCGCGTGCAGGGTCGCCACCTCGGCGATCCCCGCGTTGCCGGGAGCGCAGTGCAGCGCGGTGACGTCAGGGTCGAGGGAGAGGGAGCGGCACAGGGCGTGTTCGCGGGCGCCGCCGCCGATGACGAGGACCTTCACGCACCGAAGCCTATGCGGTGACCGGCCGGTGGGCCGAACGTGTCCACCGGGGGCCGTCCGAGCGCGGTGACGGACACCACAGGAACACGACGGCTGCGACGGCTGCGACGGCGACCACGGCGACGGCAAGGTCGGCGGCCGTGCGTCACCCACTCGTTCGGGTGAGTGACGTGGGGACGCCTTACCTGACCGGAGGCCCCTTCGGCGCCGAAACCGAGGGAAATGCGCCTGAACGGCCGTGCGCCAGACGGTAGGAAGGAGTGCTTGGTGAGGTGCGAGAGCGGCCTGTGGTTGGGAGTGGCGGGTGAGTCAGCCGGAGAAGGAGCCCGGGGGTGGCGGGCGGGAGGGCCGGGGCGACCTGCTCGGGCGCACCTTCCCGCCGGGGGACTGGGGGGAGCCGGCCGAGCGGCTCGACGAGCTGTTCCCTTGGGTGGAGCAGCGCGCGCTCGACGTCGTCGCCTGGTACCTGGCGGACCGGGCGTGGAAGCGGCGGGGCGCGCGCCTGTTGCGGGCCGGGACGGCGCTCGGCGTCGTCGGCGGAGCGGTCCTGCCCGCCCTGGAGCTCACCGGCGTCCGGCCGGAGAGCGCCGCCTGGGGTCTCCTGTCTCTGATCGGCGCGGCCGTGTGCTTCGGCGCCGACCGCTGGTTCGGCTGTACGGCGGGCTGGATGCGGGACGTCGCCACCGCCCAGGCCGTCCAACGTCGCCTGGAGACCCTCCAGTACGACTGGGCGGCCGAGGCCGTCCGGGAGGTGCTCGGCCCGGCCGAGGGCACGGCGGGTGAGGCGGCCGATCGCTGCCTGGCCCTCCTCCGGCGCTTCAGCGAGGACCTGACGGAGCTGGTGCGGGACGAGACCGCCGAGTGGATGGAGCGGTTCCGCGCCGGCCCGGTGCCGCGCCCGGACCGGCACGCGCCCCCGGCACACTGGTCCTCCGCCCGGCACGAGCCGAGCACACCGGGCGGCTTCGCCCGCTTCTCCGTCCCGCCGCCCGGGGCCCGACCCAACATGCCCCGGCAGCGGCCACCCGAGAATCCCCGATAGCCCGCCGGCCCGGTGACTCGCCGGCCCGGTGCCCCGGGGCGTCAGGAAAAGACGATCATCGACCCCTGCGCCAGACTGCGCGTCGTGGCGGCGTGCAGACCGAGCCACACGTGCCGCTCCCGGGCGAACGGCCCCTCCGCGAGCTCGGGCGGGGGAGCGGCGGCGGGCTCGCTCAGCTCCGTCGGCCCGGCGGGCGGCGGCGGGGCGGGCGGCGGGTTGTCCGGGTCGATCCCGAGCACGGGCGCCACGGCGTGCAGTTCCCGCAGCAGCCCGTGGCTGGACCCCAGCGGCCCGCCCGACTCCATCAGCTCGCCGCCCGTCAGCGGCGCCGCGAAGTCCAGCGGGACGTACGCGCCCGCGTGGTCGTAGTGCCACACGAGGTGCGACTGTTTGGCGGTCGCCTCGAACATCTCCAGCAGCTGCTCGTAGTCGCTGCCCAGTGAGTCCACCGGCGTCACCTGGAGGCCGTGCAGGTGCAGCAGGTAGGCACGGCGCAGGAAGTGCAGGGCGTCGTAGTCGAACCCGGCCACGGGCGCGACGTCCCCGGACAGGCCGGGCATGTAGCCGTGCACGGGCACCGGGGGCAGGCCCGCCTGGTGCAGGGCCTTGTCGTAGGCGGCGATCTCCTCGGCCAACGGGTTGTCGGGACTGTGGCACAGCACGTCGACGAGCGGAACCAGCCAGAGATCACAGGCCAACTTGACTCCCGGAGCGGCGGACGGCGTCGTCCGGCCAGCGTAGTGCGCCCGGCGATCACCGCGAAGGCTCCGGCCCAGGTGCGGCCGGATTTCCGCTCCGGCCGCCCCGGGACGCGGGGGGAGCGGGCGGGGTGCCGACACGACGCAGGGCCCCGGCGATGCCGGGGCCCTGCACCCTGCGGAGCGGACGACGAGGCTCGAACTCGCGACCTCAACCTTGGCAAGGTTGCGCTCTACCAACTGAGCTACGTCCGCACTGCGCCCTGCGGCGCGCAGCCGAGTATATGCCACACCCGCGCCGGCACCCACCGTGTCCCGCACGGCCGCCCCCGCCCCGCCGGACGTCCGCCCCGCCGGACGTCCGCCGTCTCACACCCAGCCGCGCTCCCGGGCCGCGCGCACCGCCGCGTGCCGGTTCTCCGCCCCCAGCTTGGCCGCCGCCGAGGAGAGGTAGTTGCGGACGGTGCCCTGGGCCAGGGCCGCGCGCCGGGCGATGTCGGCGATCGGAGCACCGTCGGCGGCCAGCTCCAGCAGCTCCGCCTCGCGGGCGGTCAGCGGGGAGTCGCCGGAACTGATGGCGTCGGCGGCCAGTTCCGGGTCCACGTACCGGTCGCCGCCGTGCACGCTGCGGATGATCTCCGCGAGCCGCTGCGCCGACACCGTCTTGGGCAGGAAGCCGCGCACGCCCGCCGCGAGCGCCCGCTTGAGATGCCCCGGCCGACCGTGCCCGGTGACGATCATCGTCGTGCAGCCGGGCAGGTCCGTGCGCAGGGCCTCGGCGACGGCGACGCCGTCCGTCCCCGGCATCTGGAGGTCGAGGACCGCCACGTCCGGCGCGTGCGCGCGGGCCATGGCCAGGGCCTCGGGGCCCGACGCCGCCTCGGCCACGACCGTCAGGTCGTCCTCCAGGGCGAGCAGCGCGGCCAACGCGCCACGGATGAGGTGCTCGTCGTCGGCGAGCAGGACCCGGATCGTCATCGGCACCCTTCGTCGTCCCACGCCGTGTCGTGCGTGGGGAGCTCGGCGGTGAGCCGGAACCGCCCGTCGGCGACGGACCCGGCGGTCAGCGTCCCGTGCAGCGGGCCCAGCCGTTCGCGCAGCCCCGGCAGGCCCGTGCCGACGCCCGTCGTCCGCGCCTGCGGCCGGTGCCGCACCCCGTCGTTCTCCATGGTCAGCACCGTGCGGCCGGTCCCGGCCCGCAGCGTGATGGTGCACTGCGCGGCGTCCGCGTGCCGCAGGACGTTCGTCGTTCCCTCCCGGACGACCCAGGCCAGCGCCGACTGCACCGGCTGCGGCAGCCGGGCCTCCCGGCCGGTGTCGATACGGCAGCTGATCCCGGCGGCCTCCAGCACCCCGCGCGCCCCCGCCAGTTCGGCGTCGAGCCCGGCCTCGCGGTAGCCGCGCACGACGTCCCGCATCTCCCGCTGCGACTCCCGCGCGATGCGCTGCACCTCGGCCATCTGCTCCACCGCCGCGGCCGACCCGCGCTGCGCCAGCTGCGCGGCCAGCTCGCTCTTGAGCGCGATGACGGACAGGTTGCGCCCGAGCACGTCGTGCAGGTCCCGTCCGAAGCGCAGGCGCTCCTCCGCGACCGCGAGCCGCGCCTGCGTCTCGCGGGCGGCGTCCAGTTCCAGCACCGCGCCCAGCAGCCAGGCCGAGAAGCGCCCGGTGAACGCCATGGCACCGGTCAGCAGCAGGGTGAAGACCGCCGCCGCGACGAGCCCACGGAGCGCGCCCGTGACCGCCAGCGCCAGGCCGGCCGCCAGCGCCGTCGCCCCGCACACCAGCCACAGGACCTGCCGGGCCCGGCGCAGGTTGATGACGAGCGGTGTCGCCGCGAACGCCAGGAGGCCGCCGCACAGCGTCATCGCCACCCCGAAGTCCGGTTGCCGACCGATGCCGTGCAGCACCATCGACGCCGTCCCCACGAGCACGGCCAGCACGCCCTGGGTGGCGAGGAGCCCGGTGGGACGGTCGCGGCGGCCGAGCGCCCAGTCCAGCGCGCGGGACGTGGCCACCGCGCCGAGGACCGCGTGGACGACGACCGTGCCCGCCAGCACGCCCTTCGCCCACAGGACGGAGGCCGCGAGCACGGCCGTCGGCGCGAAGCCGAACGCCTCGCAGACGAAGAAGAAGTGGAACGTCCAGCGGGTGTACAGCTCGATCCGGGCCGGATCGCTGCGCCGGTCCCACCAGGCCGTCAGCACCCTCGGCGACACCGTGCCCATCCGCCTCTTCCCGTTCTCATCGCCCGCAACTGCCCGCATCGCCGGCATCGTCTCGCGTCCCCTGCGACCGCCCGCGACCGTCGGCCCCGGCGCCGCTCAGCGGCGCGGCTCCCAGCGGAACCACCGCCGTACAGCAAACACCGCCAGCGCGCACCAGACCACCGACAGGCCGAGGGCCCGCAGCACGTCCACGCCGTCGCCCTCCCCGAGCCAGCCGTGCCGGACCAGCTCCATGACCGGGCTGAGCGGCAGCAGCCGGGCGACCGCCGCGAGGCCGTCGGGCAGCATCTCCAGCGGCACCATCAGCCCCGAGCCGATGAGGGAGAGCATCATCAGCGGCAGGACGGTCAGCTGCGCGCTCTCCGTGCTCTTGGTGAACGCCGAGGTCGCGGCGGCCAGTGCCGTCATCATGACCACGCCCACCAGCAGTCCGGCGAGCAGCACGTCCACCCGCGCCGGTGCCCGCACGTCCAGCGCCAGCACCCCGGCGACGACGAGTACCGCGCACTGCGTGAGGCCGATCGCGACCGAGGGCAGCGCCGTGCCCCCGAGGATCTCCGCGCCTGAGGGCTCCCCGGTGCGCAGCCGCTTCAGCGTCAACTCCTGGCGGCGGGCCACGAACGAGGCGACGAGGTTGGAGTAGACGACGAGGACGAGGACGATGCCCAGCCCGGCCGACAGGACGAGCCCGCCGACGCTGAACCCCGTGGCGTCCAGCGCCTCCTCCGTCACCGACATGCGCGTGAAGAGGACGAAGAGCAGCGGCATCAGCATCGCCGTGAAGAGCGCCGTGCGGTTGCGCAGCAGTAGGGTCATCTCGGCCCGGCCCAGCGCCCGCATCCGTGTCATGACCACCGTGTTCATGCCGCCACCTCCGCGTGCTCGTGCCCGCCCGGTGCGTCGGCCCCCGGGCCACCGCGGGCGATCTCCAGAAACGCCTCCTCCAACGTCGCCGACCTGGCGTCGAGTCCTTCCAGCGTCAGCTCCTCGCGGCGGGCCCACAGCAGGAGTTCGGTCAGCGCCTCCTGCAGCCGGTCGGTGCGCACCTCGACGCGGCGTCCGTCGACGGCGGCCGGCACCGACAGGGGCAGCCGCGCGGGCAGCACGCCCTCCGGCAGGTCGAAGCGGATGCGGGACGGCCGCGCCGCCGTGACCTCGGCGGGGGTGCCCGCGACGACGATGCGTCCCTCGCGCATGATCGCCAGCCGGTCGGCCAGCTCCTCGGCCTCCTCCAGGTAGTGCGTCGTCAGCACCACCGTCGTGCCCCGGGCACGCAGTTCGCGCACCAGTCGCCAGGTGTCCTGGCGTCCCTCCGGGTCCATCCCCGTCGTGGGTTCGTCCAGGAACAGCACCTCGGGGTGGCCGAGCAGGGCCAGGGCCAGGTCCAGGCGCCGCCGCTCGCCGCCGGACAGCTGCTTGATCCGCACCTTCTCGCGCCGCCCGAGGCCGACCAGGTCCAGGGTCTCGCCGATGTCGCGGGGGTCGGTGGTGATGCCCGCCCACATGCGGGCGGTCTCGCGGACGCTCAGGTCGGCGGGGAAGCCGCCCTCCTGGAGCATGATGCCGATGCGCGGACGGACCGCCCGTCGCTCGCCGTACGGATCGTGGCCGAGCACCCGGACGGTGCCGCGGCTCGGTCGCTCCAGCCCCTCCAGCAGTTCGACGGTGGACGTCTTGCCCGCGCCGTTCGTGCCGAGCAGCGCGAAGAGTTCGCCGCGCGCCACGGTGAAGTCCAGTCCGCGGACGGCGTCGAAACCGCCCTCACCCTTCGGGCCGTAGCGCCGCCACAGCCCGCTCACCTCGATCGCTTGTTCCTGATGCCGCATACCCGAAGCCTCTCCTGCGGCGGGGGCGGCGAGCAGTGCGGGCTGTCATCGGGCGGGATGACAAATGTCAGCCCGCCCGCGCCCACCGGGGGAGGGGAGGGCTTGAGAGGGAAACGAGAAGATGCGGAAGGCCCCGACCTCTGGGAGGGCGGGGCCTTCTCGATGGAGCGGACGACGAGGCTCGAACTCGCGACCTCAACCTTGGCAAGGTTGCGCTCTACCAACTGAGCTACGTCCGCACGCTTCCACCCGGCTCTCACCGAGTGGCGCAACAGATACTCTACCCGATCGCGAGGACCGGTTGAGTACGCGGAGCGGGTGACAGGGATTGCACACTGCGCCTCCCTCTTGGAAAGAGGGCGCTCTACTACTGAGCTACACCCGCGTGACCTGCGATGTCGGACCGTTTCCGGCCCGCCCTCGCGGCGTGTTCCAGACTCTAGCCGATCACCCGGGGGCGGATGCAAGTCGGCGCCGGGCGGAGCGGTGGGCGGCGTTCCGCCCAGGGTCGGCAAGAGGGCCTCCGTCGCACCCGGTTGCCGGAGGGGGGCCGGCGCCCGCCGGGGCGGGCGCTTCCCCGGGCCGCCGCGTGGAGGCTCAACTCGCGGAGCTGAACGCCTCGTAGACCTTCTTCGGGATCCTGCCGCGGGCCGGGACGTCGTACCCGTTGGACTGCGCCCAGGCGCGGACCGTCTGCGGGTCGGGGGCGAGTGCCGTGTGCCGAAACGTCTTCCCCGTCCGTGCCCGCTTCCGGCCGGCCCGCACATAGGGGGCCAGCGCACCACGCAGCTTTTTGGCGTTTGCCGTGCTGAGATCGATCTCGTACGTCTTCCCGTCGAGTCCGAACGTGACGGTCTCGACGGCTTCCCCGCCTTCCAGATCGTCGGAGAGTGTGACCACAACGCGCTGTGCCACGGATATCGGTCCTTTCGGGAGGATCCCTGCCTCAGTGGGTCGGCAAACCCAATCTGACGTGCGGCGACGCGGGGGATCACGGGCGAGCGGACGCCGCGTATTCCTTTCTACAGCGGCCATCATTGCATGGTGAAGCCCGCGTAATTTCCTCCGCGTGTCATGCCGCTATCGGACCCTACGTTTTTCCCGTCGTTTCGTGCAGGGTTTCTGGCCCCCGAGATGTGAACGTGATAAATGACGGATGATATCTACCCGCGTAGAATTTCTCGCCCGGTACGCTGAAGCTGCGGTCGCGCAGGAACCGAGGGGCTCACCCAGGCCCCCGGCGGGACGCGGCACCGGGCAGCCAAGATCAACACCACCAGGAGTACCTGTGGCTCGCGTCGTAGTCGACGTCATGCTCAAGCCGGAGATCCTCGACCCCCAGGGTCAGGCCGTGCAGCGCGCGCTGCCGCGGCTGGGTTTCGAGGGCATCAAGGACGTCCGTCAGGGGAAGCGTTTCGAGCTGGACGTGGAGGGGCCGGTGGACGACGCCGCGCTCGCCCGCGTCCGCGAGATGGCCGAGACGTTCCTGGCCAACACCGTCATCGAGGACTTCACCGTCCGCGTCGAGGCTGCCGGGGCCCAGGAAGGAGCCCCGGCATGACCACGCGGATCGGAGTCGTGACGTTCCCCGGCTCCCTCGACGACGCCGACGCGCTGCGCGCCGTCCGCATCGCGGGTGGCGAGCCCGTCAAGCTGTGGCACCGGGACACCGACCTGCGGCAGGTCGACGCGGTCGTCCTGCCGGGCGGCTTCTCCTACGGCGACTACCTGCGCTGCGGCGCCATCGCCCGCTTCTCGCCCGTCATGGGGACGGTCATCGAGCAGGCCCGGGCCGGAATGCCCGTCCTCGGCATCTGCAACGGCTTCCAGGTGCTCTGCGAGTCGCACCTGCTGCCCGGCGCCCTCACCCGCAACGACCACCTGCACTTCGTCTGTCGCGACCAGCGGCTCACCGTCGAGAACGCCGACACCGCCTGGACCCGTGACTACCGCGCGGGCCAGGAGATCACCGTCCCGCTGAAGAACGGTGAGGGCGGTTACGTCGCCGACGAGCGCACGCTGGACGAGCTGGAGGCCGAGGGCCGCGTCGTCGTCCGCTACCTGGACGGCAACCCCAACGGCTCCCGCCGCGACATCGCCGGGATCACCAACGCCGCCGGCAACGTCGTCGGCCTCATGCCGCACCCCGAGCACGCCGTCGAGACCCTCACCGGGCCGACGACCGAGGGGCTGCCCTTCTTCACCTCCGTACTCAAGCAGCTGGTGAACGCCTGATGACCCTCGACACCGTCAAGCACGCGGCCGGAACCCCGGACGCCCCCCAGCCCTGGGCCGAGCTGGGGCTGAAGGAGAACGAGTACGAGCAGATCCGCGAGATCCTCGGCCGCCGCCCCACCGGCGCCGAGCTCGCCATGTACTCGGTGATGTGGTCCGAGCACTGCTCGTACAAGAGCAGCAAGGTCCACCTGAAGCAGTTCGGCGAGAAGGCGCCCGCGTCCGAGGCCATGCTCGTCGGCATCGGCGAGCAGGCGGGCGTCGTCGACGTCGGCCAGGGCTACGCCGTCACCTTCAAGGTCGAGTCGCACAACCACCCGTCCTACGTCGAGCCCTACCAGGGCGCGGCCACCGGCATCGGCGGCATCGTGCGGGACATCATCGCCATGGGCGCCCGCCCGGTCGCGGTGATGGACCCGCTGCGCTTCGGCGCCGCCGACCACCCCGACACCCGCCGTGTGCTGCCCGGCGTCGTCGCGGGCATCGGCGGCTACGGCAACTGCCTGGGCCTGCCCAACATCGGCGGCGAGGTCGTCTTCGACGCCTGCTACCAGGGCAACCCGCTGGTGAACGCGCTGTGCGTCGGCGTGATGAAGCACGAGGACATCCACCTCGCCAAGGCCAGCGGCGTCGGCAACAAGGTCATCCTCTACGGCGCCCGCACCGGCGGCGACGGCATCGGCGGCGCGTCGATCCTCGCCTCCGAGACCTTCGACTCGACGAAGCCCTCGAAGCGGCCCGCCGTGCAGGTCGGCGACCCCTTCCAGGAGAAGCTGCTCATCGAGTGCACCCTCGAGGCGTTCGCCGAGGAGCTGGTCGTCGGCATCCAGGACCTCGGCGCGGCCGGGCTCTCCTGCGCCACCTCCGAGCTGGCCTCCAACGGCACCGGCGGCATGCGCGTCGAGCTGGACGACGTGCCGCTGCGCGACGCGACCCTCTCGCCCGAGGAGATCCTCATGAGCGAGTCGCAGGAGCGCATGTGCGCCGTCGTGGAGCCGTCGAAGGTGAACCGCTTCCTCGCCATCTGCGAGAAGTGGGACGTCACCGCGACCGTCATCGGCGAGGTCACCGACGGCGACCGGCTGGAGATCTTCTGGCACGGCGAGCAGATCGTCGACGTCCCGCCGCGCACCGTCGCGCACGACGGCCCGGTCTACGAGCGCCCGATGGCCCGCCCCGAGTGGCTCGACGCCCTCCAGGCGGACGCCGCCGAGGCGCTCGCCCGCCCGCAGGACGGCGACGCGCTGCGCGCGCAGGTCCTGCGCCTCGTCGGCTCACCGAACCAGGCCGACAAGTCGTGGATCACCGCGCAGTACGACAAGTACGTGCTCGGCAACACCGTCCTGGCACAGCCCGAGGACAGCGGCATGATCCGCGTCGACGAGGAGACCAACCTCGGCGTCGCCGTCTCCACCGACGGCAACGGCCGCTACGCCAAGCTCGACCCGTACGCGGGCGCCCAGCTGGCCCTCGCCGAGTCCTACCGCAACGTCGCCGCGACCGGCGCGAAGCCGCTCGCCGTCACCGACTGCCTGAACTTCCCCTCGCCGGAGGACCCGGCGGGCATGTGGCAGTTCGCCGAGGCCTGCCGGGGCCTGGCCGACGCCTGCCAGGTCCTCGGCACCCCCGTGACCGGCGGCAACGTCTCGCTCTACAACCAGACCGGTGACGTCGCCATCCACCCGACGCCGGTCGTCGGCGTCCTCGGCGTCATCGACGACGTCACCCGGCGCACCCCGATGGCGTTCGCCGAGGAGGGCCAGCTCCTCTACCTGCTGGGGGACACCCGCGAGGAGCTCGGCGGCTCGGCCTGGTCCCAGGTCGTCCACGACCACCTCGGCGGCCGGCCCCCGGCCGTCGACCTGGAGCGGGAGCGGCTGCTCGCGGAGATCCTGATCTCCGCCTCGCGGGACGGCATGATCGACGCCGCGCACGACCTGAGCGACGGCGGCCTCGTCCAGGCGGTCGTCGAGTCCTGCCTGCGCGGCGGCGCCGGGGCCCGGCTCGTCACGCCCGACGGGCTGGACCCGTTCGTGTTCCTGTTCTCCGAGTCGCAGGGCCGGGCCGTCGTCTCCGTGCCGCGCAGCGAGGAGCTGCGGTTCACGGACATGTGCGGCGCACGCGGCCTGCCCGCCACCCGGATCGGCGTGGTCGACGGCGACGCGGTCGAGCTCCAGGGCCAGTTCTCCCTGCCGCTGAGCGAGCTGCGCTCGGTGTGGGAGGCGACGATCCCCGGTCTGTTCGCCTGACGGCCGCCTGACCCCGACGGCACCGGCCCGACGGCACACGGCAGCGGGGCCCGGCGCGGGAGGAGACCCTCCCGCGCCGGGCCCCGTCAGCGTTCCGGGCGCGTCCCCGGGGCGGCGCGGCCCGGCGGCCGATCACCGCAGGACGCCGTCGCCCCGCTGCTCCTCGTCCACCTGCTGGTAGATCAGCGCCTTCAGACTCTCCGGGTCCGGCACGTGCCGCAGCGTCATCACGCCCTGCTCGGAGGCCGACTGGATGGTCAGCGTCCCGTACCCCAGCAGCCGCTGCCACAGGTGCGCCCGGAACGACACGTCGTTCACCCGCACCAGCGGGATGCTCCGGCCGCGCTTCGTCAGGAAGCCCGACCGCTTGTAGATCCGCTTCGTGGTGAGGATGTACACGGTGAACCGCCACCGCAGCAGTGGCACCAGGGCCCACCACAGCGACGCGACGGCCGCCGCCCCGAGCACGACGAGCGACGCGCCACCGCTCCACCCGGCGTCCTGCGGGACGGCCCACAGCAGCAGCCCCGCGCCGCACCAGATCAGGCAGAGCAGCACGAACTCGCTCACCGTCTCCATCCAGTGCTGGCGCGTCAGGTGCACCAGCTCCTCGTCGTCCGCGAGATACCGATCAGCGATGCCAGCCATGCCGGAATCCTGGCACACGCCACCCGTGCTGCCTACGGAGGCGAGGAGTGCGGGGGCCCGGCCGCTACGCTCCCCCCATGCCGCCAGCAGCCTCCCGCAAGCCCCGCGCCTACGATCCGCTCCGGGTCCGCAACGCGCTCGCCGCGCAGGCCGAGACGGTCCGCGCCGCCGCCCACCGCGTCAGCCGCGACCAGCTGACGCGGCCCACCGCGCTCCCCGGCTGGGACGTCCGGCACCTGCTGGTGCACCTCGCCGGCCAGATCGACGCCGTGCCGCGCCTGCTGGCCGAGCCGGCGCCGAAGGCCGACCGGGCGCAGGCCGGGCTGACGGCCTGGGTCACCTCCACCGCGGGGATCTCCGAGCTGCTGGACGCCCGCACCCGGGAGGACGCCGCCGGCGCCGGGGACCCGGCCGCCCTGATCGACGCGGCCACCGAGGAGCTGGAGCCGGTGCTGGAGATGGCCGTCCGCGACGACGTCCTGCTCCCGCACCGCTTCGGGGCCATGCGGGCGCTGGACTTCGCCGTCACCCGGCTCGTCGAGCTGATCGTCCACTCCGACGACCTGGCCCGCGCCCTCGCCGCCCCCGTCACGCTGGACCGCTACGCGCTCGCCGCCACCGTCCGGGTGCTCGCCGACGCCCTGGCGGCCGTGGCACCGGGCGGCGCCGTCGAGATGCGGGTGCCGCCCTTCGCGGTCGTGCAGTGCGCGGAGGGCCCGCGGCACACCCGGGGCACTCCGCCCAACGTCGTCGAGACGGACTCGCTGACCTGGGTGCGGCTGGCGACCGGCCGGCTGGCGTGGGACCGCGCGGTGAGCGCGCACGCGGTGACGGCGACGGGGGCCCGTGCCGACCTCTCCGCGCACCTGCCCGTGATGCGCTGACGGCCCGCCCCGACCCGGCCCGGGCCCGCCCCGGCCCCTGTGCTCGTGCGAATCGCTGACGCCGCCGTGACGTCCGTCTCGTAGGAAAACCCTCCCGGCCTGGTCAGCGGCTGCGCGCCGGTTCCCCGGTTCGGCGTATCCGGCCGCCGCGTCTAGACTCGGCGGCGTGGCACGTGGTGATGGACGACTCAATCACGATCTTCTTCCCGGCGAGAAAGGTCCGCAGGACGCCTGCGGCGTCTTCGGCGTCTGGGCCCCCGGTGAAGAGGTCGCCAAGCTCTCCTATTTCGGGCTGTACGCGCTGCAGCACCGAGGTCAGGAGTCCGCCGGCATCGCGGTGAGCAACGGCTCGCAGATCCTGGTCTTCAAGGACATGGGCCTGGTCTCCCAGGTGTTCGACGAGACGTCGCTGGGCTCGCTGCGCGGCCACATCGCCGTCGGCCACGCCCGCTACTCGACGACCGGCGCCTCGGTGTGGGAGAACGCGCAGCCCACCTTCCGCGCCACCGGCCACGGGTCGATCGCGCTCGGCCACAACGGCAACCTGGTGAACACCGCCGAGCTGGCCGAGATGGTCGCCGCGCTCGCCGACGGCCGCCGGAGCGGCCGGGCCAACCAGGTCGCGGCCACCAACGACACCGACCTCGTCACCGCGCTGCTGGCCGGGCAGACCGACGAGGACGGCAAGCCGCTCACCGTCGAGGAGGCGGCACCGCGCGTGCTGCCCCACGTCCAGGGCGCCTTCTCCTTCGTCTTCATGGACGAGCACACCCTCTACGCCGCCCGCGACCCGCAGGGCATCCGCCCGCTGGTGCTGGGCCGGCTGGAGCGCGGCTGGGTCGTCGCCAGCGAGACGGCCGCGCTGGACATCTGCGGCGCGTCGTTCATCCGCGAGATCGAGCCCGGTGAGCTGATCGCGGTCGACGAGGACGGTCTGCGCAGCAGCCGGTTCGCCGAGGCCAGGCCGAAGGGCTGCGTCTTCGAGTACGTCTACCTGGCCCGGCCCGACACCGACATCGCAGGCCGCAACGTCTACCTGTCGCGTGTCGAGATGGGTCGCCGGCTGGCCGCCGAGGCCCCGGCCGAGGCCGATCTCGTCATAGCGACCCCGGAGTCCGGCACCCCGGCCGCGATCGGCTACGCGGAGGCGAGCGGCATCCCGTTCGGCGCGGGCCTGGTGAAGAACTCCTACGTCGGACGCACGTTCATCCAGCCGTCGCAGACCATCCGGCAGCTCGGTATCCGGCTCAAGCTGAACCCGCTGAAGGAGGTCATCCGCGGCAAGCGGCTCGTCGTCGTCGACGACTCGATCGTGCGCGGCAACACCCAGCGGGCCCTGGTGCGGATGCTGCGCGAGGCGGGCGCCGCCGAGGTGCACGTCCGCATCTCGTCGCCGCCGATCAAGTGGCCGTGCTTCTTCGGCATCGACTTCGCCACCCGGGCCGAGCTGATCGCCAACGGGCTCACCGTCGACGAGATCGGCACCTCCCTCGGGGCCGACTCGCTCTCCTACATCTCCATCGACGGCATGATCGAGGCGACGAAGATCGCCAAGCCGAACCTCTGCCGCGCCTGCTTCGACGGCGAGTACCCCATGGACCTGCCGGACCCGGAGCTGCTGGGCAAGCACTTCCTGGAGTCCGACGCCGACACCACCGCGCGTCCCGACGCCGACGGCGTGCAGACCCTGTTGACCGGGCCCGGCGGCGCCGACGCGCTGCGCCGCCCCTGACGTCCGATCCGGCCGACCACCGCCGCACCACGGCGCCCCGCCACGGGAGAGACATGACTGACGCTGCTTCCCACGAACCCGTTTCCTACAAGACCGCGGGCGTGGACATCGAGGCCGGCGACCGCGCCGTCGACCTGATGAAGGAGTGGGTCCGCAAGGCCCAGCGTCCGGAGTCGCTCGGCGGCCTCGGCGGATTCGCCGGACTGTTCGACGCCTCGGCGCTGGGGCGCTACGAGCGTCCGCTGCTCGCCTCGGCCACGGACGGCGTCGGCACGAAGGTGGCCGTCGCCCAGCGGATGGGCGTGCACGACACCATCGGCCAGGACCTCGTCGCGATGGTCGTGGACGACATCGTGGTGTGCGGCGCGGAGCCGCTGTTCCTCACCGACTACATCTGCGTGGGCAAGGTCGTGCCCGAGCGGGTCTCGGCCATCGTCAAGGGCATCGCCGAGGGCTGCGTCCTGGCGGGCTGCGCCCTGGTCGGCGGCGAGACGGCCGAGCACCCCGGGCTGCTGGGCCCGGAGGAGTACGACGTCGCCGGTGCGGCCACCGGCGTCGTGGAGGCCGACCGGCTGCTGGGCGCCGAGCGCATCCGTCCGGGTGACGTCGTCATCGGCATGGCCTCCTCCGGACTTCACTCGAACGGGTACTCCCTGGTGCGGCACGTCTTCCTGGAGCGGGCCGGCTGGGCGCTCGACCGCGACGTGCCGGAGTTCGGCCGGACGCTGGGCGAGGAGCTGCTGGAGCCCACCCGCATCTACTCCCTGGACTGCCTCGCCCTCACCCGCACCACCGAGGTGCACGCCTTCGCGCACATCACCGGCGGCGGCCTGGCCGGGAACCTGGCCCGCGTCGTGCCGGACCACCTGCACGCGACGCTGGACCGCGCCACCTGGGCGCCGGGCCCGGTGTTCGACGCGGTGGGCCGGGTCGGCGGGGTCACCCGCGCGGAGCTGGAGAAGACGCTGAACATGGGCGTCGGCATGGTGGCCGTCGTGGCGCGCGAGGCCGCCGACGCGGCGCTCACCACGCTCGCCGACCGGGGTGTGGACGCCTGGGTGGCGGGGGAGATCACCGACCGTGACCCGGACGCCGGTTCGACGGGTGACGCGGCGGCCGCCGCCGTCACCCTCACCGGTGACTACGCCGTCTGACCCGCCTGGCCGACCCGCCTGGCCTGCCTGACCGGTCAGACGCCGTACCCACCGCGCTCTCCTGCGCGCCCCGACCGCTCCGGCGGAGGGCCTGCCGGAGGGCGCGGCCCCGCCCGGGCCGCCCGCGCCCCGGGGGCGTGCTCCGCGCATGCCTGAGGGCCCCACCACAGGTGGGGCCCTTCACAGGCGGAAATCCTTTACGCCCTGCGCGGCGCTCGTCCAGCGATTGTTCCGGCGGAACCGGCGAACGTCACGCGCGGCGACGCTGGGGCGAGTCGTCCCGCTGGGACTCCTCGTCCTCGTCGTCGGCGTTGTAGAGGTCGGCGTACCGTGCGTACGGGTCGTCTTCCTCGTCGTCCTCGAACGGCTCACCGTTCGGCGGCTGCTGCGCCGGCGTTGCACCCAGCTCTTCGGCCAGACGCGAGAGATCCGTCCCGCCGCTGTTGTACTTCAGCTGGCGGGCGACCTTCGTCTGCTTGGCCTTGGCCCGGCCGCGCCCCATGGCTCGACCCCCTCAACGACGGGGCTCGACGGCCCCAGAGTCTTGACACGCGTTCATGGTGGAGAGCGGACTCTCGGTGGAGAGACCGGCTCTTAGAGCTTCAACGGTACCTGCTTCCGCGCCCGTACGGTACGCCGTCCGCGCGACCGGGCAGGTCCCCGGCACGCCCGGTGACCGATGCTTCGCTGGTCAGAAGGTATTTTACCGTCCCCCGAGCGGAAGACCCGCCGGGGGGTGGTGAGAGAAATCTCCCCCACCACCCGTCACCCACCGTGACGGCGGCGACGCCGGGCGGGTCTCCCGCCTCAGCCCACCGCGCCCGGCAGGCGCGTCCCGGCCGAGATCCGCTGTTCGGCGATGCGGTCGGCCGCGACGGCCGGCGGCACCCCCTCGGTGTCGGCCCTCCGGAAGATCTCCAGGGTCGTGTCGAAGATCCGCTCCGCCTTCGCCTTCGCGCGCGCGAAGTCGAACCCGTGCAGCTCGTCGGCGACCTGGATCACGCCGCCCGCGTTCACGACGTAGTCCGGCGCGTAGAGCACGCCACGGTCCGCGAGGTCCTTCTCCACCCCCGGGTGGGCGAGCTGGTTGTTCGCGGCGCCGCAGACGACCGTGGCCGTCAGCTCCGGCACCGTCGCGTCGTTCAGGGCGCCCCCGAGGGCGCACGGGGCGTACACGTCCAGCCCCGGCAGGCGGACCAGGGCGTCGGCGTCGGCCACCGCCGTGACCTCCGGGTGGGCGGTGCGCACCCGCTCGACCGCCTCCTCCCGCACGTCGGTGACCACGACCTCGGCGCCGTCCGCCAGCAGGTGCTCCACGAGGTGGTGGCCCACCTTGCCGACGCCCGCGACGCCCACCGTCCGGCCGCGCAGCGTCGGCGCGCCCCAGCGGTGCTGCGCGCTGGCCCGCATGCCCTGGAAGACGCCGAAGGCGGTCAGCACCGAGGAGTCGCCCGCACCGCCGTGCTCGGGGGAGCGGCCCGTCGTCCAGCGGCACTCCCGGGCGACGACGTCCATGTCGCGCACGTACGTGCCGACGTCGCACGCGGTCACGTAGCGCCCGCCGAGCGAGGCGACGAAGCGCCCGTAGGCGAGCAGGAGCTCCTCGCTCTTGATCCTCTCCGGGTCACCGATGATGACGGCCTTGCCGCCGCCGTGGTCGAGGCCCGCGAGCGCGTTCTTGTACGACATGCCCCGCGCGAGGTCGAGGGCGTCCTGCGCGGCGGCCGCCTCGGGGAAGTCCTCGCCCTCGTAGGCGTGGAACCGGGTGCCGCCGAGCGCCGGACCGAGCGCGGTGGAGTGGAGGGCGATGACGGCCTTGAGGCCGCTCGCCGGGTCCTGGCAGAACACGACCTGCTCGTGACCACCCAGCTCCGAGCGGAAGAGCCCGGCCAGCACGGCGTCGGTCGGTGTTCCGTGCACGCCGTCGACGTTGACGGCGGCGCTACGTACGTCAGTCACGGTGGTGACTCCTGTAGTCGCGGTGGACGCCCTCCTGTGGGTGGGGAGGGCCTGTGGGCAGCAGAGTACGACCTCGCGGTGGAGTGTGGAGTCGTCCGATCATGGGGAGTGCCACTATGTCCCGCGGGCACGTCCCGCGGACCTGCGGTACCGGCCCCTGAGCGGGCCGCCGAGCGCGTCGAGAGGAGGGGCGAGCGTGGGCCCGACCCCCGGTGTTCCCGTGCCGTACACGGCGTATCTGCGCGTGTACGAGCCGCTGGCCGCCTTCCCCGAGCCGGAGCGCACCCACTGGGCGCGGTACGCCCGCACGGAGCGCCGCCCCGGTGCCCAGGACGAGCTGCGTCGGGCCCTGGCCGGCCTGCTGCCCGTGCCACCGCTCGCCGTCCCCGAGCAGGAGAGCGGCGACGCGTTCGTCGCCGAGATCGGCGGGGTGGTGTGCGTCTGCCCGTGGCGGACGCGGCTGCGCGCCTGGCTCGCCCTGGCCGAGGCCGACCGGGAGCTGCCGGCACCGCTGCTGGAGGCCGCGCTGCCGTCCGTCGTCCGCCGACAGGCCGAGGCCGACTACGAGAGCTGGCGGGAGCGGAACCCGGACGCCCGCCCGTGGCTGCGCTCCGCGCTCTGGCACGTCCCGGTCCGGTGGTTCCTGCTCTTCTCGGACGAGGAGCGGGAGTACCGCAAGCCGGGCGGCGACGGCGACCGTGACAGTCCTGGTGACGGGGCCGGCGAGGGCGACGGGGCGGTCATGCTGCGCTACCGGACGCCCATGGTGCAGGCCCGGCGCCGGCTCGCGCGCTCCCTGCGGACGCTGCGCACGGAGGTGCAGGAGGGGCCGCTCGTCGACGGCCTGGTAGATGTGGGGCGGTGGCTGGAGGAGTTCCATCCCCGTTCACTCGTTGAGCTGGACTACGGCGGGCTGGTGCATACGATCTCCGAGGACGACCTCGCGGCCGACCACTCGGCGGCGGACGCGGCCGAGGGGATCGCCGCCCTGCGGGAGGGTGACACCGAGCGCGCGGGTGAGTGCTTCGAGGTGCTCACCGATCGGTGGCGTGCGGTGCAGGAGCGGCAGTTCGCGAGCTGACGGGCGTCCCCGGCCCCCGTCGGGACTCCCGCCGTGCGGGTGCGTGACGGTAGGGTACCGGGACCTTGGTCCCGAACCGGGTCAATGGGCTCAAGCGTGACGGATGGCACGCAAGTGTGCGTAAAGAGCCCCTTGCCCGCAAGCCCACTCCTCGTGTCAAAATAGGACAAGGAGTCCGGACGGTCTCCTTCCGTCCTCCTGGGGGCGGACACTTCGGATACTTCGGTACCGCACCGCTTGTTCACGTTGGTGCCACCTCGTCTGGGATTGTGACGTATTGTCACACGGCCGTGACCGCCCGTTATAGGGCGGTCCATCGTCATCCGTCGAGGTTGCGCCCCGGAGAGGGCAATTCCGTCAGTTTGGCCGACGTGGCTGGACCGATGGTGTAGTTGTAGTGCCGAGGACAAGCCGTTCGTCCTATAACCGACTCGTCCCGCGTGCGCCATTTCGGGCAACGCGGGCCAAGGTGCAGAATTTAGAGGAAAGAACCGTGATGGTTCGGTTCTCCCGAGGAGGCCGCTCATGACCGCTCGCACCCCTGATGCCGAGCCGCTGCTGACCCCGGCTGAGGTCGCCACCATGTTCCGCGTCGACCCGAAGACGGTCACGCGCTGGGCAAAGGCGGGCAAGCTCACGTCGATCCGCACGCTCGGTGGTCACCGCCGCTACCGTGAGGCGGAGGTGCGCGCACTGCTCGCGGGTATCCCGCAGCAGCGCAGCGAGGTCTGAACAACCGCATAACGGACGTACCGGGATGACTCCCGGTGGCGTACCGCCCCCACGAAACACGTCAGGACGCCGCGCTGCGGCGCCTGGTCATGCTCGTCGACGATCGCGTCGGACTCCGCCGGGTCCGGCGCGATTCGCGTTGTGCGGGCAGTTGCCTTCCCCTCGATCATCCCCGCGACGCCCTCGGGGTCGGACCGGTGCCCGCCCCCGGGTGGGCTCGCGCCGGCTCGGTGGCTGCCCGGACCGGGCCCGTCAGGGGAGTGTGCCGCTGCCCGGCGCGGGCACACGAAGGGTTGGTTGAAGGCTTCGTGCAATTGCACATATTAAATTGATCGCGTGTAGGGGTGGTATAAAGTCCCCGTTCTCACCACCCATTTCGGTGACTCCCGTCACACGAACGTGTTCTTGCCGCCCCAACGTACTGTGCGGTAATGGGACTTCGGTGTTCCGTCCGCCCGTACGGCCGCCTGCCCACGACCACCCTCCCACCTCGGGGGACCCGCCGGAGCGGGCTTTCGTCACGACGTCCCGGGACTTTCGTCACCCGTCGACCGGGAGGGCCGCTCGGCACCGCCCGACGGGCGTTCACCGGCCTCCTCCTGGGCCAGGAGCAGCAACCGGTGGCAGACCGGGCAGCGCCGCGTCACGTGGCGGTAGCGGGCGTTCAGCGACAGGTGCGCGGCGGCGGACAGATGGGCCCGCAGCAGGGCGGCCGTCTCCCGGCGCCGTCCGCGCTCCACCGATCCCATGGGCGCCCCCCTTCGTTGTAGCAGGGGTACTCGCGCTCCGTAGCGGCGTCAAGACGGCATGGCCCCGCTCGCGTTCCCGCCCGCACCCTCCGCCCGCGTCCCCGCCTGCGTCGCGGACCGTGTTCCGGCCACGAGAAAGGGCCCGGATCTCTGGCGAGATCCGGGCCCTTCGACTCCAGCGGTCCTGACGGGATTTGAACCCGCGGCCTCCACCTTGACAGGGTGGCGAGCACTCCAAACTGCTCCACAGGACCATCGCGCCGATCTGCTCGACCGGCGCGAGACCAGACTGTACAGCAGCGTGGCCCACCTGTGCGAATCCGTCGTCCCCCGCCCCCGTACGGGACCGCCCGCGGCCGGTGTGGGCCCTGAGCGGGGACGCCCGGCCGCGCCCTACGGAGCGGCCGCGTCCACCGCCTTCACGATCCGCTTGTCCGAGACCGGGTACGCCGTTCCCAGCGCGTGGGCGAAGTAGCTGACCCGCAGTTCCTCGATCATCCAGCGGATCTCGCGTGCCGACGCCGGCACCGGCCGTCCCGCCGGGAACTGCTCCAGCAGCCACGCGTACTCGTCCTGCATCTCCCTGACCTTCGCCATGCGGCTGCGGTCCCGTTCCGCGTGCGTCGGCAACTGCTGGAGCCGCCGGTCGACGGCCGTGAGGTACCGCAGCAGGTCCGGCAGCCGCCGGGCGCCGTGCGCGGTCACGAAGCCCGGGCACATCAGCGCGGCCAGCTGCTCCCGGACGTCCGCCAGCGACGGCAGCAACGTCGCGCTGCGCGCCAACGGCGGCGACTTCATGCGGCGTTCGCACGACTGCCAGGCGATCAGCACCTCCTGCACCTGCCGCACCGTCTTCAGCGTCGCGTCCACGACGTCCGTGCGCACCGCGTCGAACAGCTTGCGGAAGCCCTCCTCGTCCCAGGCGGGGCCGCCGTGCGCGGCGACGAGCAGGTCCGTCGCCGCGCTCACGCAGTCCTCGAACAGGGCCTGGACGCTGCCGTGCGGGGACGCGGCCAGCGCCAGCTTCTGCTGGTTCGTCAGCTTCGACTGGGCGAACTTCCCGGGATCCGAGGGCAGGTTCAGCCGGATCAGCCGACGCGTGCCGCGCCACATGGCCTCCTGCTGCTCGGCCTCGGTGTCGAAGAGCCGCACGGACACCGAGGCGCCGTCGTCCACGAGCGCCGGGAAGGCCTTGACCGGCTGCCCGGCCCGCCTGGTCTCGAAGGTGCGCTCCAGCGTGCCGATGGTCCAGGCCGTCAGCCCGCTGCGCGGCTGCGTCCCGGCCTCCGGTCCGGCCGCCCGCTCGCCGTGGCCACCGGCGTCCCGCGGGCCCGTCCCGGCGTCGCCGCGGCCCCGGCGGCCGCCGCGCCCGCCCTGACCCGCCGAGGCCTCGAAGGCCCGCGAGAGCGCCTCCCGCGCCTGCGGCCTGAACCGCAGCCGGAGCGCCTCCAGATCCTTGTCCTCGGCCTCCGCCGCGGCCTTGCCCCGCACCGGCCGGCCGCGTTCGTCCACCACCCGGAAGGTGACCCGCAGGTGGGCGGGGACCTTGGCCCAGTCGAAGTCGTCCTGCGCCACGGGCACGCCCGTCATCCGGTGCAGCGCTCTGCCCAGCACGGCGGCGAGCGGCTCGTCCAGCGGCACGTCCGCCAGCGTCGCGTACCCGGCGAGGAAGCGCTCGGCGAAGTTCGGCGCCGGCACGCAGTTGCGCCGGATCGGCTTGGGCAGGGAGCGGATCAGCTCCGTGACGACGTCGCGCCGCAGCCCCGGGATCTGCCAGTCGAAGCCCTCGGGCCGCACCTGGTTGAGCACCTGCAGCGGCACGTGGACCGTGACGCCGTCCGCGTCCGTCCCCGGCTCGAACTGGTAGGTCACCTTCAGCCGCAGCCCGCCCTGCCGCCACACGTCCGGGTAGTCGTCCTTGGTGACGGCCCCGGCCCGCTCGTTCATGAGCATCGACTTCTCGAAACTCAGCAGGTCCGGATCCTCGCGCCGCCGGTGCTTCCACCAGGAGTCGAAGTGCGCGCCGGAGACGACGTGGTCGGGGACGCGCTGGTCGTAGAAGTCGTAGAGCGTCTCGTCGTCGACGAGGATGTCCCGGCGCCGGGCGCGGTGCTCCAGCTCCTCCACCTCGCCGAGCAGCTTGCGGTTGTCGTGGAAGAACTGGTGGTGCGTACGCCAGTCCCCCTCGACGAGGGCGTTGCGGATGAACAGGTCGCGGCACGTCTCCGGGTCGATCCGGCCGTAGTTGACCTTCCGCTGCGCGACGACCGGGACGCCGTACAGCGTCACCTTCTCGTACGCCATCACCGCCGCCTGCTTCTGCTCCCAGTGCGGCTCGCTGTAGGTGCGCTTCACCAGGTGCTGCGCCAGCGGCTCGATCCAGTCGGGATCGATCTTGGCGTTGACGCGGGCCCACAGCCGCGACGTCTCCACCAGCTCCGCCGACATCACCCACCGCGGCGCCTTCTTGAACAGCGCCGAGCCCGGGAACAGGGCGAACTTCGCGCTCCGCGCCCCCAGGTACTCGTTCCCCCGCGCCGCCGCCCTGCCGTTCTCCCCGCCGGTGTCCTTCAGCCCGACGTGCGACAGCAGACCGGCCAGCAGCGAGCGGTGGACGGCGTCCGGCGACGCCTCCGCCTCCCCGATCGTGACGCCGAGCGTCTTCGCCACCTGCCGCAGCTGCGCGTAGATGTCCTGCCACTCCCGTATGCGCAGGTAGTTCAGGAACTCCGCCTTGCACATCCGGCGGAACGCCGACGAGGACAGCTCCCGCTGCTGCTCCCGCACGTAGTTCCACAGGTTGAGGAAGGCGAGGAAGTCACTCGTCTCGTCCCGGAAACGCGCGTGGTGCTGGTCCGCCTGCTGCTGCTTGTCCGCGGGCCGTTCGCGCGGGTCCTGGATGGACAGCGCCGCCGCGATCACCATGACCTCGCGCACGCAGCCGTTGCGGTCCGCCTCCAGCACCATGCGGGCCAGCCGGGGGTCGACCGGCAGCTGCGCCAGCTTCCGGCCCGTCTCCGTCAGCCGCTTGCGCGGATCCTTCTCCGCCGTGTCCAGCGCCCCCAGCTCCTCCAGGAGCTGCACGCCCGCCTTGACGCTGCGCTGGTCCGGCGGGTCGATGAACGGGAAGCGCGCGATGTCGCCGAGCCCGGCCGCCGTCATCTGGAGGATCACGGACGCCAGGTTCGTCCGCAGGATCTCCGCGTCCGTGAACTCCGGCCGGGAGAGGAAGTCCTCCTCCGAGTACAGCCGGACGCAGATGCCGTCCGAGGTCCGCCCGCAGCGCCCCTTGCGCTGGTTGGCGCTGGCCTGCGAGATGCGCTCGATCGGCAGCCGCTGCACCTTCGTGCGGTGGCTGTAGCGGGAGATGCGGGCGGTGCCCGGGTCGATCACGTACTTGATGCCCGGCACCGTCAGCGACGTCTCCGCCACGTTCGTGGCCAGCACGATGCGCCGACCGGAGTGCGCCTGGAACACGCGGTGCTGCTCGGCGTGCGAGAGCCGCGCGTACAGCGGCAGCACCTCGGTGGACCGCAGTCTCTTCTTGACGAGCGCGTCCGCCGTGTCGCGGATCTCGCGCTCCCCGGACAGGAAGACCAGGATGTCGCCCGGCCCCTCGGCCTGGAGCTCGTCCACCGCGTCGCAGATCGCCGTGACCTGGTCGCGGTCGCCCTCCTCGCCGTCCTCCTCCAGCAACGGCCGGTACCGCACCTCCACCGGGTACGTCCGCCCGCTGACCTCGACGATCGGGGCGCCCGGCCCGGCGCCGTCCCCGGCCTCCCCGCCCGCTTCGGCGCGCGGGCCGGCCGACACGGTCGCGAAGCGGCCGAAGTGCCGGGAGAACCGCTCCGGGTCGATCGTCGCGGAGGTGATGACCACCTTGAGGTCCGGGCGCCGGGGCAGCAGCTGCGCCAGGTACCCCAGCAGGAAGTCGATGTTGAGGCTGCGCTCGTGCGCCTCGTCGATGATGATCGTGTCGTACTGGCGCAGCTCCCGGTCGGTCTGGATCTCCGCCAGCAGGATGCCGTCCGTCATCAGCTTGACGAGCGTGGTGTCCTTCACCTGGTCGGTGAACCGCACCTTCCAGCCCACGGCCTCGCCGAGCGACGTCCCCAGCTCGTCCGCCACCCGCTCGGCGACGGTGCGCGCCGCGATCCGGCGCGGCTGCGTGTGCCCGATCAGCCCCTTGACGCCCCGGCCCAGCTCCAGGCAGATCTTCGGGATCTGCGTGGTCTTGCCCGAGCCCGTCTCGCCCGCGACGATCACCACCTGGTGGTCCCGGACGGCGGCCAGGATCTCGTCCTTCTTCTGGCTGACGGGCAGCGCCTCCGGGTAGCTGATCCGGGGCACGGCCGCGCGCCGGGCGGCGATCCGGGCCTCCGCCCGCTCCACCTCGGCGGCGATCTCGGCCAGCACGGCCTCCCTCGCCTCCGGCTTGCGGACACGCCGAACACCGTCGAGACGGCGGCCCAGCCGCCGCTCGTCGCGCGGCATCAGTTCGGAGACCCGCTCCAGCAGGGCGGGCAGGGTGAGGGCAGGCGCAGCAGACATACGCCCCCAAGCATCCCACCCGCCGCCCGGAACCGGCGAGCGCATTACCGTCGCCGGGCCGGGCCGGGCCGGCGACGGGGCCGGTCAGCGGAAGTCGTTCTCCTCCAGTCCGACCACCCAGGCCCGCCGTTCGGCGATCAGCCCGTCCCGCATGACGAAGACCTCCGCCATGGACAGCCGCGCCTCCGCGCCGCCCTCCCCGGGGACCACGCCCGTCAGCTCAGCCATCACCACGTCGCCCTCCTCGACCATCCGCACGACGTCGAGACGCGGCGGACCGACGAACCCGGGCCCCTCGATGGCCTCCGCGTACGCCTGCTTCCCGGTCAGTTGGAAGGCCCCGAAGACGGTCCACTCGATGTCGTCGGTCAGGCAGGACAGGATCCGGGCGTGGTCGTTGCGGCGGAAGCCGTCCAGGTACCGCTCCACCGTCTCCTTGTTCCGCGACCGCCGCACCATCGCACGCTCCCTCCGAGACCCGTTTCGACGACCCTAGGCCCGCCCACCGACAACCGCCGCACGGCACGGCACGGCGCCGCCCGGCTCCCGAACCGGCGCTGCGGCCGTGTCGTACGTCACGCGCGGGGTCGTCCGGCCGGGACGGAGGGGACATCCGGCGCACGCTCCGCCCGTCCACAGTCGGTGAACGCTCGACCCGTCCTCACGGACCGGGCAGTATGGGACCCACCGCTCCCGTGGGACACACGCTGGCCCGGGGGCCCATGGTGTGTGTGCCGACCGAGTCGGGACGCGCACGCGGAGAACCCCACCCCCGGAGTGTGGCAACCGACAGGGGCGAGGTTCCCCACAGCGACGGGAGCCTCGGCCGCAGAGCCGGGGCTCCCTGGTCACAGGTGGGAGAGGATCTCCCGGATCATCCGGAAGACCGCCCAGCCCAAGGTCAGCCACTGGAGCCGTGCCTTGAGCTCCTTCCACCTGTCGCGGCCGTCCTCGTCCTTCGGATCGGCCACAGCCAACCTCCCTGTCCCGGCCCGACGTTCGCGAGCCCCGCGGGAGACCCGCGACCCTTCTGACGCGGGTTCAGGTCGTTGGTGGAGCCACGTTACCCGTCCCCGCGTGCCATACCTCGGTCCCGGCGGCGCCCGCGGACGTCCCGAAGGTGGCACGCAGTGCCTCCCTGCGCTCACCACCGGGCCCGGTGTCGCCGCGACGGCGACCCGACCAGCCGCCTTGCAATCGAAGGCGCCTGCATCCAGTGTCGCCCCGGCCGTCGAAGGGCATCTCAGCCGGTGAGGGGAGTCACACCCGCCGTTCCGCGCGCCGTACGGCCTTCAAGGTCGCCAACCACGCACCTCGTTTCGCTTGCGCCCTTGGAATCAAAGGTGCGGAGTGCGGATGGACAAGGCCACGGAGTCGCCCAACGCCTCTTCCCCGTGCCGGGCGGCTCTTCTTCGGGCCCTTCCGGTCGGGCCGCCCGTCGTGCTGACGTGTCAGCGCGGAGAGCGGGCGGTCGTCACCGCTGAGATGTCCGGAATCTACTGGACCGGGAACCACTCCATGAGCCGCTTGGCGATCACGGGCACGTCGAGATGGTCTTGGGCGATGGCCTCGACGAACGGGCCCGCCTCCTCGGCCGGCGGGACCGGATGCCCGGCGGGCAGGCCGTTGACGCGCAGGAAGAAGCGCATGGCGATCCAGGCGGTGCGCTTGTTGCCGTCGATCAGCGCGTGGTTGCGGGCGATGGCATGCAGTAGCGCTGCCGCCTTCTCGTGGAGGGTGGGGTACAGCACGGCGCCGAACACGTTGGTGCGTGGCCGCTCGATGGCCGAGACGAGCAGGCCGAGGTCACGCACGCTGTGTTCGTTGCCGTTGATCTTGGCTGCGATCACCAGGATCTCGTCGAGTTGGACGTAGCGGGCTTCGCTCACTTCAGGTAATCCAGGATCTCCGAGTCGGTGTCCGTCAGCTCGGCCAGGATCTCGTGCACGTTGAGTTCGGCGCGGGCTTCGGCGTCGCGGATCGCCTCGATGGCAAGCGCCTGCTTGCTGCGGCCGGTGCGCTCGGCGCGCGCGGTGAGCTTGGCGTCGAGGTCGTCGGGGAGTCGGAGCGTCATCGCCATGCAGGCATGATACCGCGCTGGTATCAGATATGACCGCGATACCGGACGGGATCAGTGCAGGCACGAGCGGCGGCACGGAGGAGGTGAGCCGCAGGCGTCGCCCCGTCGGCGAGGCTGCCCTCTGATGGACCGGTGGCCCCCCGTCGCTGGGTCCGTCGGGCGGGTGTTCTGGCCGCAAGGGTGCGAGAACGTCGGGCGAGGGGTGTCGCACGCGGGAGAAGCGGGACTCAGCCATCCGGTGCTGACACGTCAGCACCGGATGCCTCTGAGGGGCGATTGTCGCCGGAAGCTGTTCTTCACAGGGAGTATGCAACGAAAACGTCCCGGATGACGGCATGCCGTCATCCGGGACGTTCCTGCTCTGGTGGCTGGGGCCGGGGTCGAACCGGCGACCTTCCGCTTTTCAGGCGGACGCTCGTACCAACTGAGCTACCCAGCCACGCAACCCCGAGGGGCTGCAGCGGTCCTGACGGGATTTGAACCCGCGGCCTCCACCTTGACAGGGTGGCGAGCACTCCAAACTGCTCCACAGGACCAAGCGTGTGCGGAACGGATTCCGCACGGGTGGTGCGTGCCCCCAACGGGATTCGAACCCGTGCTACCGCCTTGAAAGGGCGGCGTCCTGGGCCACTAGACGATGAGGGCTGATGGCCCACCTGGGCGCTTCGTCAGCGCGTCGGGGACGTGAGAAGCATATGGGATACCGCGACGGTTCGCCAAAACGGATTTCCGGTGGTGGCGCCGGTGGCGGCCGGGCCGGTCAGTTCGGGGTGGCGGTGGACGCGGGTTCGCGGGCGGGCGGCGAGGGCGGGTCCTCCGGGGTGGCGGTGCCGGACGGTGCGGAGCCGGTCGGGGACGGCTGGGCCGAGGGGGCGTCGGACGGTTCGGCGAGCGGGTCGTCGACGTAGTGTCGGCGGACCTCGGCGGACGTCAGCCCGAGCCCCCCGAGCGTGATCTCGTCCCACGCCTGGAGACGGCGGGTGTCCTGGTTGAGGTAGAGGACGGAGGCCTGGACGTCCGCCGGTGCCTCGCCCTCGACCGCGCGCAGGCCGTCGCCGCCGGTGGAGCCCTCGACCATGAGCCGGGTGCCGCGCGGCAGGTCGTGCTGCTTGCGGTTGTGCGTGTGCCCGGCGAGGGCGAGCGGGACGGCTCCGTCGATCTCCTCGGCCAGGACGGGGTTGTGGGCCACGGCGATGTCCGCCGGACGTCCTGCCTCGGCGTGCAGGCGCAGGATCTCGGCCAGGGCGCGGCCCGAGGCCCGTTCGGCGGGGTCGCCGGCGGCGATGACGGAGCGGTCGGGTGTGAACTGGGGGTCGCCCATCCCGGCGATGCGCAGCCCCGCGACGTCGACGGGCTCGCCGTTGTCGAGGACGTGCACGTTGTCCATCTCCCGCAGGTACTGCTGCGTGGTCAGCGAGTCGTGGTTGCCGCGCACCCAGACGAAGGGGGCGCCGAGCTCGGCGGCCGGGTCCAGGAAGGAGTTCTCGGCGGCGGTGCCGTGGTCCATGGTGTCGCCGCTGTCGATGACGACGTCGATCTCGTACTGGTCGACGAGGGACTCGATGATCGACCACGACGCCGGGTTGAGGTGGAGGTCCGAGACGTGCAGGACCCGGATCGTCGAGGGGTCGGGCGCGTAGGTGGGGAGCGTGGAGACGGCGTTGTAGAGCTTGGTGACGTTCGTGACGAGCCGGGCCAGCTCCTTCTGGTAGACGTCGAAGTCGGACGCGATGCTGCGCGCGTTGCCGACCAGGCTGGGGGCGCCCGCGAGGAGGCCGGAGAACTTGGGTTCCAGGACGGCCTTCGGGTTCCAGGTGGCGGCGGCGGTCCCGGCGGAGGCGGCCAGCAGCGCCAGGGCGAGGCCGCCGGCGGCCAGCGCGCGCCGGGGCCTGCGGTAGACGGCCAGGCCCAGGGTCGTCGCCCCCAGGACGACGGCCAGGGAGGAGCGTACGGCCAGGTCGCGGGTGCCGGACTCGACGTCCGCCGTGACGCGGTCCTGGAGCCCGTCGATGGTCTCCGGACGGTCCACGAGGAAGCCGACGCGTTCCGGGTCCAGCCGGGTCACGTCCACGTCGAGCCGCAAGGGTGCCGTGTGGCTCTCCAGCTCCAGCGCGCCGAGCGGTGCCACGTTGATGCGGGTGCCGCCCTCGATCGACGGGCGCAGCGTCATCGTGGTGTCCATCGGGCCGACGGGCTTGTGCACGTTGCCCACGGTGAGGAGGCCGAGCCAGGCGCCGAGGACGGTCACGGCGGTCAGACCGAGGGCGCGCAGCCACGGGCGGGCGCGGCGCTCGCGGGCCAGTTCGGGGAGGACGCCCGCGTGACGCTCCGGGGCGCGCCGGAGCGGGCGCCGGGCGGGCTGCCCGGGGGCGCCGGGGCGGTCGGGACGGCGGAGCAGGGCGCGGGCGGCGGTTCCGCGGCGTCCGACGGCCTTGCCGAAGCTGCGGACGGCGGCGCCGAACGACCTGAGCGGGGCACGGGCCATGTTCGGCATGTGCCCAGCCGGTGACCGAGTATGCGGCCCCGGCCCCGCGTGACCGACAATGGCCCGGTGGTGGAGATGACGCGCGAGGAGTTCGAGGAGCTGGTCGCCGAGGCGCTCGACCGGGTTCCGCCCGAGCTGACCCGGCTGATGGACAACGTGGCCGTCTTCGTCGAGGACGAGCCGTCCCCCGACGATCCCGAACTGCTCGGCCTGTACGAGGGCACGCCGCTGACCGAGCGGGGCGAGTGGTACGCGGGCGTCCTGCCGGACCGCATCTCGATCTACATGGGCCCCACGCTGCGGCTGTGTGAGCGGGAGGGCGGCGGGCGGGAGCTGGTCGTCGAGGAGGTCGAGATCACCGTGGTGCACGAGATCGCGCACCACTTCGGGATCGACGACGAGCGGCTCCACGCGCTGGGCTACGGGTGAGCCGCGAGACGGCGGAGGGCCGCGGCGGCCCGGATGACGCCTGGAGCGTGGCGGGGGCCGTCGACCCGGACGTGGACCTGCACGTCCCGGCCGACCGGGCCGAGACGGCCGGGGGGCGTCGCCGGGCGGTGCTGGCCGCGATCGCGCTGGGCGGCGCGGCGGGCGGCCTCGCCCGCTACGCGGCCGTGCGGTGGTGGCCCGCCGGGTCCGGGGAGTTCCCGGCAGCGCTCCTCGGCGTGAACGTCGTGGGATGCGCGCTCCTCGGCCTGCTGATGGCGTGGATCGCGGCGCGGGACGCGCACCCCCTGCTGCGGCCCTTCCTGGGCGTCGGCGTGCTGGGCGGCTTCACCAGCTTCTCCGCCTACGCCCTCGACGGCACGTTGCTGTTCGACGCCGGTGCGCCCGGGACGGCGCTGGCCTACCTCGCCGGGACGCTGCTGCTCTCGCTGGCGGCGGTGTGGGCGGGCGTCACCCTGGGGCGGCGCGTCCTCGGCGGAGGGAGGGCGGCCGGGTGACGTGGCTGCTGGTGGCGGCCGGGGCCGCCGTGGGCGCGCCGCTGCGGTACCTCGTCGATCGCGCGGTGCAGTCCCGGCACCCGTCCGACTTCCCCTGGGGGACCTTCACCGTCAACGTCGCCGGGTGCCTGCTCCTCGGGGTGCTGACGGGCGCGGTGCGCGGCGGCGGGCTCGGCACGGCGGCCCAGACGTGGATCGGCACCGGGCTGTGCGGTGCGCTCACCACCTACTCGACGTTCTCCTACGAGTGCCTGCGCCTCGTGGAGCGGGGACGGCCGGGCCCGGCCGTGGCGAACGTGCTGGGGACGACGGTGGTCGGCCTGGGCGCGGTGGCGCTCGGGCTCTCCGTGGTGCGCGCCGGGGTGGGGTGAGCCGGGGCGGCGGTGCGGCGGGGGCGTGTCCTTGACGCGGACAACGGAGTTGGGCAGGAGGCCCGCCCCGTCGCCGGCCCGCCCGGAGCCGCCCTGGGGAGTCCGTCGCCGGCCCGCCCGGCCCGCCCGCCCTCGGAGGAGTCCGACCGTGCGCCCTGCTCCCGCCGCTCGCCCCGGTACGCCGGAAGACCGCCCCCGTACGCCGGTGCTGAGCGCCGTGCGCCCCTGCGTGTCCCGTCTCGTCCCCACCGTGCGGACCGGGCTCGTGGCGCTCGGCCTGCTCGGCGTGGCCGGGTGCATGACGGTGGGCGGGGACCCGGGCCCGCCCGTCCCCCAACCGGCCGGCCACACCTCCGCCCCCTCGCCGTCCGGCTCGGCGGAGGACGGCGCCCCGGAGGGCGGCCCCCGGGCCCCGGTCGGGCCGGACGGGCGGCGGTCCGAGGCGGCGGCGGAGGACACGCCCTCGTCGGGGGCCGACGACGCGGAGGAGCGGAACGACGCGGCCGAGGAGCCCGGCCCCGGCGAGGACCCGGACCGTGCCCCGGAACCCGCCGACCCGCCCCCCGGGCCCGGCGCCGAGGAACCCTCCGACGACCCGGGCGGGGGCCCCGGGCGGCCGGAGCCGCCGGGCGACGACGACCCCGAACCCGACCCGACGCCCACGCCGTCGCCGTCCGATCCGGAAACGACCCCGGAGCCCGAGCCGCCGACCACGTCCCCGGGGCCGTCCGGCGGCGGGGGCGAGGCGCCTGAGGAGTAGGGCGTGCGGAGTAGGGGACGGAGTGGGCGAGCCCACAGCCCCGACCCCGGCGGGGAGTTTGCACGATGCACGGGGAGGTGCGTATGGTGGTAGATCGTTTGATCCCATTTGACCCGGCGCCCAATTGAAGCGCGCCGCGTGGCGCGTTCCGTTGCTTAGCCGTGGGCTTGACCGCATAAGGCGGTCCTGTTGCGAATTCACGGAAGTTTGTGGCGCGTGCCGATGAACTCCGGAAGGTTCGCATCAGCATGTCTGTTTCCACGCCCGAAACCGTCTCCGTTCTCACGGACGACGTCGAGCGTTCCCCCGAGACCGTGGCGGACGTCGCGGTCGACACCCCCGTCGACGCGCAGGCCGACGCCCCCGTCGACGCCCTGGCCGTCGACGCCGAGGCCGCGGACGCCGTCGCGGACGAGCCCACGACGACCTTCGGCGCCCTCGGTCTCCCCGACAACGTCGTGCGCAAGCTCGCGCAGAACGGCGTCACCAGCCCCTTCCCCATCCAGGCCGCGACCATCCCGGACGCCCTGGCCGGCAAGGACATCCTCGGCCGTGGCCGCACCGGCTCCGGCAAGACGCTGAGCTTCGGCCTCCCGACGCTCGCCCGGCTCGCCGGGGGCCGCACCGCCCGGCACCGCCCGCGCGCCGTCATCATGACGCCGACGCGTGAGCTCGCCATGCAGGTCTCCGACGCCCTCCAGCCCTACGGCGACGTGCTCGGCCTCAAGCTGAAGGTCGTCTGCGGCGGCACCTCCATGGGCAACCAGATCGGCGCGCTGGAGCGCGGCGTCGACGTCCTCGTCGCCACCCCCGGCCGACTGCGCGACCTGATCAACCGGGGCGCCTGCTCGCTCGACGACGTCGAGGTCGCCGTCCTCGACGAGGCCGACCAGATGGCCGACCTCGGCTTCCTGCCCGAGGTCACCGAGATCCTCGACCTCGTTCCCGAGGGCGGTCAGCGCATGCTGTTCTCCGCCACGCTGGAGCGCGAGATCGACACCCTCGTCAAGCGCTACCTCGTCGACCCCGTCAGCCACGAGGTCGACGCGGCCCAGGGCGCGGTCACGACGATGACGCACCACATCCTCATCGTGAAGCCGCAGGACAAGGCACCCGTCACCGCCGCCATCGCCGCCCGCAAGGGCCGCACGATCGCGTTCGTCCGCACCCAGATGGGGGCCGACCGCGTCGCCGAGCAGCTCCGCGAGTCCGGCGTGCGCGCCGACGCCCTGCACGGCGGCATGACCCAGGGCGCCCGCACCCGCACGCTGGCCGACTTCAAGGACGGGCACGTCAACGTCCTCGTCGCCACCGACGTCGCCGCGCGCGGCATCCACGTCGACGGCATCGACCTCGTCCTCAACGTCGACCCGGCCGGGGACCACAAGGACTACCTGCACCGCTCGGGCCGCACCGCCCGCGCCGGTCAGTCCGGCACCGTCGTCTCCCTGGCCCTGCCGCACCAGCGGCGGCAGACGTTCCGCCTGATGGAGGACGCCGGCGTCGACGCCTCCCGGCACCTCATCGGCCGCGGTGACGTCTTCGACGACGACGTGGCAGCCATCACCGGGGCCCGCTCCCTCAGCGAGGTCCAGGCCGAGGCCGCCGCGAACTCCGCCCGCCAGGCCGACCGCGACGTCGCCAACCTCTCCCGCAAGCTCGACGAGGCCAAGCGGCGCGCCCAGGAACTGCGCGACGAGGCCGGCCGCCTGACCGCCCGTGCCGCCCGCGACCGGGGCGCCGACGCCGACGAGGCCGTCGCCCGGCTCACCGAGGAGATGGACCGCGCGGCCGTCGAGGAGGCCGAGCGCGCCGTCAAGGCCGCAGCGGCCCGTGCCGCCGAGCAGGAGCGCAAGGCGGCCCAGCAGCGCGAGGACCGCAAGCGCGAGGGCGGCAACTACCCGCGCCGCGACGACCGCGGCGGCCACCGGGGTGGCGGCTTCAACCGCGACCGCCGCGACGACCGGGGCGGCTTCAACCGCGACCGGGACCGCCGCGACGACCGCCGCTCCGACGACCGCGGCGGCTTCCGCCGGGACGACCGTCCGTTCAACCGCGACCGTCGCTCCGACGACCGACGTTCCGACGACCGACGTTCCGACGACCGCGGCGGCCACCGCGGCGGCGGCTTCAACCGCGACCGCCGCTCGGACGACCGCGGCGGCTACCGCCGCGACGACCGTCGCTACGACGACCGTCCGTTCAACCGCGACCGTCGCTCCGACGACCGCCGCCCCTACGGCCGTCGCGACGACCACCGCGCCGCCCCCAGCACCGGCAGCCGCTCCTTCGGCCGCCGCACCGACAAGCCCCGCTGGAAGCAGAACGGCTGACGCGTCGGGGGCCCGGGCGACACCCACGCGCCCGGGCCCCGATACCCACTCGGCCCTCCGGCCCCCGCCCGGCTATGCTCGACCCAGCACACCCCGGGCCGTTAGCTCAATTGGCAGAGCAGTGGACTTTTAATCCATTGGTTGTGGGTTCGAGTCCCACACGGCCTACTCGAAGCAGGGAGGGGAACCTCGTCTGACCTGCACCGGAGCGCCTCAGACAGTTTCTTCTGGTTGAGGCGCTCCGTCGTCATCGGCCGCTTTGCGTGAGCGCGAGTGTCACCAGGTTCTCTGAAGACCGCTATGGAGGGGTTGGCTCGCTTCTAATAGAGTTCAGCTGGACAGGACCCTCTCCGCGCTCTGGCCCGAGGCCAGACACCGAGGCATCACGTGTGGCGGTGCGGCGGACCCTTCGTGATCTTCTATCTCACTTGCGGCCTGGGGTCCCTCGTTCAAGCAGTCTCTGTTCTCTTCGCTCGTCTCCGGCCCGGGGCGCCAGAGCGCGTCACCAACGTTCTTCAGCATGGGTCCGATGACGTGCATGCACCGGGCTCGTATCCGTGCTGAACCGTCAGGCTCCCATCCCGTGATGGCGTCGACGACGACATCCAGAGCCTAAGCAACAGCAGCATGGTCCCGGCGGTGGACCGCGCATCGGGCCGTCGTCCATCGGGCACTCGCGACTCCCTCGTCACATGGCGAGTGATCGGCAGCGAGCGCGGGTGAGTGCCACGTAGAGCTTGCGGTGGTCTTCGTTGTCCCGGTCCAGGCCGCAGCGTAGGGCTCGTGTATCGCTGTCCTCGAGTCGCACAGCGACGGTGTCCCACTCACGTCCCTTGGCCTGATGCGTGGTCAGACCGAGAACGAGGTCGTCTAAGGGGCGGAGGAGGCGGGTGCGCAACTGTTGGAGGCGATTGATGTGGTCGCGGTGCCTCCGGGGGATTTTGGCGGACGACTCAGTTGCGATTTGTGCCGTGAGGTACGCGAGCGTGGCAGGCAGGTCGTCGCTGTCGGTGAGCCGCGCGAGAACTGCGTCTAGGCGGGGTTCTAGTCGGGCGCGAGCTTCAAAGCCTAGGCGTAGCGTGGCGGCCGCGTCGGCCGCGTAGGTGGCGTGCTCGCCGAAGGCGCTGCGAGTGAGCCGGTCGAGCAACAGGGTGGAGGCGGCCTCCTGGGTGTTGCCGCTGGCGGATCGGAAGGCGAGGGGTAGTACGCGGGGGTGCGTATCCCACAGGGGCTTCCATTCGCGGGCTAGGACAACATCGACACCGTCCATCGCGGCGCCGGGCACCGTGATGGGTTCGCTTCGGCGCAGGGCCGTGGCGAGGTGTTCTTGGTCGGGCGTGCGCCAGCGGAAGGACGTGGTCAGCTGGAGGGTGGCCATCTCGGCGCGCTCCACGAGGGTGGGTACGAGGTCGGGGCGGGCGCCTCGGAAGCCGTACAGGGCTTGCCAGGGATCGCCGACGACGGTGATGTGCAGCCCAGCTTGTGCTGCGAGTTTGACTACGGCCAGGTCGAGGCTGTTGGCGTCGAAGATCTCGTCGACGATCAGGGCTCGCGTGGTGGTGGCGAGGTAGTCGATGAGGCAGCTCGTGATGTCCGTTTCGTCCAGGGCCTGTTCGAGGATCGCGCGGACGTTGTCGTGGGTGCATTGGCCGTCGTGCACGGCGGCGTCAAAGTCAGGCTGGACTGGGTGGTTGTCCTTGGTATGGCCGTAGGTATGGGCAGTGACGATCTGGCGACCTTCGAGTGTGAGGACCGGCTCCCGGGCCGTATAGCGGGTCGGGTAGTGGGCCTTCCAGGTATCCAGGACCTCAAGGTCGGTGTGGCCGCCGGGCCAGTGGAGCTTGTTGTTGTGCAGGAGATGGGCGAGCAGGTCGTAGACGACGGTGTCCAGGGTGACGATGCGGTGCGGTGGATTGATCGCGGCGCGGCCCCAGGTGGCACGGACGCGTGCGCGCAGTTCCGCGGTGGCGGAGCGAGTGAAGCTGACTGCGACCACCGCGCGCGGGTCGCTTGCCAGGGCGAAGCGCTGCACGCCGAAGCGGTGTGCGGACACTGTGGTTTTTCCGGAGCCGGGGGCGGCTTCAATGTAAAGGCGTGGGAGGGGTGTGCCAGCGGCGATGAGCTGTTCGGGGGTCAGCCGCTCCAGAGCAGCCTCAGCCACGGTGCTCGCCCCAGCTGGTGACGTCGAGTTCCGGACCGAACCGGGGGTTAGCAGTAGGAGGCAGAACGTCGCCCGACTCGTCGGACTTACCTGGTACGTCGCTGTCGTCCCCACTCGGCTGGGGACGGTCGTCCGGCTTGGTGGTGGCAGGTGGCACCGGGTACAAGAAGTCGAACATTGCCTGCAGATGGTCTGGGACGACCGGGTTGATCATTGCTTCGTTGGCGTCGGCGAGTTGTTGGGCGAGTGCGAGCGCGAACTCCGCCTTGCGCTTGGCCCCCGCGCCAGCGGGTGTGGCGCCCTTTCCGTCCGTGGCCTTGCGAGCGCTGCGAAACAGGGCATGGACTGACTCGGGATCCAGTGGCTCCGGTACGGGCAGGGACAAGTCGGCCAAGGCATCGGCGATCAGCTTTTCGTTGCCTGCGGTGATGGCTGGCTCAAGCGTGGGGTGACTGATAAACGCCTGGGCTACATCGGGGTCATGAGCGGTGATCCAAGTCGGGTCAGCGGGGACTGCGTCGAAGGCCAGGTCGCTGTCGCGCAGGACGGCGATCTTGGTGCACAACTCCGCGCCCTTAGTCGCGAGCAACCGCACTGCCCACGCTCCGACTTTGGTGCCCATGGGCACGACGCTCAGGGCTTCGACGAACGCTTGCTTGTCTGCGTCCTGAGCGGCCCAGGCACGGGCGAACTCGCGCACTACGGCCACCTCGGTGACACCCTCGACCAGGACCAGACGTTCAGCGAACAATGCGGCGGAGCGGCTGGTGTCTAGATGGAGCCGCGTCATGCGCAGCGTCTTGTCGCGCTCGACCATCGGCAAGGCGGCGATGGGGCGGCACACCCGGCGTCCGTCGCTAGTCCGGCGCAACACGACGATATGCTCTGGGCGGCAGGACGCTATGACGTCGGTGGCGTGGCTGGACAGGACGATCTGCAGTTCTGGTCGCCGAGCGGTGACGCCCCGCAAGTAGCGGACTAGTGCATGCTGAAGCTGCGGGTGCAGGTGAGCCTCGGGCTCCTCAATGACCACGGTGGCATGGAAAGGATCTGGCGGGAAGAAGGAGTCTTCTGCGGACTCGGCCTCGGCCTGCGCCTGCACGAGCTGCTCGTGAGCCTGACGCGCAGCCTCCTCCACGTCACCAGGCCCGGGCGCAATCCCCATACCCGGGCCGTCGGGCATGCCTGTGGCGCGCTTGGCGGGGTCGGGGATTGCGGCCAGCGTGACGGCGACGTGGAGGAGGTTAACGTAGCCCAGGCCGGATACCTCCAATGGGCGTGCCTGAGCCCGGCCCTCGATCACCGCGAGCATCAGCTCCAGAACGCGCGCTAGGTAGTTGTCGTTGATGACCTGCCCGCGAACATAGGACCACTGCCGACCCACGCCCGCCGTCATCGCCGAGAGGTGTGCGCCGATACGCTCCTCAACGGCTTCGATGATGCCGTCCTTGGCCAGCCCTTCTAGGAGTTGCGACGCCCGCGCCCGCAGCGATACCAAACTGCGCTGCCCGTTCAGGCGCTCCTGCTGAGCACGCAGCAATTCGATCAAGATGCGGACCTCACGTCTGGCGAGCTCATCCAGCGGGTGACGCCACGCGGGCAGGTAAAGGATCTTGAAGGGGTCGAGCGTGTCCAGTGGTCCCTGGCGCTGACCTGCCTGCGCCTGGATGCTGCCCAGACTTCGGGTCAAATTCGTACTCCAGCGCTGCACGACAGTGCCGGGCGAACCGTGGTGGATGGCGTGGAGCTGGCGTCCCAGGGCCCCTTCGGCGTCAGGGTCACAGTCCAGGGAGTACTGGACCGTGATGCTGCGTTCACCGCCGCCCAGCGCAGTAGCACTAGGGCGCGGCAGGCTGGGGAAACGGCTGGGATGAGCCAAGTACAGGGCATCAGTGACGGTAGTCTTCCCGACACCGTTCGCGCCGATCAAAACACTGAACCGGCCGGGAAGATCGCAGACGATCTCCGACTCGGCGCTCGCGCGCAGACCTTTGACTTCCATCCGGCTCAGATGCACGCGCGTCGCCCCCCCACTTTGCAATCCCACCCGACTGTCCAATTATCGCCCTGCACGCTGAGCCTGTTCCAACCTGATTGTGGTACCTGCCCGTTGGCCTGACACTACAGCGGTCGGGTGGCCCGGAGATGAGCCCCCTCCGGGCCACCCGACCATCCATCCCTTAGAGCTTGTCTCATTTGGCGAGTCTGCGGTAGCAGATGAGCGTGCAGACGATGCTGGTGAAGGCGAGGAAGTGGTCGGCCTTGTGTTCGTATCGGCGGTGTAGTCGGCGGCAGTCGGCGAGCCAGGCAATGGTGCGTTCGATGGTCCAGCGGTGCTGGCCCAGGCGATGTGAGGCATCGACACCCTTGCGGGCGATGCGGTGTCGGATGCCACGCCGGGACAGCCATTTCCGCAGGTTGCGGTAGTCGTAGCCCTTGTCAGCGTGAAGCTTGCCGGGCTTGCGTCGACGGCGGCCTCAGCGAGACCGGATGGGCGGTATCCCCCTCACGAGGGGGATCAGAGCCTGGCTGTCGGGGACGTTGGCGCCGGAGATCCCGACGGAGATGGGCAGACCCGTCCGCTCGGTGATCAGGTGGATCTTCGACCCGTACTTGCCCCGGTCGAAAGGATTCGGACCTGTCAGGTCCCCCTTTTCAGGGCCCGCATGTTCACCGAGTCGATCGCGCACCTCGACCAGTCCAGCTCACCCCGGGAGCCGAGTTCATCCAGGACCAGGCGGTGCAGCTTGGCCCACACCCGGGCCTTCGTCCACTCGGCGAACCGGCGGTGGGCCGTGGCCCCGGAAGGCCCGAACGACGCCGCGGGCAACTGCTGCCACGTGCACCCCGAGGTCGCCACGAACACGATCGCGGCCAGCACCTCCCGGTCACCGTGGCGGCGCCGACCACCACCCTGCGGCCGCGAAGGCGCCTCCGGCACCACCCGCTGGAACAACTCCCACAACTCATCCGGCACCAGCCGCTCAACGATCCCCACCACAACCCACAGCTTACCGAGCCAATTGAGATAATTTCCTAGCCCAACCATCATGCGCTCGGCAAGTCGGCAAACACTCACTGGCGTCACGTGCTTAGCGGTCCGAGCCCGGGAATTTTCGCGTAGCGCATCATGGGGGTATGCGGGTGCGGGGTGTGCGGCGGGGGGAGCTGGAGTTGCTGCGGGACATCGAGAGGGCCGCGGGGCGGTGCTTCCGGGACATCGGCATGGCCGAGATCGCCGACGACGAGCCGCTGGCCGTCGCGGAGTTGGACCGCTACCGCCGGGCCGGGGCGGCCTGGGTCGCGGTCGACGGCACGGATCGGCCGGTCGCCTACGCGCTCGCGGACCGCGTTGACGGGAACCTCCACGTCGAGCAGGTGTCGGTCCACCCGGCCTGGGCGCGGCGCGGTGTCGGGCGGGGTCTGCTGGAGCATCTGGCCGGTGAGGCCCGGGCCGTCGGGGCGCCCGCGCTGACGCTGACCACGTTCGCGGAGGTGCCGTGGAACGCGCCCTACTACGAGCGGTGCGGGTTCGGGCGCCTGGACGACGGGGAGCTCTCCCCGGGGCTGCGGGAGATCCGGGCGCGGGAGGCGGCGCACGGACTGGACCGGTGGCCCCGCGTCTGTATGCGCCGGACGCTGTGACCCCCGGCGGGGCCGTGACGCCGGCGGTCGGCGGGCGAACCGGTGACCCCTGCGCCCGTGTCCGTGGTACCGGACGCGGCACGTCCCGAAGGAGGTTGAGCGGTGACCACTGAGCCCACGCCCACGCCCGCCGCCCCGACACCCCCCACGCCCGCGCCGGACGCCGCCGCGCACCTGCGGGCGTTGGACGACGTGCAGCAGCTCTTCGCCCGGGCCGACACCAAGGCGAGCCTGCTGCTGGCCCTCGACGGAGCGTTGCTCGCGGTCGTCGCGGGTGCCGCGAAGGAGGTGCCGGGGGACGTCGCGGTCCGGGTGACCGGTGGGTGCGCGGTGGCGGTGCTGGCCGTGGCCGCCGTCCTGCTGCTGCGGGCCGTCCGCCCCCGCAACACGGCGCAGCTCACCACGGACCACCTCCTCGCCACGGCGCACGACCCCGTGCGGCAGCTCGCCCGGCTGGACCGGCTGACTCGCACGGCGCGGCGCAAGTACGCGCTCATCGGGTGGGCCGTCGACTGCGTCCTCGTCGGCGGTGCGCTGCTCGCGCTGGCCACCGTGCTCGCCGTCCTGTAGAACGCCGCACCGCTACAGCGGCGTGGCGGCGTGGAGGAGGGTGATCAGGGCGAACGCGGAGTTGGCGGACGCCAGGGCGGAGACGGTGGTGCCCGCGGCGGCGGTCCAGGCGGCCAGCCCCGTGGCGGTCCACAGCGCGGGCCAGGCGGACGGTGCGGGGGGCGGTTCGAGCAGGGCGGCGATGCGACGGGGCACCGGGCCCGGGGCGGCGAGACCGGCGATCGTGGGGCTCGGGGTCCGGTGGCCGGCCAGCGCGGCCTTGCCCACGGCGCGGGCCATGAGGCGGCGGTCACCGAGGAGTCGGGCCGCCTCCTCGTCGGCCCAGCGCTCGGCTCCGAACGCGACGGCGTGGTGCAGGGGTCGGAGGAAGGGGTTGGCCCGGGCGGCGAGCCGGGTGGTGAGGAGGTAGCGGTGGTGGCGTGCGGTGAGGTGGACGCGTTCGTGCGCGAACAGCGCGCGCCGCTCGGCGGAGTCGAGACGGGCGAGCATCCCGGTGGAGGCGACGACGCGGTCCGGCCTGCCCGGGAGCGCGTAGGCGTAGGGCCGCGCGTCGCGGACGACGGCGACGGGCCGCCGGGGCAGGTGGTCCAGGGCCTGTGCGGCGCGGCGCCGGACCCGGTGGTGACGCCACAGGGTCGCCGTGCCGAGCACGGTGACGGCTGTGAGGGCCGGGATGGCCGCCGTCCCGGCCACGTCGTCGTAGGGGACGGCTTCGCGCACCTCCGGGTCGGACCAGCCGTCGGGCAGCGGGTTGTGCGGCAGCTGCGCGGTGCCGACGACCATGATGAGGGCGAGGGAGAGGGTGCTGCAGACCGCCATGACGGCGCTGAGCCAGGCGAGCAGCCGGGTGGCACGCCGGGGGTGCAGGTGCTGCTCGGCGAGGCGTGCGATCGGCCACGCGGTCAGCGGCAGGACGAGGGGGAGGAAGACGAAGAGGCCCACGGTCAGCCGTCCCGGTCCTGGCCCGCCTCGTTCAGCAGTTCGCGGACGACGCGTTCGTCCTCGGGCGTCAGGGACGTCACGAAGCTGGCCAGGACGGCTTCCCGGTCGGCCTCGCCGTCGAGGAGGCGGCGCATGCGCAGGGCGGCGAGCCCGGCCTCGTCAGCGGTGGAGGTCCACAGGAACGCCCTGCTCATACGTTCGCGGCTGACGGCGTTCTTGGCCAGCAGCCGGGTGAGGATGGTGAGGACGGTGGTGTAGGCGAGGTCGCCGCCCAGTCGTTCCCGCACCCAGGCCGCCGTCACGGGGCCGGGGGCCTGCCGCAGGGCGAGGAGGACCTGTGCCTCCAGTTCGCCCTGGCCGCGACGCCGGGCCGGTTGTCGGTGGTCGGTCACCTCGCACCCCTTCCGCGCGGTGGACCCGCGCCTACCATCGGTGCAGCGTAGCCGGGCGCAGGGCGGCCCTCCCCGTCAACTTCTACAGTGCTGTAGATTTCCAGGAAGTGCGGCTGCCGCACCAGCGACCACCGCCCGACCGTAGGAGCCCCTTCTTGTCTCCCCGACCTCGGCGACGGCCCGTCCCGGCCTGCCGCCGCGCACCGAAGCGTGGGGGCGGTGAGCCGTGAGCGCGTGGCTCGGCCTCCTCGCCGTCGTCGTCCTCACCTTCGGCACCGGCTACTTCGTGGCCCAGGAGTTCGCCTACGTGGCCGCCGACCGGCTGGCCCTGGAACGCGAGGCGGCGGCCGGTGACAAGCGCGCCGCCCGCGCCGTGCGGGTGCTCAGCCGGTTGTCGTTCATGCTGTCGGGGGCTCAACTCGGCATCACCGTCACGGGCCTGGTCGTCGGCTTCCTCGCCGAACCGGCCATGGCCGAGCTGCTGCGTCCGGTGCTCACCGGCATCGGCGTGCCGGACGCGGCGGTGGGAGGCATCGCGCTGGTGACGGCGTTCGTGCTGGCCACAGCGCTGCAGATGGTCGTCGGAGAACTGGCCCCGAAGAACCTGGCGCTGGCGGTCCCGGACCGGCTGGCCAAGTCGCTCGCCGTCTCCACCCTGGGGTACCTGAAGGTGGCCGGACCGGCGATCCGGGTCTTCGACAGCGCCGCCAACCGGCTGCTGCGCCGGATCGGCATCGAGCCGGTGGAGGAACTGCACCACGGGGCCACGCTGGAGGAGCTGGGCCACCTCATAGAGGCCGCGCACGAGCAGGGCCACCTGCCGCAGCACACCGCTCTCCTGATCGACCACGCCCTGGAGTTCGGCGACCGCAACACCGGGGCCGTCATGGTGCCCCGCGTCAACACCGCGTTCATCGCGGCCGGGGCCCCGGCGACGGAGGTGGTGGAGCTGATCGCCCGCTACGGGCACAGCAACTACCCGGTGCTCGGGGACCGTCCGGACGACGTCGTCGGCGTGGTCGGGGTGCGGGAACTGATGCGCCGGGACGCCGACGCGCTCGCCGGGACGACGGCGGGCGCCCTCGCCCGCCCGGCCCTGCTGCTGCCCGACACGCAGCCCCTCCCGGACGCCGTGTCCCAGATGCGCGACCGCAACGAGGAGTTCGCCGTCGTGCTCGACGAACACGGAGGGCTGGCCGGAATCATCACCTACGAGGACATCGCCGAGGAGCTCGTCGGTGAGATCGCCGACGAGTCGGACCGGCCGGAGTTCACCGCCTTCGCGGAGGGGGACGGCTGGATCGTCGACGCGGGCCGTCGGCCGGACGAGGTGGCCGAGGCCACCGGCGTCCACCTCCCCGAGGCCGAGGACTACGAGACGGTGGGCGGCCTGGTCATCGACCGGCTCGGCCGGTTCCCGACGATCGGCGACCGCGTGACGGTGGAGCTGTCCACCGGCGGTGCGGCCGTCGTCGACGTGCTGTCCCTGGACCGGCACGTGCCCGAGCGCCTCCGGCTGACCCGGGTGGACGCGACGCAGGACGAGGGGGAGCGCGCATGAGTCCGCTGACCGCCGTGTTCGTCACCGTCCTGCTGCTCATCGCCAGCGGCTTCTTCGTGGCCGCCGAGTTCGCCCTCGTCGCCGCGAAGCACCACCGCATGGAGCACTACGCCGACCAGGGCCGACGGGGGGCGAAGGCGGCGCTGGCGGGCATGCAGGAGCTGTCGTTGATGCTCGCGGGCGCCCAGCTCGGCATCACCGTCTGCACGCTGGGCCTCGGCAGCATCTCCAAGCCGGCGATCTCCCACCGCGTCGAGCCGCTGCTGGAATCGTGGGGCCTGCCCGGCGGGCTGTCGTACGGCATCGCCTTCGTCTTCGCGATGGCCATCGTCGTCTTCCTCCACATGGTGATCGGTGAGATGGCGCCCAAGTCCTGGGCCATCGCCCACCCGGAGAGCTCCGCGATGCTGCTGGCTCCGGCCTTCCGCGGGGTCACGCTGCTCGTCCGGCCGCTCATCTGGGTGCTGAACAAGATCAGCAACGGTCTGGTGAGGCTGTGCCGGGTGACGCCGCGCGAGGAGCTGACGTCCGTCCACAACCGGGAGCAGCTGGCGCACCTGATCACCGAGTCCCAGCGTCTCGGCCTCATCAGCCAGGACGACTCCGGCCTGCTCAAGCGGAGCCTGACCGCCCCCCAGGAGCGCGTCGGGACGCTGATGGTCCCGGCCGACCGGATCGACGCCGTCCCGGCCGACGCCGACGCCGACGCCGTCCTCGCCACCGCGTCCGCGCACGACCGCACGCGCCTCCTGGTCCGCGACGGGGACCGGGTGCTCGGCTCCGTCCACGCCCGGGACGCGATCGTGGCCCGCGCCGGGGCGCGCAGCCGCACGGCCCGCGGCCTCGCCCGTCCGGTGCCCGAGGTCGGCCCGCAGGACACGGTCGCCCGGGCGATCGAGGTGCTGCGCCAGCGCCGCGCCACGCTGGCCGTCATCCGCGACGAACAGGGGCGGCTGCTGGGCCTGGTGAGCCTGGACGACCTGATCGCCCGGCTCACCCACCCGCAGTGACGCCGGTGCCGGCGCCGGCACCGGCGGGGCGCCCGCGGCGGCGGCGACGTGAACGGGGGCCGGGACAAACGCCGCCGACGGGGTAGACGGACCGGGGAACGCGTACAGGAAGGACGGTCATGGAGATCTCGGGAATCATCACCGCGCTCATCATCGGTGTCGTCATCGGCGTGCTCGGACGCCTGGTCCTGCCCGGCCGCCAGCGCATCGGCGTGCTGCTGACGATCGCGGTCGGCGTCGTGGCGGCGCTCGTCGGTACGGCCGTCGCCGCCGCCGTGGGCGTGGCCGACACCGACGGAATCGACTGGATCGAACTGGCCATCCAGGTCGGTCTCGCCGCCGCGGGCGTCGCCGCCGTGGAACGCCTCAAGGGCGGCCGTTGAGCACCGGGAAGGCGCGGCCCCGCGTGGGCCGCGTCACACCCGGGAACATGTACTTACCGTCATCAGTGCGACGCACACCGTGTGCGTCGTGAGGTAGTGAGAGAAGAAGGAGCGGACTGTTCCCATGGTTTTCAAGCGGCTACTCGGGTCGCTCGGCGTGGGTGCGCCCACGGTCGACACGGTGCTCGAGCCGGTGGCGGCCCTGCCCGGCGGAACCCTGCGCGGTGAGGTGCGCCTCAAGGGCGGCAACGCGGACTACGACATCGAGCAGATCACCCTCGAACTCGTCGCCCGCGTCGAGGCGGAGCACGAGGACGGCGAGGCCGAGGGCACGGTCGCGTTCGACCGGGTCTCGGTCGGAGGCGGGTTCCGGCTCGCCGAGGGCGCCGAGCAGACCGTCCCCTTCGCGGTCACGCTGCCGTGGGAGACGCCGGTCACGGAGCTCCACGGCCAGCCGCTCGGCGTCGTCCTCGGCGTGCGGACGGAGCTGGAGGTGTCCGGCGCCAAGGACAAGGGCGACCTGGACGCGCTGGCCGTCGCGCCCCTGCCCGCGCAGGCGGCGGTCCTGGAGGCGCTCGGTCAGCTCGGCTTCGGCTTCGCCTCCGCCGACCTGGAGCTGGGCCACATCCACGGCACCGGCCAGCAGCTGCCCTTCTACCAGGAGATCGAGCTCAGCCCGGCGCCGCAGTACGCCGGGGCGCTGAACGAGCTGGAGGTGACGTTCCTGGCCTCGCCCGCCGGCCTGGAGGTGATCCTGGAGGCCGACAAGCGCGGCTCCGGCCTGTTCGGGCAGTTCGGCGGCGGCGACGCGCTGAACCGGCACACCGTGCCGCACGAGGGCGTCGAGCAGCGGGACTGGGCGGCCGAGGTCGACGCCTGGGTGCGCACCCTCGTGGACGCCCGCGCGTCCCACGCGGGCCACGGCGCGCCGTACGGAGGCCACTTCGGCGGGCACGGCGACCCGTACGGTGGTCACGCGTACAAGGACGAGCACCACGGCGAACACGGGCGCTCCGGGCCCGGCATGGGCACGGCCATCGCGGCGGGAGCGGCCGGGCTCGCGGTCGGTGTCGTCGGCGGGATGGTCGCCGCCGAGGTCGTCGACGAGATCGGCGACGCCTTCGAGGGCGACGAGGACGAGGGCTGAGCCCGCCCGTCCGGCACCACCGCCCGGCACCACCGCCCGGCACCACCGCCCGGCACCACCGCCGGGCCGTCCCGCACATCCGCAGACGAAGGGAAACCGAACCACCATGGCACTGTGGGACCGCCTCAAGGAATCCGCCCAGCAGATGCAGGGTCAGCTGGAGTCCAAGAAGAACGAGCTGAAGAGCGGGGGCTTCCGGGACGCGAGCATGGCGATGTGCGCCCTCGTCGCGGCGGCCGACGGCTCCGTCGACCCGGCGGAGCGGCAGCGCGTGGCGTCGCTCATCACGAGCAACGACACGCTGCGGAACTTCCCGGCCGACGAACTGCGCCGCCGGTTCGACGCGTACGTCGACAAGCTCACCGCCGACTTCGACTTCGGCAAGATCGCCGTGCTGCAGGACATCGGCAAGGTGAAGAAGAAGCCGGTGGAGGCCCGCGCCGTCATCCAGATCGGCATCGTCATCGGCGGTGCCGACGGCAACTTCGACAAGGACGAGCAGGCCGTCGTCCGCGAGGCGTGCCACACGCTGGAGCTGCCGCCGAGCGAGTTCGACCTCTGATCCCCCGCGCGACGTCCGCCGTCGGTGCCGCCCTCCGGGGCGCCCGGCGGCGGACGTCCGGGTGACCGGGCCGATCGTCCCGCCCGGACCACGGCGTACCCGCCCAGGCGGGCGTCAGCCCCCTTCAGAAGGCCAGCGTGGCGATGATCGTCACGTAGACGAGGATCAGCAGGACACCGTCGAAGCCGAGCCGCCACCACCCGCGCTTCTGCCGCACCAGCAGGCCGCCGAGCAGGACCGTCGTCATCACCAGCGCGCCGGCGGTGAGGAACAACTGGTCGGATCCGGCCGCGTGGTAGAGCGAGCCGCCCCGGTAGGCCAGGTCGCCGACGACGAGGTTGAGCGCGTCGAGGCAGTTGCCCCCGATGATCGCCGCGACGGCGAGGGTGAGGGCCCCGCGCCGAACGGCCGCCACGGCGGTGACCGTCTCCGGCAGCGCGTTGACGACGCCCATGAACGCGGCGCCCACGAAGCCCGCCTGGAGCCCGGTGCTCTCCACGAGGGTCCCGGCCGCCCGCGCGACCACCCACCCGGCGACCACGACGAGGGCGGCGGCGAGGGCGAAGTCCGCCCACAGCGCCCCGGTCCGCCGTCCGCCGGTGTCGGTCTCGTCCGGCACGTCCCGCACCGTCTCGCGCGTGTGCACGGCCTCCCACATCGGGCGCGTGCGGCTGCGGTCGTGCACGAGGCGCAGGCCGCCCCAGTAGAACGCCACGATGACCGGGGAGGCGGGGTGCACGCCCAGCAGCGAGACGTCGGGGCTGAACGACGCCATGAGGGAGACGCCGAGCAGCGCGATCAGCAGGCTGCCGAAGAGCACGTTCGACATCGAGGCCGCCGCGTGCTCCAGGTTGACGCGGCGATAGGCGGCGTCCGCGACGGCGACGGCCAGGGTCTGTGCCGCGATCCCGCCCACGGCGTTGCTGTAGGCCAGCTGCGGCTGGTCGTTCGCGGCGGTGACCGCCGTCATCACGATGCCGGAGAGGGAGGTCACCAGGCCGAAGAACACCGCGCCGAACAGGGCCTCGCCCTGCCCCGTGCGGTCCGCCAGCACGTCACCGATCCCGGCCAGCCGGACGCTGCCGACGACCGTCAGGCCGCCGGCCAGGACGAACAGGGCGATGCTCTGGCCAAGGGGCCACGGACCGGCCAGCAGATCGAGCACGCACAACTCCCCACGGACGATGCACGCCCTACGACCGGCCACGGACGGGTGAACGTGTATCCGGAACGCCCGCCGCCTAACCTCCGGGCTCCGACCCGTCCCCGACTCTGGCCCCGGCCCTGGCCCTTCCGCCCGTCCGGCGGCGCGGGCAGACTGGGGCTTTCCGGTCAAGTGGCATGAGGAGCACGGTTCGTGACAGTGGTGAGCGACACCCTCGGCAAGGGCGGCAACAGGGCGCTGAACGGCAGCCGGGCGACGGCTCACGTCCACACCGAGGCGTCCGTCGACGTGTCCGCCGTCCTGCTGACCGCCGACGGCAAGGTCCGGGCCGACACGGACCTCGTCTTCTTCAACCACCCCGAACAGGACGGCGTCCGGGTGCGGGAACGCACCGTGGAGGCCGACCTCGCCCGCATCCCCGGTGACGTGCGGAGCGTCGTCTGCGTGGCAAGCGTCGACGTCGACGCGCCCGGCGCCGTCTTCGACGCCGCCTCCACCCCGAGCGTCACCGTGGAGTGCGGAGCGGACGGCCTCACGTTCGCCCCGCAGCCCCTGACGGCGGGGGAGACGGTGCTGCTGCTCGTCGAGTTCTACCGGCGCGACGGCGGATGGAAGGTCCGGGCGCTGGGGCAGGGGTACGCGAACGGGCTGGCCGGCCTGGCGACCGACTTCGGCATCGTCGTGGACGACGAGGAGCGCCCCGCCGCCCCCGCCCCCGCCGCCCCGCCCGCCGCTGCCGCCCCTGCCGCGCCGGTGCCGCTGGGCAAGGTCGAGCTGACCAAGGCGGGCGCGGCCACCATCAGCCTAGACAAGCGCGACCCCAACGTCCTCGTCACCGCCGAGCTCCGGTGGGACGGCGGCACCCGGGGCCGTCGTGCCGCCGACCTCGACCTGTACGCCCTGTTCGTCCCCGCCGCAGCGGTCCGCCCGAGCCTGACGGACGACGAGCGCCTCGCGGCCGAGGACGCCGTGCACGACGACCCGGCCCACGGCGCCGTCTACTGGAACCACCTCGGCGGCCTCGACCACCCGCCCCACCTGCAGTTGGACGGCGACGCCCAGGAGCCCGGCCAGGAGACGGTCCGCATCCGCCGCCCCGACACCCAGGGCTACGTGCTGATCTGTGCCTACAGCGCGCTGGGCAACGGGGTGGGCAGCTTCCGGAGCTTCGGCGCGAAGGCCGTCGTCAGCGACGGGCGCGGCTCCACGGTCACCGTCCCGCTCTACTCCAGGAACGCCAACGCCTACTGGGTGGCCATCGCCCTGGTCGACTTCACCGACCCCTCGGGCGTGCGCATCTCGCAGGTCGAGAAGTACAGCCGTCGCCACTCCGAGAACCGCCCGGTCCTCTACGCGGACGGCGTCTTCCGCATGGACCGCGGCCCGGCGGAGTTCAAGGACTGAGGTCCGCGTATTCCCGTGGACAGGCCGTCGCGGGGACGGTGAGAGTGTCCGCATGACCTCTCGCGTGCACTCCGTCACCGTCGACTCCCGCGACCCGTACCGGCTGGCCGTCTTCTGGGCCGAGGTCCTCGGCGGCACCCTCGCCGACGACGACCACCCCGGCGACCCCGAGGCGACCGTCAGGTGCGACGGGGCGACGCTGCTGTTCCTGACCGTCCCCGAGGGGAAGACGGTCAAGAACCGCCTCCACCTGGACATCGAGGCCGCCGCAGGCTCGACGCGCGACGCCGAGATCACACGCGTCCTGACCCTCGGCGCCACCCTCGCCGACGACCGCCGTCGCACCGACGGCTCCGGCTGGGCCGTCCTCCACGATCCGGAGGGCAACGAGTTCTGCGTCGTCCGCAACACCGCCGAACGCACCCCCACCCACCCCGCCTGACGCCGGACGTCCACCGGGCTCGGGGGGTGCTGAACGACCTGGTCGTCGGGGTGCGGGTGGGGGGTCAGTAGAGTGCGGGGGTCCCCGATCCGAGACCGAAGGCAACGGCTGTGAGCAGCGCACTCCCCGCACGTCCGGCACCGTCCGGGGTGACGGTCGTGGGGATCGGGGCCGACGGATGGGACGGGCTGACCGGCGCGGCGCGGGCCGCGCTGCGCGAGGCCGAGGTCGTCGTCGGCGGCGCGCGGCAGCTCGGGCTGCTGCCGGCGGAGTGCGGGGCGGAGCGCGTCGCGTGGCCCTCGCCGCTGCGACCCGCCGTGACGGGGGTGCTCGCCGCACACGCGGACCGCCGCGTCGCCGTGCTGGCCAGCGGGGATCCCCTTTTCTACGGCATCGGGCGGGCGCTGACCGAGGAACTGGGCGCGGAGCGGCTGCGGGTGCTGCCGCACCCCTCGTCCGTCGCCCACGCGTGCGCCCGGCTGGGGTGGCCGGTGGAGGACACGGAGGTCGTCACCGCTGTCGGACGGCCGGTGGCGCGGCTGGCGGCCGCGCTGCACGACGGCCGCCGGGTGCTCGTGCTCAGCGCCGGCGCGGGGACGCCCGCCGAGGTGGCGGAGCTGCTGCGGGACCGGGGCTTCGGGCCCAGCCGGATGTACGTCCTGGAGCGGCTGGGCGGCGCGGAGGAGCGCCGCGTGGAGGGGACGGCACAGGCGTGGCCGCACCCGGCCGGCGACGCGCTGAACGTCGTGGGCGTGGAGTGCCGGTGGGACGGCGTGACCCCCCGGCTCGGCGCCGTCCCCGGGCTGCCGGACGAGGCGTACGAGAGCGACGGCCAGCTCACCAAGCGGCACGTGCGGGCCGCCACGCTGGGCGCCCTCGCCCCGGCGCCGGGAGAGCTGCTGTGGGACGTGGGCGGGGGGTCCGGCTCGATCGGCGTCGAGTGGATGCGGACTCACCCGTCGTGCCGCGCGGTGGCGGTGGAACGGGACGCGGAGCGGGCCGGCCGCATGGCCCGGAACGCGGAACGACTCGGCGTGCCCGGGCTGCGCGTCGTCCGGGGGACGGCGCCGGGGGCGCTGGCCGGACTGCCGGTGCCGGACGCCGTCTTCGTCGGCGGCGGGCTCACGACGCCGGGGCTGCTCGACGCCTGCTGGGACGCCCTCCCGGCGGGCGGCCGGCTGGTCGCCAACACCGTGACGCTGGAGTCCGAGGCGCTGCTCGCCGAGCGGTACCGGCGGCACGGCGGCGACCTCGTCCGGCTGGCCGTCGCCCACGCCGTGCCCGTCGGCGGCTTCACCGGCTGGCGGCAGGCCATGCCCGTCACCCAGTGGGCCGTCGTCAAGCCCCCTCGCCCGTCAGGAGACCTCCCCGCATGACCGTGTACTTCATCGGCGCCGGGCCCGGCGCCGCCGACCTCATCACCCTGCGCGGTGCGCGGACGCTCGCCGCGTGCCGGGTCTGCCTGTACGCGGGCAGCCTGGTGCCGCCGGAGCTGCTGGCCGAGTGCCCGCCGGGGGCCCGTCTGGTGGACACCGCGCGGCTGAACCTGGACGAGATCACCGCCGAGCTGGTCCGGGCCCACGCGGAGGGGCTGGACGTCGCGCGGCTGCACTCGGGCGACCCGTCGGTGTTCAGCGCGGTCGCCGAGCAGATGCGGCGGCTGGACGCGGCCGGGGTGCCGTACGAGGTGGTGCCGGGCGTCCCGGCGTTCGCGGCGGCGGCCGCCGCGCTGAAGCGGGAGCTGACCGTGCCGACGGTCGGCCAGACGGTGATCCTCACCCGCGTCGCCCAGCAGGCCACGGCGATGCCGGAGCGCGAGGACCTGGCGACGCTGGGACGCAGCGGGGCCCTGCTCGTCCTGCACCTGGCCGCGCGCTACGCGGACCGGGTCGTCGCGGAGCTGACGCCGCACTACGGCGCGGACTGCCCGGCGGCCGTCGTCGCGATGGCCAGCCGGCCCGACGAGCTCGTCCTGCGCGGCACGCTCGCCGACATCGCGGAGCAGGTGCGGGACGCGGGGATCGTGCGGACGGCCGTGATCATCGTCGGCCGGACGCTCGCGGCCACCCAGTTCCGCGACAGCCACCTCTACTCCGCCGACCGCGACCGCTGCGCCGACTGACCGCCGCCAGGCAGGCCGCTCTCAGGCCGTCTCCGCGCCGCGTGGCGGTCAGCGCACGCGCCCGACCACGTCGACGGCGATGACGACGGGCTTCTGCTGCTTGATCGTGTACCAGACGCGGTAACGGCCGACGTGTATGCGGTACTTGCCCCCTCCGCAGTCCAGAGCACCGGAGGGCTGGGGGTCCCGGGCGAGGAGGTCGACGCTGTCGAGGACCTGGTCCACGCCGGCCTGATCGTCTTTCGCGTACCGGTTGAGGGCGTTCCGCGCGGTGCGCTCCCACTCCACGCGGGTGCTCACGAGGACATCCGTCCGTCGAGCTGGTCGCGCAGCTCGTCGGTGGTCAGGGGGGCCGCTGTGCCCTGCTCCTCGTCCAGCCGCCCCTGGAGCAGGCCGAGGGCGTCCTCCAGCACGGCGAGCACGGCGGGGGAGACCACGACGGCGACGGTGTCGCCGTGGGCGTCCGTCAGCGAGATCGCTCTGGCCGTCTGGGCGAAGGAGAGGGCCTGCTCGGGGTCGAGCGCGGGCGAGTCGCCGTCCTTCTCCCGCTCGGTCAGGTCCTCCTGGGCCTGGGTGACGTAGCGGGCGACGGCTTCGAGCTGCCGCGCCGCGTCCGGGATCGGAAGGGTGTCCACCGGTCCCTTCCGGACTAATCCGTCGAACTGTGAGGAATCCATGGGCGACACCGTGGCAGTGCGGATCGCGTCCGGCAAGAGGACTCGGCGGAGGCACGGGCGCACGGGCGGGGCGCGGGGGAGCGCGGAGGGCCCGGCGCGGCGCGGGGGTCAGTCGGGGGTGCGGCCGACGATGGTGCCGGCGCGGTCGACGCACAGGACGTCGACGGTGACCGGGGCGCCGCGCAGGACGGCGAGGGCCTGGTCGCGGGCCTCGGCGGCGACGAGGTCGCCGAGGGGGACACCGGCGGCGGTGCAGAGTTGGAGGGCGGCGAGGCCGGTGTTGGCGGTGGCGACGGCCTCGGCCAGCTCCGGGGACGCGCCGCCCCGGCGGGCGAGGTCGGCGAGGAAGCCCTTGTCGACCTGCGAGCGGCCGGAGTGGAGGTCCAGGTGGCCCGCGGCGAGCTTGGAGAGTTTGGCGAAGCCGCCGCAGAGGGTGAGCCGGGGCACGGGGTGGCGGCGGACGTACTTGAGGACGGCGCCCGCGAAGTCGCCCATGTCCAGCAGGGCGTCGCCGGGCAGGCCGTACTCGGCGACGACGGTCTTCTCGGACGTCGAGCCGGTGCAGCCCGCGACGTGGGTGCGGCCCGCGGCGCGGGCGACGTCGACGCCGCGCCGGATGGAGTCGATCCAGGCGGAGCAGGAGTAGGGGACGACGATCCCGGTGGTGCCGAGGATCGACAGGCCGCCGAGGATGCCGAGCCGGCCGTTCCAGGTGGAGCGGGCGATCTCCTCGCCGTTGTCGATGGAAAGGGTGATCTCCACGTCGCCGGTTCCGCCGTGGCGGTCGGCGACGAGCGCGACGTGCTCGCGCATCATGCGGCGCGGCACGGGGTTGACGGCCGGTTCGCCGACGTCCAGCGGCAGCCCCGGCAGGGTGACGGTGCCGACGCCGGGCCCGGCGCGGAAGACGACGCCCGCACCGGCGGGCAGGGGCCGCACGGTGGCGCGGACGAGGGCGCCGTGGGTGACGTCGGGGTCGTCGCCCGCGTCCTTGACGACGCCGACGGTGGCGCTGCCGTCCCCGAGGGCCTCCAGCGCGAGCGCGAAGGCGGGCGTCTGGCCCTTGGGGAGGGTGATGGTCACCGGGTCGGGGAAGTCGCCGGTGAGGAGGGCGGTGTAGGCGGCGGTGGTGGCGGCCGTGGCGCAGGCGCCGGTCGTCCACCCGGGCCGTAGGCCGGTGTGCTTGAGTTGGGCCTCGCGCCCCCCGCTCGCCTCACTCATGGACGGTCCTGATGCACGTGCTCATCCTCGGCGGGACGACGGAGGCCCGCCGGCTCGCGGAGACGCTGGTCGCCGGGGCGGTGCCCGGCGTGCGGGTGACGTCCTCGCTGGCCGGGCGGGTGGAGCGGCCGAGGCGGCCGCCGGGCGAGGTCCGTCTCGGCGGGTTCGGCGGGGTGGACGGCCTTGCGGACTGGCTGCGCGAGCACCACGTTGACGCGCTCATCGACGCCACTCATCCCTTCGCCCGGACGATCAGTTTCCACGCGGCGGAGGCCGCCGCCCTCACCCATGTTCCCCTGCTGGCGGTGCGCCGTCCCGGCTGGGTGGCGGTCGAGGGGGACGACTGGCACGGCGTCGAGTCGCTGGAGCAGGCCGCCCGCACGGTGCCGGTGTTGGGGAGCCGGGTGTTCCTCACCACGGGACGCATGGGGCTGGCCGCGTTCGCCGGGTGCGCGGAGCCGTGGTTCCTGGTGCGGTGCGTGGACCCGCCCGAGCCGCCGCTCCCGCCGCGCTCGGAGGTGCTGCTGGACCGGGGCCCGTACACGCTCGACGGGGAGCGGGAGTTGATGCGCCGCCACCGCGTCGACGTCCTGGTGACGAAGGACAGCGGCGGGGCGGCGACCGCGCCGAAGCTGGCCGCCGCCCGGGAGCTGGGGCTGCCCGTCGTCGTGGTGCGCAGGCCGCCGGTGCCGCAGGGCGTGCCGGTGGCGCAGGGCCCGGAGGCCGCCGTCGCGTGGCTGGCGCGGATTCACTCCTCCGGGTAGCGGCGCGGCGTCCAGACGACCTCCTCGCCGCCGTCCCCGCGCCGCACGGTGCGGGTCTGGGAGGAGCCGACGATCAGGAGCGTGCGCATGTCCACGGCGGCCGGATCGAGGTCGGCCAGCCGCACGACGCGGACGCTCTCCTCCGGGCCGCCGATGTCCCGGGCCAGGACGACGGGGGTGTCGGGGGCGCGGTGTTCCAGCAGCAGCTCGCGGGCCTTGCCGACCTGCCAGGTGCGGCTGCGCGAGCCGGGGTTGTAGAGCGCGAGCACGAGGTCGGCGGAGGCGGCGGCGTGCAGCCGTTCCGCGATGACCTCCCAGGGCTTGAGCCGGTCGGAGAGGGAGAGGGCGGCGTAGTCGTGGCCGAGGGGCGCACCGGCGCGGGCGGCGGCGGCGTTGGCGGCCGTCACGCCGGGCAGGACGCGCACGGGGACGTCCGCGTACTCCGCCTGGGAGGCGGCCTCCAGGACGGCGGTGGCCATGGCGAAGACGCCGGGGTCCCCGCCGGAGACGACGGCGACGCGGTGGCCGCGCAGCGCCAGGTCCAGCGCGAACTCGGCGCGCTCCGCCTCCACCTTGTTGTCGGAGCCGTGCCGCCGCTGGCCGGGCCGCACGGGCACCCGGTCCAGGTAGGTGGTGTAGCCGACGAGGTCGGTGGCGGCGGCGAGCGCGCCCCGTGTCTCCGGGGTCAGCCACAGCGGGCCGGCCGGTCCGGTGCCGACGACGACGACCCCGCCGGACTCCACCGGCGGCTGCGGGTTGCCGATGCGGCTGGGCAGCACGGCCAGCGAGAAGTACGGGACGCTGTCGGCGTCGACGTCGGCCAGGGCCGCCGTCCGCTCCCCGGCCATCGTCGCGCGCTCGACGAAGTGCGCCTCCGGGAGCCGCCCGGAGCGCTCGAAGGCGCGGCGGACGGTGGGAAAGGTGCGGCCGAGCTTCATGACGACTGCGGCGTCCGTCCCGGCCAGGCGGGCGGTCAGCTCCTCCTCGGGCAGGGTGCCGGGAAGAATCGTCAGCACCTCCTCGGCCTCCGCGAGGGGGGTGCCGAGCCGGGCGGCGGCGGCGCTCACCGACGTCACGCCGGGGATGACCTCCGTCGGGTAGCGGTCGGCGAGCCGCTTGTGCATGTGCATGTAGGAGCCGTAGAACAGCGGGTCGCCCTCGGCGAGGACGGCCACGGTGCGGCCCGCGTCGAGATGGGCCGCCAGGCGGGCGGCGGCCTGCTCGTAGAACTCGTCGATCGCGCCCCGGTAGCCGCCGGGATGGTCGGTGGTCTCCGTGGTGACGGGGTAGACCAGCGCCTCCTCGATGTGGTCGGGGCGCAGGTGCTCGGCGGCGATGGAGCGGGCGATGGACCGGCCGTGCCGGGCGCTGTGATAGGCGATCACGTCGGCCTCGGCGATGACCTGCACGGCCCGCACGGTCATCAGGGCGGGGTCGCCGGGGCCGAGCCCGACGCCGTAGAGCCGCCCCCGGGTGTCCTGGTGCGCGTGCCCGTGCTCGGTCCCGTGCTCGGTTCCGTGTGCGTGCCCGCGTTCGTGGCGCTCGTTCTCGCTCACTGCCCTACTCTTCCTCGCTCGCGACGGCGTTGAGCGCGGCGGCGGCCATGGCGCTGCCGCCCCGACGTCCGCGCACGATCAGGTACGGCAGCCGGGAGGCGTGCCCGGCCAGCGCCTCCTTGGACTCGGCGGCGCCGATGAACCCCACGGGCACCCCGATGACGGCCGCCGGGCGCGGTGCGCCCTCCTCGATCATCTCCAGCAGCCGGAACAGCGCGGTGGGCGCGTTGCCGACGGCGACGACGGCGCCCTCCAGCCGGTCGCGCCACAGCTCCAGGGCGGCGGCGCTGCGCGTCGTGCCGAGCTGTGCCGCCAGCTCCGGGACGGCCGGGTCGGACAGCGTGCAGACGACCTCGTTGTCGGCGGGCAGCCGCTTGCGGGTGACGCCGCTGGCCACCATCCGCGCGTCGCACAGGATCGGCGCCCCGGCGCGCAGTGCGGCGCGGGCGGCGGCCACCGCGTCGGTGCTGTAGGCGAGGTCCCGGACGAGGTCGACCATGCCGCAGGCGTGGATCATCCGCACCGCGACGCGGCTGACGTCGGCGGGCAGGGCCGCGAGGTCCGCCTCGGCGCGGATGGTGGCAAAGGACTGCCGGTAGATCTCGGCGCCGTCCTTCTCGTAGTCGAACACGGTGTTCTCGCTCATCTCGTGGCGGTTCTCGTCGCGGAACCGCCGGTGGCTCGGGTGGCGGCTCGGGTGGCGGCTCGGGCCGCCGCGAGGGCGGCGGCCGTCCGGTCGGGCGGTGGGGTGCCGCCGGAGGCGGGGGCGGGCAGATGGACGGTGTGGCCGTCGGGGGCGGTGACGCGGTAGCCGTCGCCCGTCGCCAGCACGTCGACGTGCTCGCCGCGCGGGTGACCGCACCGGCGCGCGCAGCCCGACCAGTACACCGGCAACGTTCCGGCTCCGGCGACGGGTGCGGCCCCTGCGGCGGGCAGGGCGGCGGCCGCGTCGGCGCGGACGTCGGCCAGCGCCTTGGCGCAGCCGGGTCGGCCGACGCAGGCGCCGACCCCGGGCCACGGCGAGGCCGGGTCCGTCACCAGCCCGGCCGCCGCGAGGTGGGCGGCGGCCTCCTCGGCGCGCGGGCGGGACAGGCCGGGCACGAGGACGCCGCGCCAGGGGGTGAGGGTCAGTTCGTCCGCGTCGCCGAGCCGGGCGGCGTCGGTCAGGGCCCGCCACTGTGCGGTGCTCAGCGCGCCGAAGGGGGCGTGGACGGAGAGGGTGACCGGCCGGTCCGGGGCGGCACCGGCGAGGATGCCGGGGTCGGGCGGCGCGGCGGGCGGTGCGGCCGGGGGCGCCGTGCGGGGTGCGGGCGGGGGCGCGGCGGTCACACCGGCGTCGCGCAGTCGCTGCGGCAGGGCGCGGGCCAGCGCGCCTGGCCCGCCGGGCAGTTCGGTGACCCGCCAGGTGCGGGTGCCGCACTCCCGGGCGGCGGTGAGGAACGTCTCGGCGGCCAGCAGGGCGGCCCGGGGGGCCTCGGCGGCCGGGACGCGGGCGGCGGCGGTGTCCGCGACGTACAGCACCGCGTCGCCCGCCGGGGATGCGAGGAGTGTCACATCGGCGCCGAGGGCGAGGACGTCGCCCCGGCCGTCGTCGAGGGCGAGGAGGAAACGTCCGGAGAGCTCCGACGCGGCGTTGCTCGCGCACAGTCGTGCGTCCAGCTCCCGCAGCCACGGCCGCACGTCCCGGTGGCCGTGGCCGTCCCGGCCGGACAGCGGTGAGGCCACCACGTTGCGGACCCGTTCGTGCCGGGCCGACGGCAGCAGTCCGGCCGCCGTCAGAAGCCCGGCGAGCTCCCGGACGCCGTCCGAACGCAGGCCGCGCAGTTGGACGTTGCCGCGCGAGGTGAGGTGCAGCGTGCCGTCGCCGAGCCGCTCCGCCGCGTCCGCCGCGACCTGCGCCTGCCGCGTCGTGAGGACGCCGCCCGGTATCCGCACGCGCACCAGCAGGCCGTCGTCGGCCGTGTGCGGCCGCAACGAACCCGGGCAGGCGTCACCGCCCTCCGGGGGAGGGGGCCCGTCCGGGGACGGGGGCGGGGCGGGGGGCGTGGACATGCCGGGGAGCATACCGACCGGTTGTCGGCCCTCCCGGGGCCCACGGCCTGCCCGGGGACCTGCGGCGGCGCTTACTATGCTCCTCGGCGGACCGCCCGGTCCGCCATCGCCGAAGACGGCGACAGGGGAGGAAGCCCGGTGCGAATCCGGCGCGGTCCCGCCACTGTGAATCCGGCCACACGGGCCGGGTGAGCCAGGAACTCCCGCCGTCCGACACCGCCCGGGGCGCGGACACCCCGAGGAAGGCCAGACGCCGCATGATCCTGCTCCTGTCGACGTCCGACACCGATCTGCTCAGCGCCCGCGCGGCCGACGGCCCGGTCCCCTACCGGTACGCCAACCCGGCCCGCCTCGACCTCGGCGAACTGCCCGCACTGCTCGACGGCGTCGACCTCGTCGTCGTCCGGCTGCTCGGCGGCGTCCGGGCCTGGCAGGAGGGGCTGGACCTGCTGCTCGCCGAGGGGCGGCCCGTCGTCGTCCTCAGCGGTGAACAGGCCCCCGACGCCCAGCTCATGGCCTCCTCCACGGTGCCCGTCGGCATCGCCGCCGAGGCGCACGCCTACCTCGCGCACGGCGGCCCGCAGAACCTGGACCAGCTCGCCCGCTTCCTGTCCGACACGGTGCTGCTCACCGGCCACGGCTTCGACCCGCCCGCCGCCGCGCCGACCTGGGGCCCGCTGGAGCGCACGGCCCGCGCCGACGTGACCGGGCCCACCGTCGCGGTGCTCTACTACCGCGCCCACCACATGAGCGGCAACACCGCCTTCGTCGACGCCCTGTGCGGGGCGATCGAGGACGCCGGCGGCCGGCCCCTCCCGCTGTACGTGGCCTCCCTCCGCGCGCCCGAGCCCGAGCTGATCGAGGCCCTGGGCGCGGCCGACGCCGTCGTCACCACCGTCCTCGCCGCCGGTGGCACCAAGCCCGCCGAGGCCTCGGCGGGCGGCGACGACGAGTCCTGGGACGCCGGCGCCCTCACCCGGCTCGACGTCCCCGTCCTCCAGGCGCTGTGCCTCACCGGCTCCCGCACCGCCTGGGAGGAGAACGACGAGGGCGTCTCCCCGCTGGACGCGGCCACGCAGATCGCCGTGCCCGAGTTCGACGGCCGTCTCATCACCGTCCCCTTCTCCTTCAAGGAGATCGACGCCGACGGCCTGCCCGCCTACGTCCCCGACCCCGAACGGGCCGCCCGCGTCGCCGGGATCGCCGTCCGGCACGCCCGGCTGCGGCACGTCCCGGCGGCGGAGAAGCGCATCGCGCTCGTGCTCTCCGCCTACCCGACCAAGCACTCCCGCATCGGCAACGCGGTCGGCCTCGACACCCCGGCCAGCGCCGTGGAGTTGCTGCGCCGACTGCGCTCCGAGGGCTACGACTTCGGCACCGAGGAGATCCCCGGCCTGGAGTCCGGCGACGGCGACGAGCTGATCCGCGCCCTCATCGAGGCCGGCGGCCACGACCAGGACTGGCTCACCGAGGAGCAACTGGCCCGCAACCCCGTGCGCATCCCGGCCGCCGACTACCGCCGCTGGTTCGCCACCCTTCCCGCCGAGCTGCGCGAGGCCGTCGAGGAGCACTGGGGCCCGGCGCCGGGCACGATGTTCGTCGACCACAGCCGCGCCGCCGACGGCGACCCGGACGGCGACATCGTCCTCGCCGCCCTGCGCCGGGGGAACCTGCTCATCGCCATCCAGCCGCCGCGCGGCTTCGGCGAGAACCCCATCGCGATCTACCACGACCCGGACCTCCCGCCCTCGCACCACTACCTCGCCGCCTACCGCTGGATGGCGAGCCGCGCCGAGGACGGCGGCTTCGGCGCCGACGCCATGATCCACCTCGGCAAGCACGGCAACCTGGAGTGGCTGCCGGGCAAGAACGCCGGGCTGTCCGCCGCCTGCGGCCCCGACGCCGCCCTCGGCGACCTGCCGCTGATCTACCCGTTCCTCGTCAACGACCCGGGCGAGGGCACCCAGGCCAAGCGCCGCGTCCACGCCACGCTCATCGACCACCTCGTGCCGCCCATGGCCCGCGCCGACTCCTACGGCGACATCGCGCGGCTCGAACAGCTCCTGGACGAGTACGCGCAGATCTCCGCCATGGACCCGGCCAAGCTGCCCGCGATCCGCGCCCAGATCTGGACGCTCATCCAGGCCGCCCGGCTCGACCACGACCTCGGCCTGGAGGCGCGCCCCGACGACGACGGCTTCGACGACTTCCTGCTGCACGTCGACGGCTGGCTGTGTGAGGTCAAGGACGCCCAGATCCGCGACGGCCTGCACGTCCTCGGCGGCGCCCCGACCGGCCCCGAGCGCGTCAACCTCGTCCTCGCCGTCCTGCGCGCCCGGCAGATCTGGGGCGGCACGACCGCCCTGCCGGGGCTGCGGGAGGCACTCGGCCTGGACGAGTCGGCGGCCACCCGCGTCGCCGCCGACACCGTCGAGGCCCGCGCCCGCGCCCTCGTGGAGGCCATGGAGGACGCCGGCTGGGACCTGGCGGCGGTGCCCACCGTGGCCGCCGGACAGCCCGAACAGGTCGCCGACATCCTGGAGTTCGCCGCCCGCGAGGTCGTGCCCCGGCTGGCCGGGACCACCGCCGAGCTGGACCACGCCGTGCACGCCCTGGCCGGTGGCTTCGTCCCCGCCGGGCCCTCCGGCTCACCCCTGCGCGGCCTGGTCAACGTCCTGCCGACCGGCCGGAACTTCTACTCCGTCGACCCCAAGGCCGTCCCCTCCCGGCTCGCCTGGGAGACCGGGCAGGCGCTCGCCGAGTCGCTGGCCAATCGCTACCGGGACGACAACGGCGAGTGGCCCACCTCCGTCGGCCTGTCCCTGTGGGGCACCAGCGCCATGCGCACGGCGGGCGACGACATCGCCGAGGCGCTGGCCCTCCTCGGCGTCCGGCCCGTGTGGGACGACGCCTCCCGCCGCGTCACCGGCCTGGAGCCGGTGCCGCTGGAGGAGCTGGGCCGCCCGCGCATCGACGTCACCCTGCGCATCTCCGGCTTCTTCCGCGACGCGTTCCCGCACGTCGTCGGGCTGCTCGACGACGCCGTCCGGCTCGCGGCCGCCCTGGAGGAGCCGCCGACGAGCAACCACGTGCGCGCCCACGCCCAGGCCGACCTCGCCGAGCACGGCGACGAACGCCGTGCCACCACCCGGATCTTCGGCTCCCGCCCCGGCACCTACGGCGCGGGCCTGCTCCAGCTCATCGACTCCCGCGACTGGCGCACCGACGCCGACCTCGCCGAGGTCTACACCGTCTGGGGCGGCTACGCCTACGGCCGGGGACTGGACGGCCGTCCGGCACGGGAGGAGATGGAGACCGCCTACCGGCGCATCGAGGTCGCCGCGAAGAACACCGACACCCGCGAGCACGACATCGCCGACTCCGACGACTACTTCCAGTACCACGGCGGCATGGTCGCCACGGTCCGGGCGCTGAAGGGCACCGCCCCCGAGGCGTACATCGGCGACTCCACGCGGCCCGAGACGGTCCGCACCCGCACCCTGGTCGAGGAGACCTCCCGCGTCTTCCGCGCCCGCGTCGTCAACCCCAAGTGGATCGAGGCGATGCGCCGCCACGGGTACAAGGGCGCCTTCGAACTGGCCGCGACCGTCGACTACCTGTTCGGCTACGACGCCACCACCGGCGTCGTCGCCGACTGGATGTACGACAAGCTGGCCCAGACGTACGTGCTGGACCCCGAGAACCGCGCCTTCCTCCAGGAGGCCAACCCCTGGGCCCTGCACGGCATCGCCGAGCGGCTGCTGGAGGCCGAGTCGCGCGGGCTGTGGGCCAAGCCGGACGCGGACACCCTGGAGGCGCTGCGCGCCGCGTTCCTCGAAGCGGAGGGCGACCTCGAATCCGACTGAGCCCGACTGAGCCCGCCTGAGTCCGTAGCCCGACTGAGCCCGAAACCGCTGGCGGTGACGGACCCGCCGGGACACAATCCGCTGGTGAAGATCACCGCGCGCGAGCTCAACCGGGCCACCCTCGACCGTCAACTCCTGCTGCGACGTGAGGCGCTGGCCGTCCCCGACGCGGTGCGCCGCATCGTCGCCGTCCAGGCCCAGCAGCCCGCCTCGCCGTACCTCGCGCTGTGGAACCGGGTCAGCGACCTGTCGCTCGCCGAGGTCGACGCCGCCTTCACCGACCGCGCCGTCGTCAAGGCCACCCTGCTGCGCCTCACCCTGCACGCCGTCCACGCCGACGACGACCCGGTGTTCCGCGCGGCGATGCGGCCGACGCTGCGCGCCGCGCGGCTGGGCGACCGCTTCGCCGACGCGGGGCTCACCCCCGCCGACGCCGAACGGCTGGTGCCGCAGCTGCTCGCCTTCGCCGACCGCCCCCGGACCTCCGCCGAGTTGCAGGCATGGCTGGGGGAGCGGCTGGGCGCGGAGCAGACGGCCGGGGCCTGGTGGGGACTACGGGCCTACGCGCCCCTGCACCACGCGCCCACCGGCGGCCCGTGGTCGTTCGGCTTCCGCCCGTCCTACGTCGCGGCGCCGGCCGCGCCCCTCCCCGCGCCGGACGGGGCCGACGTCGGTCCGGACGCGGCGGCGCGGGCGCTGGAGGCGCTCACCCTGCGCTACCTGACCGGCTTCGGCCCGGCCTCCGTGGCGGACGTCGCCCAGTTCGCCACCGTGCGGCGCACCGCCGTCCGGCAGGCACTGCGCGACCTCGGCGACGCCGTCGAGCAGCTCGAAGGCCCCGACGGCGCCACCCTGTTCGACGTCCCCGGAGCTCCGCGCCCGCCCGCCGACACCCCGGCCCCGCCCCGGCTCATGGCCATGTGGGACAGCACCCTGCTCGCCTACGCCGACCGGGCCCGCGTCCTTCCTCCCGCCTACCGCCGCCTGGTGATACGCAGCAACGGCGACGTGCTGCCCACCCTGCTCGTCGACGGCCACGTCGCCGGGGTGTGGCGCCCGGTCGAGGGCGGCATCGAGGCCACGGCCTTCCACCCCCTGCCGCCCGAGGAGTGGGACGCCCTCGCCGCGGAGGCCCGCGCCCTGGCGGCGCTGCTCGCCGACCGCGATCCCCGCCCCTACCGCCGCTACGACCACTGGTGGGCCAAGCTGCCGGAGGCCCGGCCCCGGCTGCTCACCCCCTAGCCCCGGCCCGGCGCGAACCGTCGGGCCGGGGTCGGGCGGGCCGGGCTCAGTCGAGCTCGCCGGAGCGGGCGAGCAGGTAGGCGAGCTGGGCCCGGCTGCGGCTGCCGAACATCTCCGCAGCCCGCCGGACGTGGTTGGCCACGGTCCGGGTGCTCATGCCCAGCCGGGCGGCGATGGCCGCGTCCGTGTGCCCCTCGACCATCAGCCGCAGCACGGTCAGCCGCTTCTCGTCCGTCAGCGGCGCGGGTCGGCCGTGCGGCGTGTGGAAGTCGACGGGCTCCGCGCGCTGCCAGGCGTGGTCGAAGACGTCGGCGACGAAGCCGACGACGCCCGGGTGTTCGATCGCCAGGGCCTGGTCGCCGCGTTCGGCGCTGTGGTCGGGGATGAGGGCGAAGCTCCGGTCGTAGAGGAAGACCCGGTCGAACAGCTCGTCCAGGGTGCGGAACTCCCCTCCGTGCGCGTGCACTTCGGCCATGAACTCCACCACCGGCTCATGTGCGCGCACCGAGTGCTGGTACAGCGCCCGCACCCGCACGCCACGGGCGAGCAGGCCGAGGACGCGGGGCAGGTTGCGACGCAGCAGTTCCGGTGGGCGCGGCGCCTGCGGCTGCGCGTACCGGAACTCCGTGCGGCACTCCTCCCCCTTCTGACGGACCGCCGCCACGATCACCTCCCGCCCCTCCAGCCGCCGCACCGGGGCGAGGCTCTCCCGCAGCCCCTCGTCCCATAAGCCCTGCACGGTCGCGAAGGCGTCGCGCAGGACGCCCAGCCGTTGCCGTCCCTCCTGGATCGCCTCCTCGACGGGGTGGGCCAGCCGGTGCGACGCCAGGCTCGGCGGCACCGGGGTGAAGACCCCCGGCCGGTCGTCGCGCTGCCGCAGCAGCCGCAGGTCCAGCAGGCACCCGGGGATCTCGCCCGAGACCGCGCCGTGCGTGAGCGCGTCCCGGTACACGGCCAGGCCCCTGTCGCAGGGGGGCTCAGGTTCGGCCACGATCGGTTCGTCCTGTTCTCGGCACATTTCCGTCCCCTGCGTGTTTCGGCAATGCGAGATCTCGCATCCTCTCATCGGCCCGGCTCTCCGCGCGGGCCCGACATGATGGGTCCCGTGGCCACGCACACCACGGGGGACGTGGCCGTGCGACGGGGGAGTCCCTGGCGCCGCACCAACGCGCAAGCCTGTGACGAGGTCGGCGCCACGGACCCGTCCCGGTCGGCGGGACGTCCGTGGCGGCCGAAGAGCCCGTTGGTGCCGCGCCGGGCGTCGTGCGCGACGCCCGGCCCCTCACCACGTCCGGCCTCAGGCGGCCTCGCGCCGGGTGGTGCGTCGACGGACGATCCAGGCTGCGCGACCCGCCGACCACAGCACCAGCAGCCCCACGAACGGGCCGACGAGGAACACGACGCCGACCACCGCCAGGTCGATGCCCAGGGTCACGTCCGTCAGCACCCGCCACGCGGCGCCCGAGACCAGCCCGGCCACCAGGAGCGGCCCGACCACGCTCCACCAGCACGGGTCGTACCCGCGCCACCGCACCACCGCGCCCCGCAGCAGCAGCGCGAGCAGCATCACGACCAACGCCGCTGCGCCCAGTGCGTGTTGGGCGGCCGAACTCCGCACGAGCGGTTCGACGAACCGCGTACCGCCGTCCGGCCCGCCGTCGCCGCCCAGATCCCCGACGGCCCACCAGGTGAGCACGGGGGCGGCCAGGACGAGCCCGCAGACCACGGCCGGTACCGCCCAGCGACGTCCGGCCAGCCACTGGCCGAGCGGTGGCCTGCGCGCGTTCACGGGCGCCCCACGGTGACCGGCGGGGCGAGCACCAGACCGGCGGCGGACGACGCCCGGGCCCGTCCGCGGGTGCCCGCTCTCTCTCGTGTGTCCATGGCCGCAGTATCCCCGCACCCGCTAAGGCTGTGGCAAGATCCGCCGCCGGACGGCGCCCGCAGCGTTCCGCGTGCATACGATCGCGCGCGTGCAGAAACTCTCGGACCTGCCGAAACGCATACTCCTCGGGCGGGCGCTCCGCAGCACGCAACTCGGCCAGACGCTCATCCCCAAGCGGATCGCGCTGCCCGTCTTCGCCTCGGACCCGCTCTCGTCCGTGGCGTACGCGCCCGGCGAGGTCCTGATCATGCTGTCGATCGCCGGCGTCGCCGCCTACGGTTACAGCCCCTGGATCGCCGCGGCCGTCGTCGTCCTGATGGTGACGGTCGTCGCCTCCTACCGGCAGAACGTGCGCGCCTACCCGAGCGGCGGCGGCGACTACGAGGTCGCCCACACCAACCTCGGCCCCCGGGCCGGGCTGACGGTGGCCAGTGCCCTGCTCGTCGACTACGTCCTCACCGTCGCGGTGTCGATCTCGGCGGGGGTGGAGAACATCGGCTCGGCCGTGCCCTTCGTCGTCGAGCACAAGGTGCTGTGCGCCGTCGGCGTCATCGCGCTCCTCACGGTCATGAACCTGCGCGGCGTCCGGGAGTCGGGGAAGCTCTTCGCGATACCGACCTACGTCTTCGTCACCGCCGTCCTCGCCATGATCGCCTGGGGCGCCTACCGGGCCGGCGTCCTCGGCGAGGAGATGCGCGCCCCCACGGCCGGGTTGGAGATCCGCGCCGAGCACACCGGACTCGCCGGGCTCGCCCTCGTCCTCCTCCTGCTGCGGGCCTTCTCCTCCGGCTGCGCCGCCCTCACCGGCGTCGAGGCCATCAGCAACGGCGTGCCCGCCTTCCGCAGGCCCAAGAGCCGCAACGCCGCCACCACCCTGCTCCTCATGGGCGCCCTGGCCGTCACCATGTTCTGCGGCATCATCGGCCTGGCCCTGGCCACGGACGTCAAGATGGCCGAGGACCCGGCGCACGACCTGCTGCGGGACGGCGCCCCCGTCGGCGCCGAGTACGTCCAGGACCCGGTGATCACCCAGGTCGCCGCCGCCGTCTTCGGCGACGCGACGCTCATGTTCACGCTGCTCGCCGCCGCCACCGCGCTCGTCCTGTTCCTCGCCGCCAGCACCGCCTACAACGGCTTCCCGCTGCTCGGCTCGATCCTGGCCCAGGACCGCTACCTGCCGCGGCAGTTGCACACCCGGGGCGACCGGCTCGCGTTCTCCAACGGCATCGTGCTCCTGGCGACGGCCGCCGCACTGCTGGTCTGGATCTACGGCGCCGACACGACGCAGCTGATCCAGCTCTACATCGTCGGCGTCTTCGTCTCCTTCACCCTCAGCCAGACCGGCATGGTGCGCCACTGGAACCGTCACCTGGCGACGGAGACCTCCCCGGCCGCCCGGCGCCGCATGCTCCGCTCCCGCGCCGTCAACGCCTTCGGGGCCTGCTTCACCGGCCTCGTCCTCCTCGTCGTGCTCGTCTCCAAGTTCACCCACGGCGCCTGGGTCGCCCTGCTGGGCATGGCCCTCTTCTTCCTGCTGATGACGGCGGTCCGGCGGCACTACGACCGCGTCGCGGCGGAGATCGCCGCCCCCGAGGAGCCGGGCGACGAGGCGAACCTCCCGTCCCGCGTGCACTCCGTCGTCCTCGTCTCCCGGCTGCACCGGCCCACCCTGCGCGCCCTCGCCTACGCCCGGTTGCTGCGCTCGGGCCACGTGGAGGCGCTGACCGTCGACGTCGACCCGCAGGAGACGCGGGAGTTGCGGGCCGAGTGGGAACGGCGCGGCATCGAGATCCCGCTGAAGATCCTCGACTCGCCCTACCGCGAGATCACCCGGCCCGTCGTCGACCACGTCCGGAGCATCCGGCGGGAGAGCCCGCGCGACGCGGTCAGCGTCTACATCCCCGAGTACGTCGTGGGCCACTGGTACGAGCAACTCCTGCACAACCAGAGCGCCTTGCGGCTCAAGGGCCGACTGCTGTTCACGCCCGGGGTCATGGTCACCTCGGTGCCGTACCAACTGGAGTCCTCTGAGGCGGCCAAGCAGCGCGCCCGCCGCCGCGAGCGCTGGGCCGCGCCGGGTGCCGTACGCCGTGGCCCCGTCGAACCCCCCGCACCGGCTGCGCCCCCCGCACCGTCGGAGCCGCCCGGCGAGGACGGAACACCACGCGGCTGACGACCGGGCCCACCCGCACCGGGTGGAGGCCGTCTTGTGAGCGGTCCGCCGACTTCCTAGCGTGGAGCACCGGGGGTGGCGGGCCGGAAGGGCGGGGCATGACGGACGGCACGGTGCAGCGGTCGGGGGCCGAGGACGCCGCCGGGGAACCGGTGGTGGTGCCGCTCAGGGCACCCCGCAGGGGGTTGTACGTCCTGACCATGGTGCTCTTCGGCGCCCTGGTCACCCTGGCCGTCCACACCCTCTTCGAGTGGGCGCCGTTGCGGGTGCCCGGCGCGCGCGAAGCGGTCGTCACGCAGGTCCACGGCTGCCCCGCCGAGCCGCCCTCCCTCACGGCGGCGGACTGCTCCGCCTCCTGGCGCTTCCCCGACGGCGGCACCGGCCACGGACGCGTCGTGCGCGGCCACGGCCTCACGGCCGGGGACACCGTGCACGCCGACAGCGGCCTGGCCTACGACACGGCGGGCACGCTCGTCGAGGCCGCGTCGATCTGCGTCGGACTGAGCCTCATCGTCCCCGGTGTCCTGGCCGCCCAGTGGCTCGGCCGGCACCGCGCCCACCGCCGCTACCACCGCCTGGGCCGCACCTACCCGTGACGTCCTCAGCCCGGCTCCGGTGGGGCGGGGCGTCGCGGCGTCGGCCGGACGGCGTCCGCGTGGCGCAGCTCGGCGAGCACCTCCTCGTCGGTGACCTGCGCGAACTCCTCGTACCACTGGCCCACCGCGCGGAAGGACGGAGGCCGCCGCAGGCACACCAGGTCGTCGGCCTCCCGCCCCACCGGCCCGGCCGCCTGCGGTGCGCAGACCGGCACGGCCAGCACGAGCCGGGCCGGCCCCAGCGTGCGCAGGTGACGCAGGGCGGCGCGCGCGGTGACGCCCGTGGCCAGACCGTCGTCGACGACGATCACCGTGCGCCCCGCGACGTCCGGCGGCCCGCCGCCCCGCCGGTACAGCTCCTCCCGCCGCCGCAGCTCCGCCCGCTCCCGGGCCACGACCGGGGCCATTGACTCCGGCGTGAGCCCCAGCAGTTCCAGCGTGCGCCCGTCGAAGAGCGGCTCGCCGTCCCCGGCGATCGCGCCCACCCCCATCTCCGCGTGCCCGGGCGCCCCGATCTTCCGGACCACGACCACGTCGAGCGGCGCCCCCAGCTCCTCGGCGACCTCCGCCGCGACCGGGACGCCGCCGCGCGGCAGCGCCAGGACGACCGGCTCGGTGACCCCGTGACCGGCCGCCCACGCGCTGAGCCGCCCGGCCAGCCGCCGCCCGGCGTCCCGGTGGTCACGGAACCGCTCGCCGTTCATTCCGGCACCTCCGCACCGTCCGTGCCGTCCGGCCCGCCCGGGTGCAGGAACCACGCCCGCGCCGCCTCCGCGACCTCCGCCAACGCGCCGGGCTCGGCGAAGAGGTGCGTGGCGCCGGGCACGACGCGCTCGCGGTGCGGCGCCCGCAACGCCCGCGCCGCCTCCCGGTTCAGCCGCAGCACGTCCGTGTCCGCACCACCGACGATCAGCAGCACCGGAGCCCGCACCCGCGCCAGCGCCTCCCCGGCCAGATCCGGGCGACCGCCCCGGGAGACCACGGCCCGCACCCGTTCCGGTCGCGCGGCCGCCGCGACCAGGGCCGCACCCGCCCCCGTACTCGCTCCGAAGAGGCCCACCGCTACCCCCGCCGTCCCGGGCCGCTCATCGAGCCGGTCCACGAGGCCGACGAGCCGCCGCGCCAGCATCGGGACGTCGAACCGGTGCCGACGCGTCGTCGCGTCCGCCCGCTCCTCGTCCGCCGTCAGCAGGTCGACGAGCAGTGTGCCCAGCCCCGCCTCCCGCAGGGCCTCCGCGACGGCCCGGTTGCGCGGACTGTGCCGGGAGCTCCCGCTCCCGTGCGCGAACACCACCACGCACGACGCTCCGTCCGGCACCGCCAGATCCCCGGCCAGCACGACCCCGTCCACCGGCATGTTCACGCTCTCGGCGTCCACCGCGACCACCTCCCGCGACGCCCACCCTCCGCAGTACCCCGCACCACCCGTCCAAACGGCTTCGCCCCGACGACCCCCGCCGTCGCCCTCCCGCCTTTTCAGACATGGCCGAAAGGTCGCTCTTCCGGCCGCTCGCCCCCTCTTCCACACTGACTCCGGAGCGTGACCGGAGGGAGCGCCATGGCGGCGGGAACGGCTGCGCGCGGACGGAGGGCAGCCGCGCGGAGGCAACGGCGAAGGCGGCTCGGCGCGGCGTCGGCGGGCGCCGTACTCCTGCTGATCCTCCTGGCCGCCTCCTGGTCCACGTTGTGGCCCTACGTCGTCGGAGCCGCGTGTCTGTGCGGCCTGGGCGCCGTCGCCTGGTGGTGGTGGCGGACGGACCGCGCCCTGCGCGGCGGCGACCGCCGCTGGCGGCAGGAGGAGGCGGTGCGGGCCGGCCACCGCACGCTGGCCGAGGTGGACGCGATGACCGGGACGGAGTTCGAGGAACTGGTCGCCGCGTTGTGCCGGCGGGACGGCTGTACGGAGGTCCGCCGGGTGGGCGGCTCCCATGACAACGGCGCCGACGTCGTCGGCCGCCTTCCGGACGGCCGGACCATGGTCGTCCAGTGCAAGCGCTTCGTGCCCACCAGCACCATCAGGAGCCGGGACGTGCGGGATCTTCTGGGATCGGCGGTGCACTTCCACGCCGACGTGGCCGTCTTCGTGACCACGACCCGCTTCAGCGGTCCCTCGGGATCGTTCGCGGTGCAGAACGGCATCATCGCCGTCCATCGCGACCTCCTCGGCCTGTGGAACAGCGGAGCCTCGCTGACCTCCCTGATCGAGGTCAACGGCTCCGGCCAGGGGGACGTCCGCCACCGGGCCCGCTGGAAGCAGACCTACGGAACCACCCGCCGCAAGCCCGGAAGCAAGCGCCCCACCTGACCCCGGCCGCGCCCCGGGCGCTGCGCGCGCCTCGCCGCGCACCGCGTCGGGACGTCGCCGTGACGGCCGGGCGGCGGGCCCACGCGCTCACGTTCCGGCGGTCTGCAGATCCGCCCCGGTCCGCGAGGGGCCGTGGAAGACCTGGCTGGTGTGCCAGGAGCGGTGCTGCGCCGCCACGGGGCGGACGCCCGGCTGCGGTCCGGTGAGCGAACGGCCCGCGAGGCCAGTGACGTGCTTGCGGGCCGCCGCGCCACGTCCGACGAAGTGCCGCGAGACGAGGATGCGGTGGTCGTCGCCGACTCCGAGAACGCCCTTGTCGAAGAGCTTGTGGTGCAGCGAGCACAGACAGAGACCGTTCTCGACGTCATCCGGCCCACCGAACGCCCACCAGCGCACGTGCGCGGCCTCCAGCCCGACCGGTGCCGCCCCCAGCGCCCCGTCGTATCCACAGAAGGCGCACTGGTACGCGTAGGCCGTCAGGACCAGTTCCCGCATACGCCGGTCCCTCCGGCGTCGCGCTGACGCCACCCCTCCGGACTCCGGGGGCTCCAGATCCAGACCGATCGTCGCGCAGAGGTCTCCGTGGAGCGAGGTCGGGAAGTGCAGGTCCAGCAGGAGGCGGGTCATCCGGCCCAGCAGCTCCGGCTCCCGCCGCAGCGCGGCCCGCAGCTCCGGCACGAGCCGCCCGACGGCCCCGGACGCCCGCAGCTCCCGTACCGCGGTCCCGGGGCTGCCGGTGCCGCGATCGGTGCGCACCTCCCACACACCGTCGCTGACCAGGTGGTGAAAGGGGTAGGCGGGTGTCGACCTGTGAGGGGGACCGTACTCGGACAGCAGCCGCTTCAGGTCCTCCTCCACCACGCTGTAGGACAGCCCGCCGTCGGCGTCCTCCTGGAACCGGCCCAGGGCGTAGAGCAGGAGGAGCGGCTTGTGGGGAGCGCGGGCCCCGTCCCTGGTCCACTGTCTCAACGCCGCGATCCGCCCCAGCCAGTCCATGACGGGCGAGCGTAGCGTCGCCGCACCGGACCCCGCAGGCAGGGCCCCGGCCCCGGACCCGGACGGCTGCGGCCCGTGACTGATCCGCCCGGGTCGTCCGTCTCGGGCTCGGCCGGCGGTTCGGGACGACAGGCGATGTCAGCCGCCTGATCAGGTCCTGCGCCAGGCGCCGAGCAGTTCTTCGGGGCCGTACGCCGCCTGGATGCCGGAACAGGTGATCCCGTTGCGGGAGACCGCCACGAGCGGTACCGGCTCGTCGGTGATCGCGGCCCGGTGCTTGTGGAGCGCGGCCAGGTCGTGGGCGTCGAACGCGGAGTTCTCCAGCCACTTGACCGAACCGAGGAAGAGCAACTCGTGGGCCACCGGCTGCTGGTCGGCGCCGACCAGGTCGATCTCGACGTCATTGCTGCGGGTCCAGTAGCCACCGATCGCCGGAGCGGCGGGCAGGAGCCCGTCCGGCAGGAGGCGGGCGAGGGACTCCCGGACGAGGGGCTCGACCGCACGCCCCCGCCAGCTCGTCCACCGCTCCTTGATCCGGCTCAACGTGAGATCGCCCCGCATCCGCTCGATCTCCGCCATGTGGGGATCCAGAAACGCGAGCCAGAACCGTAGGTACGGGTCGGCCACGCGGTAGCGGCGTTCCTTCGACGGTCGCAGAGAGAGGGGGAGTTCGGCCGCCACCACCCGCTTCTCGGTCAGGAGGTCAGTGGCTCGGGTGAGCGTGGTGTGGGCGATGCCGCCGGCCGCGCGGGCGATGTTGGTGAAGGTTCTCTCGCCGCTTCCGATGGCCCGTAGGACTTCTCTGCTCAGCGCCTGTGGTGGGAACTCCGCTGCGAGTGAGCGTTCGGCGGAGACCAGCAGCGCCGAGATCGGGTTGTCGAGCGAGTCGCCGAGGAACTCCCAGACGTCCGCTCCGGGCCGCCACTCCGCGCAGATCAGCGGAAGACCTCCGGTGACCAGCGCGGCGTCGAAGGCGGCGGCCGGTGCCAGGCCGAGCATCTCGCCGATGTCGGCGGGGTTCAGCGGCCCCACGACCATCTCCCGGCCCCGCTGGTGGAACGGGCGGTCGTAGCTGTTCAACGCCTCCATCATCGACAGGTCGGAGCCGACCAGGAGGAGCAGTACGGGCTTACGGCTGAGCAGACGGTCCCACGCCCGCTGGAGCATGCCCTCGAACGCGTCGATGCGGTGCATGAGGTACGGAACCTCGTCCATGACGACCACGCTCGGGCTGTCGTCCGGAAGAATCTCCGCGAGCAGCCTGAAGGCCGCGTTCCACTGGTCGGGAGTCTCCTCCGAGAACAGTTCCCGATCGGGCATGGTGGATCGGGCGACGGTGTCGAGCAGTTCCGTCAGCTCGTCCTCCGCCGTGCCGCCCGCTGCGGTGAAGAAGAGATGCGGCACCTCCGTGCGCCGGAGGAACTCCTCGACGAGGCTGGACTTGCCGACCCGCCTCCGCCCGCGCATGAGGATGCACTGTCCCGGCTTCGCCGAGCCGGTGGCGTCCTGCACCGATCGCAGAGCGTCGCCGAGCATCTTCAGCTCGCGGTCCCGTCCGATGAAACGCCGCACGCAATACTCCCACGAACAATAGTATCGGCAGAGATAGTATCCATGACGATACCAAGTGAAGGAGCGCATCGGCCCGGGTCGGGGCGGGTCGGAACGGGTCGGTCCGTCACACCCTCTCGACGGAGATGGTCCGGGACCAGCTTCTCCCCGGCGTCCACGTCCGAGGTGAAGACGTGGCCAGGCCCTTCCGCTGCCGCGCGATGACGGCGAGCACCGCGTCGATGGCGTACTTGTGACCGTGCGGCTTGGCGGTCGGCCAGGGGCCGGCGGGCCTGACGAGCCTCGTCCTTGCCGATATCGGCGACCTTGATGGTGATCATTCCGCATACCCGGACGGCGCCGACCCGATAGCCTGCATGAACGCGTGAGGTCGCGGCTCGGCGGCCTCCGGACAGGGGAGCGTGGGCATGACGGAGTCGGTCAGGAACGTGGCCGTCTTCTCCCTCGGCGGCACGATCGCCATGACCACCGACCCCACCGCCGGAGGCGTCGTACCGGCGCTTTCGGCCCACGAACTCCTCGCGGCGGTACCCGCGCTGGCCACGAGCGGCATCGGCCTCAAGGCGCAGGACTTCCGTCGTCTGCCGGGCGCCTCCCTGACCTTCGAGGACCTCACCGCACTGTCAGCCGCGATCGCGGCGGAGCTGGAGACCGGAGAGGTCGACGGCGTCGTCGTCACCCAGGGCACGGACACCATCGAGGAGACCGCCTTCCTCCTCGACCTCTACCACGGCCACGCGCAGCCTCTCGTCGTCACCGGCGCCATGCGCAACCCCACCCTGCCCGGCGCCGACGGCCCGGCCAACCTCCACTCCGCCGTTCTGGCCGCCGCCGACCCCGGGCTCAGCGGCGCCGGCTGTCTGGTCGTACTCGGCGACGAGATCCACTCGGCCCGGACCGTCCGCAAGTCCCACACCACCAGCCCCGCCGCCTTCACCTCACCGGCGTGCGGCCCGATCGGGCGGATCGCGGAGAACCGCGTTCGGAGGGTGGGCGGGTTGCCGCGCCGCGGGCCGCTGGTCCCTGTCCCCGACCGCGAGGCGCGCGTCGGGCTGTACACCGTCACCCTCGGCGACGACGGCACGCTGCTCGACCTGTGGGACGGCAACTGCGACGGACTCGTGGTCGCGGCCTTCGGCGTCGGCCACGTCCCGGAGCGCCTCGTCGAGGGGCTCACCGAGCTCGCGTCCCGCATGCCCGTGATCCTCGCCTCCCGCATCGGCAACGGACCCGTCCTGTCCGACACGTACGGCTTTTCCGGCTCCGAGAAGGACCTCCTCTGTCGAGGGCTGATCGGCGCCGGAGACCTCGGCCCGTACCAGGCGAGGCTCCTGCTGCACGCCCTGCTCGCCCATGGCGCCGACGGGGCGACGGTCCGAGAGACCTTCACCACCGCTTCCGCCCGCTGACGCACCTTCGCGTCCGTCGGCCAGGCGCGTGCCGGAGCGGCGAGCAGCGGCACTACCGCTTCGACGTCGGTCTCGTCCTGGTGCCGGGTCGCCTTCGCCTTCCGGCGCCCAGCGCCCCGGCACTTCGCCCCATCACCCGCCCTTACGCCCCGTGACCCAGGGGGCGGAGGTCAGGACTGGCGGCGGGTCGGCGGTCTCACCGCACCAACGACGAAGGTCCCGGCCGCTTGCGCGGTCGGGACCTTCGTTCAGCCCGGTGAGAGCTGGGCGGAGGATACGAGATTCGAACTCGTGAGGGGTTGCCCCCAACACGCTTTCCAAGCGTGCGCCCTAGGCCACTAGGCGAATCCTCCGCCGAGAACTGTACACAACCGGAGGGGGTGCTTGCGAACTCGATCCCAGGTCGGGGGATCGGGTAGGGTTGGCGCCAGCCCCTCACGTGGCGCTATCTGACTGAACTCCCCCAGGGCCGGAAGGCAGCAAGGGTAGGTTGGCTCTGGCGGGTGCGTGAGGGGCGTTGTCGTCCCCGGTGCGGCTCGCCTGTCGGTGGGCTCCGATACCGTCGTATGCGTGTCGTCCCTCGCGCTGTACCGCCGCTACCGCCCCGAGACCTTCGCCGAGGTCATCGGGCAGGAGCATGTGACCGCCCCGCTGCAGCAGGCGCTGCGGAACAACCGGGTCAACCACGCCTACCTGTTCAGTGGGCCGCGCGGGTGCGGAAAGACGACCAGTGCGCGCATCCTGGCGCGCTGCCTGAACTGCGAGCAGGGCCCGACGCCGACGCCGTGCGGGACCTGCCGGTCGTGTGTGGACCTGGCGCGCGGGGGCTCGGGCTCCATCGACGTGATCGAGATCGACGCCGCCTCGCACGGTGGCGTCGACGACGCCCGTGAGTTGCGGGAGAAGGCCTTCTTCGGGCCCGCCGCCAGTCGCTACAAGATCTACATCATCGACGAGGCGCACATGGTGACGCCGGCGGGGTTCAACGCCCTGCTGAAGGTCGTCGAGGAGCCGCCGGAGCACCTGAAGTTCATCTTCGCCACGACGGAGCCGGAGAAGGTGATCGGCACCATCCGGTCGCGGACCCACCACTACCCGTTCCGCCTGGTGCCGCCGGGGACGCTGCGTGACTACCTGAGCGAGGTGTGCGGCCGGGAGAGCATCCCGGTCGAGGAGGCCGTGCTGCCGCTGGTGGTGCGGGCCGGCGCCGGGTCGGTGCGTGACTCGATGTCCGTGATGGACCAGTTGCTGGCCGGTGCCGGTGAGGCGGGTGTGACGTACGCCATGGCCACCGGGCTGCTGGGCTACACCGACGCGGCGCTGCTGGACGAGGTGGTCGACGCCTTCGCGGCGGGTGACGGGGCCGCCGCCTTCGGCGTGGTGGACCGGGTGATCGAGGGCGGTCACGACCCGCGCCGCTTCGTGACGGACCTGCTGGAGCGGCTGCGGGACCTGGTGATCCTCGCCGCTGTGCCGGACGCGGCGGAGAAGGGGCTCATCGAGGCGCCCGACGACGTGCTGGAGCGCATGCGGGCCCAGGCCGAGGTGTACGGGGCGGCGGAGCTGAGCCGTGCGGCGGACCTGGTGAACACCGGGCTGACGGAGATGCGCGGGGCCACGTCGCCCCGGTTGCAGTTGGAGTTGATCTGCGCCCGCGTGCTGCTGCCCGCCGGGTACGGGGACGAGCGGTCCGTGCAGGCCCGGCTGGACCGGCTGGAACGGGGCGTCGCGGCGGCACCCGGTGCCGTCCCTGCGGCGGGTGGGGCTCCGGCGCCGCAGGCCGCCGCCTACCCGACCCCGGCGGAGCCCCCCGCGCCGACGCCCGCACCGCACGCCGCCCCGCCCGCGCACGCCGGGCCGCCCGCGCACGCCGCGCCGTCCCCCGCGCCCGAGGCGGAGGCCGGGCCGCCGGTGCGGGCGGCCGAGGGGGGCCGTCGGCCGGGTGCCTGGCCCACGGCGGCGGGGGCGTCGTCCCCCGCGCCCGCGTCGTCGGCGGCGGCTCCGTCCCCCGCGCCGTCCGCCCCGCCGTCCGCCCCGCCGCCCGCCGCGCCGGGGGGTGGGGACGTGGCGCAGGTGCAGCAGATGTGGCCGCAGGTGCTGGACGCCGTGAAGAACCGGCGGAAGGTGACCTGGATGCGGCTCACCGAGTTCGCCCGGGTCAGCGGGTTCGACGGGACGACGCTGCAGCTCGCCTTCCCGAACGCCGGGGCGCGGGACAGCTTCGCCGGGAGCGGCCACGAGGAGGTGCTGCGCGCGGTCCTGGCCGAGCAGTTCCGGGTGCAGTGGAAGATCGAGGCCGTGGTCGACAGCGGTGGCGGCGGGGGAGCGGCTGGCGGGGGCCCGGCGTCCCCGGGCAGGCCGCCCTACGCCCAGCAGCCTTCGGCGCAGCAGCCGCCGCAGCCGTCCGGTCACCAGCAGCCCTACGGGCAGCAGCCCGGGGCGGGCTACGCGGGGCCCGCCGCGTCGGCGTTCGGCGCGGCGGCGGTGCAGGCCCCGGCGTCCGCCCGGCCCGCCGGTCCCCAGGGCGCGCACGGCGCCCAGGGCGCGCAGGCGGCGGCACCGGCCCGGGAGCGGCCCGTCCGGCCGGAGCCCGAGGCACCGCGCGCTCCGGAGGTGCGGCCGCCGGAGCCGCCGCCCGTCCCGGTCGAGGAGGACATCCCCGAGGACGACGATCCGGACCTGGACGAGTCGGCCCTGTCGGGCCACGACCTGATCGTGCGGGAACTGGGTGCCACGGTGGTCGAGGAGATCAACCACGAGTGAGCCGGACGGGACCGCCGTCAAGCACGTAGGCTCGGCACACGACCCGATGTGCTGAAGGAGCGAGCCCGTGTTTCCCGGTGGTGGCGGCCAGGCCGACATGCAGCAGCTGCTGCAGCAGGCCCAGAAGATGCAGCAGGACCTCGCGGCGGCCCAGCAGGAGCTGGCCGAGACGCCCGTGGAGGGCTCTGCGGGCGGTGGTCTGGTGAAGGCGACGGTGACGGGTGCCGGGGAGCTGACGTCCCTGGTCATCGACCCGAAGGCGGTGGACCCGGAGGACACCGAGACGCTGGCGGACCTGGTGCTGGCGGCCGTGCGCGACGCGAACGCGGCGGCGCAGCAGCTCCAGCAGGACAAGCTGGGCCCGCTCGCGCAGGGTCTGGGCGGCGGCGGCATGCCCGGCCTCCCCTTCTAGCCGGTACGAGCGAGCGGTACGAGGAGCAGCGGTGTACGAGGGCGTCGTCCAGGACCTCATCGACGAGCTGGGGCGGCTGCCCGGCGTGGGGCCGAAGAGCGCCCAGCGGATCGCGTTCCACATCCTGCAGGCCGAGCCGGCCGACGTGCGGCGGCTGGCGAACGCGCTGGCGGAGGTCAAGGCGAAGGTCCGGTTCTGCGAGGTGTGCGGGAACGTCGCCGAGGAGGAGCAGTGCCGGGTCTGCCGTGATCCGCGCCGCGACCCGTCGGTGATCTGCGTGGTGGAGGAGCCGAAGGACGTCGTCGCGATCGAGCGGACGCGGGAGTTCCGGGGCCGCTACCACGTGCTGGGCGGCGCGATCAGCCCGATCGAGGGCGTCGGCCCGGACGATCTGCGGATAAGGGAGCTGCTGGCGCGGCTCGCGGACGGCGCCGTCACGGAGCTGATCCTGGCCACGGACCCGAACCTGGAGGGTGAGGCCACCGCGACGTACCTGGCCCGGATGGTGTCGTCCATGGGTCTGAAGGTCACGCGGCTGGCCAGCGGTCTCCCTGTCGGGGGAGACTTGGAGTACGCCGATGAGGTCACGCTGGGGCGGGCCTTCGAGGGGAGAAGGTTGCTCGATGTCTGAGACGACGCAGACCGGTACGGCGTACGTCGCCGCACGACTGAGTGACGACGCCGCCGATCCGGACGACTTCGCGGTCCAGATCGCCGACCAGGTCGAGAGCTTCATCCTCGCCGTGACCGAGGTCGCGAAGGGGGACGAGCCGAGCAGCGCGGTGCCCTACCTGCTGCTGGAGGTCTCCCAACTGCTGCTGGCCGGTGGACGCCTCGGCGCGCACGAGGACATCGTTCCGGACGAGCGGTACGAGCCGGACACGGGTCCCGAGCCGGACGACGTCGACGCCCTGCGGGAGGGGCTGGCGAGGCTGCTGGACCCGGTCGACGTCTACGCGGAGGTCTTCGACCCCTACGTCCCGCGCAACGCTCCGGTCACCTCCCGCATCTCCGACGACATGGCGGACGTCATCACCGATCTGCGGCACGGCATGGCGCACTACCGCGCCGGCCGCACGTCGGAGGCGCTGTGGTGGTGGCAGTTCTCGTACCTGTCCAACTGGGGTTCGACGGCGTCGGCGGCGCTGCGGGCGCTGCAGTCGTTGGTGGCGCACGTCCGGCTGGACACGCCGCTGGGCGAGCTGGACGGGCTGGACACCGACTCGGGTGCGGACGGCGACGACGGCGAGCTGGAGCGTGAGGCCGGGGCCGTCATGGCGGCGGAGATCGGCGTCCCGCTGGGGATGAAGCCGCACGGCGGGGCCTGACGTCCACCGCTCGCCGCCCCCGCCGCCCCCGCCGCCCCCGCGGCTCACGCGGCTCACGGGAAGACGACGGTGGCGATGAGTTTCCGGCCCTGCGGCCGTCGGTCCGGGTGAGGGGTGGGAGGAGCCCGCACGACCCTCGGGACGACGGAGGTGGACGGTATGACGGGGATGAAGGAGCCGGCGACGCGTCTGGACGGGCGGTTCAGCTCACCGTCGGCGGCGGCGACGGCGTGGTCGGACGCGGCCGAGCGGCTGGAGCGGGCGGAGGTGTTCTGGCTCTCCACCGTGCGGGCCGACGGCCGTCCGCACGTCACGCCGCTGATCGCGGTGTGGCTGGACGGCGCCCTGCACTTCTGCACGGGCCCGGTCGAGCAGAAGGCGCGGAACCTGGCGGCGAACCCGCACTGCGTCCTGACGACGGGCACGAGCGCCCTGGACGCCGGTGAGGACCTGGTGGTGGAGGGCGAGGCCGCCGAGGTGACGGACGAGGACCGGCTGCGGACGCTGGCCGAGGCCTACGTCGTGAAGTACGGCGAGGAGTGGCGCTTCGACGTCCACGACGGCGCGTTCACCGGTCAGGGCGGCCGGGCGCTGGTCTTCGCGGTGGCGCCGGTGCGGGCCTTCGGGTTCGCGAAGGGGGAGCCGTTCGGCCAGACGCGGTGGCGGTTCGACGGCGCCGGGTGACGCGTCCCGGCCCGGCGGGGAACGGGAGCAGGGCCTGCCGGTGCCCCCTCGGCACCGGCAGGCCCTGGTCGTGGCCTGGAGCGGAAGCGACCGTTTAGAAGGTCAGGCTCCAGGAGTCGATGTATCCGGTGTCGCCGGAGTAGACGTCGGTCACCCGGAGCTTCCAGGTGCCCGCGGCCGCGACCGAGGAGGCGTTGACCGTGTACGTGGCGTTGACGTTGTCGGCGCTGTCGTAGGAGGCGGTGCTCTTCAGCACGGCGGAGGCGCCGTTGGGAGCGACGATCTCGATCTTCAGGTCGCCCCGGTAGGTGTGCTTGATGTCGACGCCGATCCTGAGGTCGGCCGGGGCGGCGCCGCTGAGGCCGGTCACGTCGATCGACGAGGTGGCGGCGTAGCCGTTGTTGTCCGGGATGGTGACGTTGTCCCCGTTGGTGTACACGCCGTCACCGGGCTCCGGCTCGGGCTCGGGGCCCGGGTCGGTCGGGTCGCCGCCGACGGCGGTGAGGGTGGCCGCCGCGTCGGCGAGGCCGGAGCCGCAGCCGCCGCTGCACGAGCCGGGCAGGCCGCGCGCGTTGTTCTTGATGGCGGACTCGACGCCGCTCGGGGTGAGCGAGGGGCTCGTCTCGTACATCAGCGCGGCGAGGCCGGCGATGTGCGGGGCGGCCATGCTGGTGCCCTGGTAGGAGGCGTAGTTCTCGCTGCCGACGCTGCGGGTGCCGTTGTTGAGCGTGGACCAGATGCCGTTCGCGGAGGAGACGGCCGTCTCACCGCCGGGCGCGGCGATGTCGACGACGCTGCCGTAGTTGGAGTAGCTGGCCCGGTTGCCCTCGCGGTCGCTGGCGGCGACGCTGATGACGTTGTTGCAGCTCGCCGGGTTGAAGCCCGCGGCGTTGGCGTTGCTGTTGCCGGCGGCGACGACGACCGTCGTGCCGCGGCTGACGGCGCCGTTGATGGCGTTCTGGGTGCCCTGGTCGCAGCTTCCGCCGCCGCCGAGGCTCATGTTGATGACGTCGGCGGGGTTCGGGTTGTTCGGCACGCCCTGCACGGAGCCGCCGGAGGACCAGGTGATGGCGTCGATGATGTCGGCGGTGGTGCCGCCGCACTTGCCGAGGACGCGGACGGGCTGGACGGTCGCCTGGTGCGCGATGCCGGCGATGCCCTTGCCGTTGTCGGCGCTGGCGGCGATGGTGCCGGCGACGTGCGTCCCGTGCCAGGAGTTGTTGGTGTCGCGGGCGGGGACGGGCTGGCCGTTCGCGTCGGTGCCGCACTCGCCGCGGTTCATCCAGTCGCCCGGGTCGGAGGCGTCGCCGTCGCGGCCGTCGCCGTCCTGGGCCATCCACGGGTCGGAGATGAAGTCGTAGCCGTCGATGACGTTGGCGGCGAGGTCGGAGTGGGGGACGTAGCCGGTGTCGATGACGGCGACGTTGACGCCCTCACCGGTGGCCCCGCTCGTCCAGGCGTTCTCGACGTTCATGCCGGCGCGCGACTCGAAGAGGTCCCACTGCTGCGCGTAGTAGGGGTCGTTCGGGTCGGCCATGGCGAACATGCGGGTGTCCGGGACGACGTAGGCCACGTCCGGGTCGGCCGAGAAGGTCTCGACGACCTCGTCGACGGAGCGCTCGTCGAGCTCGCCGCCGAGGTCGACGAGGGCGGCGCCCGTCCCCAGCCTGCGGTCGAAGTCCAGGGACTCGCCCGCCTTCTTGCCCTTGGCCCTGGCGTCCTTCTCGGCCTCGGCGTCGGATGTGGCTTCGGCCGCCTGCGTCGTGTAGCCGACGATGAGGCGCTGGGTGCGCTCGTCGGCGGAGGTCTCCGCGCCGGCCGCGGTGGGCTGGCTGCTGGGCGCCGCGATCGACGTCGTCACTCCCGTGCCCAGGAGCGCTGCCGTCGTCACCGCCAGGAGGGATATGCGGAGGTGTCTGGAACCGTTCACGGTGGTGCTGCCTTTCACAGGCCGGTCTCCGGGCATGGGGAACCGGCAAATGGTGCGGTTCATGACAAGTCGCGCGGTGCCGGCCGTCCGGTGAGGGTTGGGGGGTTGGGGTGGGGGGTGGCGGCCGAGGGGGGCGCGGGCAGCGGAGGGAGCGCCGGCACGGGTGCACGGGGTGCGTGCGTCCGTACGCGGTGCCGGGACCGCAGGGTGCCGGTGCGTGCCGTCGTGTTCGACGGCCCCGCCCCGCACGCCCGCTCCCTCCGGGGTGCCCTTGCACGACACCGGTTGGCCGAGCGCGGTCGCAGCGAATCCCCCGCAGCGGAAGAACGTTCGACCAACCGGTGCCAGGAACCTACGGGCGCACGGCGGACGGGACTATCCGGGGACCGGAACCTACGGATACGCAATTAACCCCGGCTTCACCGAGGCGTTGGTCTAGTCCTGACCTGCGGTTTCCCCGTCCACGAGGGCCTCACGGGACTCGGCGAGCTCCTGCCGCGAGGCCGTGCCCAGCTTCCGCATGGCCCGCGCCACGTGCTGCTCGACGGTGCGCGGCGAGAGGTGCAGCGTCGTGGCGATCTCACGGTTGGTCAGGCCGGAGGACGCCAGCTCCGCCACCTCGCGTTCGCGGGGCGAGAGCTGGTCGCCGTAGGACGGACGGCCGGGCGGACGGCGGCCCTCGGCGGGCTGGTAGGTGCGCAGCACGGCGCGGGCCCGCGCCGCGTCCCAGGTCGCCCCGAGGTCCGCGAACCGCTGGGCGCACGAGGTCAGCACGGCCCCCGCCCGCGCCTTGACGTCCTCGGGCAGCGCGTCGGCGTCCGGCAGCGCGGCGGCGTCGGCGGGCGCGGTGGCGTCGGCCGGGCCGGACGCGGACGCGGCCCCGGCATCACCGGCCCCGTCCCCCGCGCCCCCCGCGTCACCGGCGGCGGCCTTCAGCACGCAGCGCCCCGCGCCCTCCGCGCACAGCGTCGCGGCGTACGGGCGGGGGAGCGCCGCGAAGGCCGCCTCCGCCTCCTCGTACAGCGCGGCGGCCTCCGCCGGGCGGCCCGTCGTCTCCGCCAGCACCGCGTGCGTCCACACCGCCGCCGCCGAGGCCATCGGCGCGTCGCGGTCGGCCAGTTCGGCGGCGAACCGGTCCGCCATCCGGCGCGCCGTCCGCACCTCGCCCGCGAGGGCCATCGCCTCCACGGCCCACGGCGCGAGCTCGGCGCCCCACACCCACACGCCCTTCTCGGTCAGCGTCGCCCACCCGGACCGCGCCTCCGCGACGGCCGTGGGCAGGTCCTGCCGGGCCAGCGCGAGCCGGATCAGCGCCCCCGACGTGGCGGCGGCCAGCGGAGCGGAGGCGTGCTCCCGGGCGGCCGCGTCCTTGCCCGACAGCCACGACAGCGCCCGCCCCCAGTCGCCCTGGGCGAGGTGCAGCAGCCCGAGCACCATTCGCGCGTCGGCGGCGACGACGGGCATGGCCGAGGTCTTGGCGAGGAACGCCTCGCACCGCTCGGGCAGCCCGGCCCACCGGCCCGTCGTCCACTCCAGCAGCAGCCGGGCGCCGAGAGCGGTCTGCTCGGCGTACGGGGCGCCGCTCTTCGCCGACATCTCCAGCCCCTCGGACAGCAGCCGCTCCGCCCGCCCGTAGTAGCCGAGCCAGATGGCGGCGTCGGCCGCGTTGCACAACCCGCGCGCCGCCTGCTGCCGCTGGCGCAGGTCCGGGCTGTCGACGGGCAGCGCCCGCACCTGCTCCCAGCCCTGCGGGTCGCCGTAACACAGCGACACACTGGAGCGGTTGACGGCGACGGCGGTGCGGATCACCTCGTCCTTGCTGTCGGCCGCCGCCTCCTCCGCCGCCGCCATCCAGCGCAGGTGGATGGCGAGCGTGTGGCCGGGCCAGTACGGCATGGCGAGCGAGGACATCGCCCGCGCGGCCAGGGCGGGGCGCAGCTCGCGCAGTTCGGCGGCGGCGCGCTCCAACTCCGCCCACCCCTGCACGCCCATGCCCACCTGGTTGCACAACAGCAGCCCCAGGTCCAGCCGCATCTCGCCCCGCATGGCGGCGGGCAGCGTCTCGTCCTCGACGATCTGCGCGAGCACGTCCACCGTCTGGTCCGAGCGCAGACCCACGACGGCGCTGGCCGCCAGCACCGGCGCCAGCCGGGCCCGGGCCGCGTGCGGGACGAGGGGGGAGGCGAGCGTGCGCTCCAGCAGGCCGATCGCCTCCTGGTGCTTCCCCGCCTCGGCGGCCTGCCGCGCCGCGCGCTCCACGGCGCGCAGCCAGCCGCCGATCCGGCCGCTGGCCCGGCGGTGGTGGGCGAGCGCGGCCCAGGGGACGGGCTGTCGGCGTTGCAGGACGTCGGCGGCCCGGGCGTGCAGATCCTGCCGGACGGGGCCGGGCAGCGTGTCGTAGACGGCGGTGGCGGCCAGCGGGACGGGCAGCGTGTACCGGTGGTCGGCGTCCTGCCGCAGCGCGGCACCGGTCAACGCGGTGACGAGGGCGTCGCGCCCGGCGTGGTCGGCGTCGGAGCCCGTGTCGGTATCGGCGTCGGCGAGCCCCGCCACCGTCAACAGGTCGGCGGCGCCCACCGGTTCGTCCAGGACGGCCGCCGCCCACACCACCCGGCGCGCCGGTTCGGGGAGCTGTGCCGTGCGGCCCAGCACGAGGTCCGCCAGCCGCACGGGCACCCCGGCGGCGTCCACGTCGGCGGCCGTGCACGACGGGCGGCCGCCGTCCCGGAGCGCGGCCAGTACGTCCACCACGAACCGGGCCACTCCGCCGGTGCGTTCGTGCAGCCGTGCCACCGCGTCCGGCGCGCACGTCTCGCCGAGCGTCTCCACGGCCGCCTGCCGTACCTGCTCGCGGCTCCACGGCTCCACGCGGTGCCGCAGCACCGTCAGCTCCGCCGCGTAGCGCGGGGGAGGGGCGCCCAGCGGCAGGCCGGGGTCGGCCAGTTCCTCGGGCCGGTAGGTGACGACGGCCGCCAGCCAGGGACGGGGGGTCTCCAGGAGGCCCCGGAGCCGGTCGAGCTCCGCCGCGTCGGCCCGGTGGACGTCGTCGACGAGGAGGAGGACGGGCCCCTCCCCGTCCACCGGCGGCTGCGCCGGCCGCCGGTCGCCGCAGCGCCACAGGACCGTCGTCGCCCGGGCGGCCTCCGGCAGTTCGGCCAGCCGTGCCGCGAGTCGGCTCTTGCCCGTCCCGGCCCGCCCCTCGATCAGGACCAGCGTCGGCTCTGAGCTCTCCCCGGTGAGCGTTCGCCGCAGCCGCCGCACCCAGAATTCCTCACGTACCGTGACCACGCCGCTCCTGACCGCTGCTCGTCCGGGCTCCCGGCTTTCTTTACGTATCCGTACTTCAGTTTGCACTGATTGTTCGGACGGGGAACGGCCGTCAGCGTGGAATTCACGAGTAGTCCAGCCCGCCGACTCCCGGGCGCAGACTACGGACAGCGGACCGAGTGTGCAGGAGAGCCGCATGATCACCGCACAGCAGCGCCACCTCACCTCCGTGCCGCCCCCCGACCGCGCCACCTCCGCCGAGCAGGCGGTGTGCACCCTGCCGGTCACCCCTGCCGCGGCTCCCGCCCTCCGTCACTTCGCCACGACGTCCGCACGCGGCTGGGGGCTGGGCGACGACGTGCGCGACGCCCTGGCCCTGGTCGTCACCGAGCTGGTCGCCAACGTCGTCCTGCACAGCGGCAGCGCGGACGTCACCCTGCGGCTGCACCTGCTGCCCGCGCAGCGCGCCGTGCGCGTCGAGGTGCGGGACGCGGGGCACTGGCACCCCCGGCCCGCCCGCCCCGACCCGGCGGGGCCGCTCGACTCCGCCGAGGGGTGCGCCGAACGCGGGCGGGGCCTGGCCATCGTCGAGGCGTGCGCGCTGCGCACCGCCGTCCGCCTCACCCCCGACGGCACGACGGTGCGCGCCGATCTTCCTCTCGGCTGACCGCGCGGAACCTCACTCGTCCCAGGCCTGGACGGTGGTCTGCCGCGCGATCCGGCCGTCCTTGAGGGACGCCATCGAGCTGGCGAGCACCCGCGTGCCGTCCGGGTACTGGCAGGACTCCACGTACGCGAGGTGGTCACCCTGCACGACGCACTCCTCCAGCGTGTGCGTCATCTCCCGCGAGGTCACCTCCTCCAGGAGCCCGCGGATCTCCTCCCGCCCGTGCATGACCATCGGGCGGCTCGGCTGTGTGTTGCGGTCCACCATGCGGAACTCCGCGTCGTCCGCGTAGAGCCCGACCAGTGTCTGCGCGTCCCGTCCCTCGACGGCTCGCTTGAGCGCGTCCGTGTCGAAGGACGGACCTGCCATGGTTCCCACGTCTCTCACCTCTTCGAGCGGGTGCCGCGCCGCACTCCGGCTCCGGGCCCCCGACCGCCGTACGACGCGACGGAACGGCTCCTGTTTCCAGCGTGCGCGCCTTCCGCCCCGGGGACAACCGGCCCGGCCTGCCCGCCCGCGCGCGGGCCGTGTGATGATCGGCCGATGGGGACGAACGCCGCCGGGGGCGGCCACCGGACGGCGCGACGCATGACGGTCCTGCTGGCGGCCGCTGCGCTGGTGCTCACCGGCTGCGGCACACCGGCGGGCACGTCCGCGGCGGCCGACGGCGTCCCGCCCGGCCCGTACAGCGTCGAGGCCGACGAGCTGCCGGACGCCGACGGACTCGTCGACGTCGAGGAGCTCGACGAGGACGACGACCACCGGTACGGCGTGCCCGACCCCACCGGCGCCCCCGCCCCCCAGCCGACCACCGGCCCGTGCCCCGACGACGGCGTGCGGATCACGGCCGGAGTGGTCAACCCCGCCATGGGGCTGCGCGCCCTGACCGTCCACCTCACCAACTGCGGCGACGCCCCCTACACCCTGCACGGCTACCCCGAGGCCCGGGCCCTGGACGCGGAGCGCGAGCCGCTGCACGTCCGGGTGCTCGACGGCACCGAGCACGTCACCGCCGGCGGGGTGGGCGACCAGCGGGTCCGGTCGGTGACCGTCCAGCCGGGCGACTCGGCCCACACGAGCGTCGTGTGGCGCAACACCACGGAGTTCGGGGAGCCGGTCAACGCCCCCTACCTCGACGTCGCCCCCGCCGAGGGCGCCGCCTGGCAGACCACCGTCCCCGACGGCGGCCTCGACCTCGGCACCACCGGCGAGCTGGCCCTCGGCCCCTGGCAGCCCGGCACCCCCGGCGACACCCCCGTCCGCACCCCCACCACCCCGTGAGACCCCCTCCTGAACCACGCGGTCGTCCGCTCCGCTTCAGGTGGTCGGCCAGCACGGGTGCCGGTGATCGCGATGGAGCCACCGCTCACCGTCGCGATCAGCGTCCCCCAGTCCATGTGCTCCCCCAGCATCACGCGTGACGTCGCGGGTGAATCCACCCGCGGTCGCGCCCCGTTGCCGTCATCCGGCAATCCCGGCCGTCGGCAGACGGCCCGCTTTCCGACTGGCGGAGCACGACGTGCGTGCGGCATGGTCGTGGGACAGGGGAAGGGGGACGACCATGGAGGCAGCAACCAGAGCGACGGCCGGGCCCGTTCTGCGGTCGGGCGGGGTCACCGTACGGCTGGGGGCGGACGGCATCGAGTGGCAGGACCGCAAGGCGGTGACCCGGATTCCGTACGAGGCCATCGTGTCGGTCTCGGCGCACGCCACGGTGGGACGGTACGCGCGGCTGCGGCTCGGGCTTCAGCACACCGGAACGGGCCACCCGGACCGGTACGAGGTGCTCTGTCTGCGCCGTTCCGGGCAGCCGTTCGCGGAGCGGCTCAACGAGCGGCTGTCCGACGCGGGCGGGGTCTGGGGCGTCGGACGGCGGCCGAGGGTGACCGTCGAGCCGCGCGCCGACGCCGGAACGCTCCGCACCGCGCGGCAGGTGCTGCGCCGGCGCTGCACTACGCGCTGAGCAGCGAGTCGTCCTCGACGCGCGCGCCGGGCAGCCGGTGCCGCGCGGCGACGAGGGCGCTGTCCACATCGCCGGTGCCGGTCGCGGTGCACAGGGAGTAGGCCAGGTCCTCCAGCCGCTGGCGGACCTCGGCCCCTCCCTCCTCGGCGTGCAGCGCCGTCAGGGCCTCGTACTCGGCGACGAGCTTGCCCAGGACTGCGGAATGGGCCATCAGCACGGCGGATCTCCTTCTGCGGTGTCCATGGTGGTCTACGGCGTGTCGGCACACCCGGCGACCGGTTGCTCCGCAGCCCGGCTACCCGGGGCCGCACCACGTATGCGTGACGAACGGACGTCTCACGGATCGTTTCCGCAGCGTTCATCCCGTCACTCGGGGGAGGGACGCGCTCGGTGCGGCGCGGCGCCGCACGACCGGGGGCGGCCACCATGCGGGGCGTGGACGGCACAGGGACGGACGGCACAGCGGCGGACGGTACGGAGAACGCCGAGGCGGAGGTGCGGGCGGTGAGCGCGGCGTGGGCGGCGGCCGTCGTGGCGAACGACGCCGAGGCGATCCGGCGGTTCACGGCGGAGGAGTGGGTCATGGTCTCCGGCACGGGGGTGGCGCCCGGCGAGCGGTTCCTCGCCCTGGTGGCCTCGGGCGCGCTGACGCACTCGGCCATGGAGCTCGTGGGCGAACCCCGGGTGCGCGTCCACGGCGACACCGCCCTCGTCACCGGACGGGTGACGAACACCGCCCACTACGCCGGGGAACGCCACGACGCCGACGAGTGGACCACCGACGTCTTCGTGCGCCGCGACGGCCGCTGGCGCTGCGTCCTGACCCACCTCACCCCGGTGGCCGGGGACTGACTCCGCCCGGCGGCACGGTCCCTGGCCGCACGTTCCGCCCCGGCGTCACCGGATCGTGATGCGGCTGCGTGCAACGTCATGGGGGCATGGCCGGTCAGCGCTTCGACACACCGTGATCCCAAGGAGTCCGAGTGCAGAGCCCGCCGCCCGTACCGGCGCACCCTCCCCCGTCCTCCCCGCCTCCACGGCGGGGCCGCACGCCGCTGCTCATCGCCTGCGCGGCGCTGCTGGGCGTGGTCGCCGGCGTCGCGGGCGGCTACACCGTCCAGGCCGATCGGGAACCGGCCGCGACGCCGCCGCTCTCGCAACCGGGCCTGTCTTACCCTGCCGAGCCGCTGCCGAAGGACGAGGAGCCCGAGCCCCTGACGGCCGAGGAGGACCCCCGGGTGCGGACGGAGGGCGACCTGCGCCGCCTCCTGCTCCGCAAGCCGAGCGGGGCCGAGTACGACCGGGCGCGCGGCTTCCACCAGAGCTGGGTTCCGCTCGCGGACTACGTCATGAACTACACCGATCCCCGGGGCGCGTTCAGCGCCATGCTGGAGTACTCCTTCCGCCGCGCGGTCGTGACGCGCTGGGAGGAGGAGAACGCCTACGTGACGATCTCCCTCGTCCAGTTCCGCGACGACACGGCCGTCGGCTCGATCGACCACCTGGAGACGCAGCAGGACTTCCTGAGCAGCCCGCACGGGGTCGGCAACCAGGGCATTCCCCTGCCGGGCAGCGGCAACGGCCGCGTCTGGGTGTACGACGAGCCCTACGGGGAGGAGGGCTCCGTGCCCGTGTACGAGGCGCGCTGCCTGGCCCGCCGGGGGGACATCGTCATGGAGCTCTTCTACACCTCACCCGACCCGATCGATGAGGACACCGTGCTGGAGCTAGCGGAGAAGCAGGTGGAGCGACTGTGATCGAGCCGCCCACCCTGGACATGACGACCGCCGGGACGAACCCCGCCGGGACGGACCCCGCCGAGGACGCGGCGGCCCGCGCGCGCCGCTCCCGGCTCCGCCGCGTGGTGACGACCGCTCTGGCGGGCCTCGTCGTCGTCGGTGGGACGGTCGGGGGCGTCGGGTACACGTTCGCGACCGTCGCCGGGGCCGACCGCAGCGCGCCGACCGTGCTGCGACACGAGCCCTCGGAGGCGGAGAAGGAGGCGCGCGCGGCCGATCCCGCGCCCGACGTCAGCTTCGGCCGCTCGGACAGCCCCCTGACGGAGCGTCTGCTGCCCGCCCCGGACCGGCTGGGTCCCGACCTACCGGGCTTCGACAGCAACGACGTGGAGCTCGGCGCCGAGGAGGCCCGGAAGGAGGGTGTCTTCGGCCTGGTGAGCACACCGGTCGGGGTCCGTGGCATGTCCAAGGCGATCTTGACCGAGTTGGGCCTCCAGGGCGCGGCGCTGCGCACGTACGAGTCCTACTCGGGCATGGTCGCGGAGTTCCGGCTCAACCGCTTCGGGGACGCGGAGGCGGCGCGGGAATACCACGACTTCCTCTTCGAGACGCTGGAGGCGTCCGGCGGCCTTCCGTCGCCCGCGCCCGGACGCGCCGCCCACTCCAGCCCCGAGGACGTCGCCCTGTGGGAGCACGTGCGGTGCGTACGGATGCCCGGCGACGAGGAGATCGGTCCGGAGGTCGCGCTGTGCACGGTGCCCCGGGGTGAGCTGCACCTGCTCGTCGTCGCGTTCGGTGGCGGGTTCGGCCCCGGCGACGTGCCGCTGCCGGACTACGAAGCGCTGGGCGCTCTGCTGAACGAGCAGCTCGTCCACCTGGACACCGAGGGGAAGCAGGCATGAGCGGGACGGCCACCACGGCGCCGGACGGCGAGGAGCGCGCCGACGGGGCCGCGCCGGACGCCCCCACCGCACCCACCGAGGCCCCGGACGCCCCCGACGTCTCCGACGCCTCCGAAGTCCCCGACGCGCCCGCGTCCACGCGGGGCCGGGCGGTGCGGGCGACTGCGCTGCGCTGGGGCGCGGCGGTCGCCGTCTTCGCGACGCTCGCGGCCGGCGTCGGGTACGGCCTCACGCGGCTGGATCGGGAGGAGCTGCCGGGCCTGGCCCGGCAGCACGACGGACGCTGGGACTACCCGGAGCTGAGCCTGCCGGCGCTGCCGTACGGGTCGCCGCGCCCGTTCAGCGACGCGAACCTCACCGAGTCGCACCACGCCGACCTGCGGGACCTGGTGCTGCCCGCACCCGAGGGCGCGGAGGCGGCCGAGGGGCTGCCGGGCCCGGAGGGCGGCTGGTCGACGGAGGACGCGTTCCTCGCCGCGTACGCGGAGGAGGACCGCCCGCGGCTGCGCCTGCTGCTCTTCGACCACGCCGTGCGGCACACGGCGGCGCGCGGCTGGGTCATGCCGGACGGCACCCGGACCAGCGTCCACCTGCTGCGGTTCAACACCGGTGCCCCGGCGTCCCGGTTCCGCGTCGACGCGCTCGGCGGCGACACCCGCCTCGCGGCCGACCTGGCCGGGACGCCGGACCTGCGGCTCGACCCGGAGTGGGAGGAGCGGACGGCGGCGGACGACGTCAAGGTCCACGTCTACGACGAGCAGCGGCCGCGCGGCGGCACCCACACCCGGATGGCCCAGATCACGGCGGGCGACGTTGTCGCGGTGATCGTCCAGGAGCGCGCGGGCGGGGCGCCCGCCGTGCCGTTCGACCAGACGGTCGTCCTGCAGAGCCAGCTGCTGGGCTGACGGCGGCCTGCGGCGCGCGGCGGACGCGGCGGATGCGGAGGACCGGTGTGAGGTACCGCACGTTCCCGTGTGGGGGCGCGCGAAGCGGGCAGGGGACGCCCTGGCCGCGTCTCATGATGCGGCTCGCCGGGAGGCCGAAAGGCGCCCGGTCGATAAAATGAGCCGACCGAGGGCCCCGGCGAAAGGGTCCGGTGAGACTGAGAAACGAGGAGCGCACGTGAGCCTAGTCGTGCAGAAGTACGGCGGCTCCTCCGTTGCCGACGCAGAGGGCATCAAGCGCGTCGCCAAGCGGATCGTCGAGGCGAAGAAGCGCGGCCACCAGGTGGTCGTCGTGGTCTCGGCGATGGGCGACACGACGGATGAGTTGATCGATCTCGCCAGTGAGGTGTCTCCCATCACCTCCGGCCGCGAGTACGACATGCTGCTGACCGCCGGAGAGCGTATCTCCATGGCCCTGCTGGCGATGTCCATCAAATCCCTGGGGCACGAGGCGCAGTCGTTCACCGGAAGCCAGGCCGGGGTGATCACCGACTCCGTGCACAACAAGGCCCGGATCATCGACGTGACGCCCGGACGCATCCAGGCCGCGCTGGACGAGGGCAACATCGCCATCGTGGCGGGCTTCCAGGGCGTGTCCCAGGACAGCAAGGACATCACCACGCTCGGCCGCGGCGGCTCGGACACGACGGCGGTCGCCCTGGCCGCCGCGCTGAACGCCGAGGTCTGCGAGATCTACACCGACGTCGACGGCGTCTTCACCGCCGACCCGCGGGTCGTCAAGAAGGCCCGGAAGATCGACTGGATCTCCTTCGGTGACATGCTGGAGCTGGCGAGCTCCGGCTCCAAGGTGCTGCTCCACCGGTGCGTGGAGTACGCACGCCGATACAACATCCCGATCCATGTCCGGTCGTCGTTCTCTGGCCTGCCGGGCACCTGGGTCAGCAACGAACCGCGAGTAGGGGACGACGCGATGGAGCAGGCGCTCATCTCGGGTGTCGCGCACGACACCTCCGAGGCCAAGGTGACGATCGTCGGCGTGCCCGACAAGCCGGGCGAGGCCGCCGCGATCTTCCGTACCGTCGCGGACGCCGAGCTGAACATCGACATGGTGGTGCAGAACGTCTCGGCCGCTTCGACGGGTCTGACCGACATCTCCTTCACGTTGCCCCGGACGGACGGCAAGAAGGCGATCGAGGCGCTGGAGCGGCGCAAGGCGCAGATCGGCTTCGACTCGCTGCGCTACGACGACCAGGTCGCGAAGATCTCCCTCGTCGGCGCCGGCATGAAGACGAACCCGGGCGTCACGGCCACCTTCTTCGAGGCCCTGTCCAACGCGGGCGTGAACATCGAGCTGATCTCCACCTCGGAGATTCGCATCTCGGTCGTCACGCGTCAGGACGACGTCAACGAGGCCGTGCGCGTCGTGCACACGGCGTTCGGCCTGGACAGCGACTCGGAGGAGGCGGTCGTCTACGGCGGCACCGGCCGCTGAGACAGCCGCCCCCGGCCCGCCCCTCGGCGGGCCGTCAGCGCGCGCCCGAGGGGGCGCCGGGACCCGGTTCCGGCGCCCCCTCGGCCGTGCCGGGGAGCGCCGCCGCGTTCCGTGTCCCTTGTGGCCGGGATTGACGGCGTATGTGGAGCAGTTGTGATCAACCTGTGGTGGGCCGGACTTGCTCACCGTGATCCTGTGGCCGAAGATTTTCGCGGCGCCCGGAACCAGGGAGCGCCCCGGCGCGTCTTCGCGGCTACCACCGCGGCCTTCAGCGTCGGTGGAGGGGCAGGGCGAAAGAGGCGAGTACGCATGGGGGCGTTCGTGGCGTCGTCGAGAACCACGCCCGACGCGTACAACCCTGACGGGGGGCAGCGTGTCATACAGGCGTGGCAGTGGCAGAGGTACTCGTGCAAACGGCGGCGCCCCTCGGTGGCATGCCGGTGACGGCGCCCTGGTCGACCGCACCGCGGCGCCCGGCGCCGACCGGTCGGCCCGCATCCGTCCCCGCCCCGGCGGCGGAGCGTCCCGGGCCGACGCCGGGCGACCGCGCCGATACTGACGACGCCGCCGTCGTGGGGACCACCGTCGACCACCTGACCGAGACCTACCGCACCCACTACCGCTCCTTGCTGGGCCTCGCCGCGCTCCTGCTGGACGACACCGCCTCGTGCGAGGACGTCGTGCAGGAGGCGTTCATCCGCGTGCACTCCGCGCGCCGCCGGGTGAAGGACCCGGACAAGACGCTGGCCTACCTCCGCCAGACGGTCGTGAACCTCTCCCGCTCCACGCTGCGCCGGCGCATCCTCGGGCTGAAGCTGCTCGCCAAGCCCATGCCGGACGCCGCGAGCGCGGAGGAGGGCGCGTACGAGGCGCTGGAGCGCGACGAACTGAAGCGGGCGCTGCGCGGGCTGCAGCGCCGTCAGCGGGAGGTGCTGGTTCTGCGATACTTCGCGGACATGACCGAGGAACAGGTGGCCCAGACGCTGGGCATCTCCAAGGGGTCGGTCAAGGCGTACGGTTCGCGCGGCATCGCCGCGCTCCGGGTGGCGATGGAGACACCGGCATGAGCTCGGGCCCAGAACGACGTGACGAGTCCCCCGCCGCGGACGGCCCCGAGGGGCTCCCCCGTGGGGGGCCCGAGGACGAGCCGGAGCTGCGGCGGCTCCTGCGGGACGCCGTGCGCGACGTCGAGCCGTCCCGCGACGCGCTGGAGCACCTGCGCCACGCCGTGCCCGCCCGCCGCGCCCGCAAGCGGCAGATCATGGTCGGCGCGACGGCGGCCGTCCTGGTGACGGCGGTGAGCGTGCCCCTGATGACCACCGGCGTCGTCCCCGGGCCCCTCGGGGCCGACGAGCGGACCAACGCCGCGCACAGCACCGACGCCGGGGGCGGCAAGCCCTACGGCGGCCGGGACAGCGCGGGGGCCGACGGCTCCCCGGACGCGGCCGCCGACGCCGCGCACCCGGAGGACGGCCTCTCGGCGGCGCCGACCGAGGGCACCACGCGGTCCCCGGACGACCCGGGCCTCGGCTCGTCCTCGCCGCGCTGCCTGCGCGACCAGCTCGGCGAGGCCGCCGCCCAGGTGGGCGACCCGGACGGGGGAGGGGTCGTCCACGGCTCCTTCCGGCTCACGAACGTCTCCGGCGACAGCTGCCGGGTGGACGGCGACGACCAGCTGACGGCGACGGCGCAGGGCGAGGCCGACGCCGAGGCCGTCACCGTGCTCGACCACACCGACGGCGGCCGGGCCACGGGCCTGCCGAGCCCCTCGGAGTCGGACGGGGCGCTGATCCTGCGGCCGGGCGAGTCCTACGAGGTGCGGTTCGCGTGGCTGCCGGACACCGCGCGCGGCCCGGCGGGCTGCCCGGTGCCCGAGCCGGAGCCCGAGCCGTCGGAGGGCGGCACGGACGGCTCCGGGGCCTCGGGCGGCGACGGCGGCTCCGGCGGGGGCGACGGCAGCGAGGGCAGTGACGGCGGGGACGGCGGCCAGGTCACGGGCGGCGGCTCCGGCGGTGACGGCGGTACGGAGGGCGGCGACCAGGTCACGGGCGGCGGCGCCGGGAGCGACGGCGGCTCCGGGGGCGGCGAGCAGACTCCGCCCTCCGGTGACTCCGGGCCCGACACGAGCGAGCCGTCCGGCATGAGCACGCTCTCCGACACCGGGACGGGGACGAGCGGCGGTGACGACGGCGCGGGCGCGGCCACCGCCGTCGTGCTGCGCTACACCCCGGCCGCCGGGGAACCGACCGTGCCCCGCGCCCACCTCGACGGCGTCTGTGCCGGAACGGTGTACCGGACGGCGCCCCTGCCCGTCGGCTGACGGCACCGTCCGCCGACCGCACCGTCCGCCGACCGCGCCACGGTACGGGGGCGGCTCCGGGGCGCCGGATTCGCCCCCGTACCGTGGGACGCGTGTACCGGTTCCTGCTGACGCCCCGCTGGTGGGGGCTCAACATCTTCCTCGCGCTCTCGGTGCCGTTCTGCCTCGTCATGGGCAGCTGGCAGCTGAGCCGCTTCGAGGACCGCGTCGACACGCAGCGCCGGTACGACCGGCTGGCCGAGCAGGGCGCCCGGGAGGACGCCGAGCCGCTGGCCGCGCTGCTGCCGGTCACCAGGGAGACCTCGGGTCGGATGGCGGAGGCCGAGGGCCGGTACGACCCGGGCCACGAGTTCCTGGTGCCGGACCGCTCGCTCGGCGACGACCGGGGCTCCTACGTCCTGACGATGCTGCGGACCGACGACGGGTCCGCCCTGCCCGTGGTGCGCGGCTGGCTGCCGGGCACGCCCGACCCGGCCGAGGTGCCGCCCGCGCCGACGGGCGAGGTCCGCGTCACGGGGGCCCTCCAGGCGTCCGAGCACGGCGGTGCGACGGGTCTCCCGGCCGGGCAGCTCGGCACGATCAGCGCCGCCGCGCTGGTGAACCTCGTGCCGTACGACGTCCAGGACGTGTGGATCACCGTGCAGGACGCGCGGGCGCCGCTGAAGCCCGTCCCGCCCGCCGCCGCGAAGGGCAGCGGGCTGGACATGAAGGCGTTCCAGAACCTCGGCTACACCGCCGAGTGGTTCGTCTTCGCGGGCTTCGTGGTGTTCATGTGGTTCCGCTTCTTCCGCCGCGAGGTGGAGGTCGCCCGCGACGCCGAGCTGGGCCTCATCCCCGAGAGTCCGCCGAGCCCCCGGGACCCCGAGGAGCGCCCCCGGGACCGCGAGGAGCGTCCGGCATCCCGAGGTGCCGCAGAGCGAAGCGCAGCTCCAGGCCCACCTGCTTGATCCGCTCCTCCACCACGAGCGAGCCGTGCCCGGCGTCGTACCGGTAGACCTCGTGCGGGTGGTCGCGGGCGGACAGCCGGTCGATGTAGTTCTCCACCTGGCGGATCGGGCAGCGCGGGTCGTTGACCCCGGCGGAGATGTACACCGGGGCCCGCACGGCGTCCACGTAGGTGAGCGGTGACGACGCCGCGTACCGCTCGGGAACCTCCTCCGGCGTCCCGCCGAGCAGGGTGCGGTCCAGGGCCTTCAGCGCCTCCATCTCGTCGTGGTACGCCGTGACGTAGTCGGCCACCGGGACGGCCGCCAGGCCCAGCGCCCACGCCTCGGGCTGCGTGCCGAGGCCCAGCAGCGTGAGGTAGCCGCCCCAGGACCCGCCGGTGAGGACGAGCCGGTCCGCGTCGGCCAGGCCCGATTCCACGGCCCAGCGGCGCACGGCCGCGATGTCCTCCAGCTCGATGAGGCCCACCCGGTGCTTGAGCGCGTCCGTCCAGGCCCGCCCGTAGCCGGTGGAGCCCCGGTAGTTGACCCGCACCACGGCGAACCCGTGGTCCAGCCAGGCGGCCGGCTGCGCGGCGAAGGCGTCGGAGTCGTGCCAGGTCGGGCCGCCGTGGATGTCGAAGACCGTCGGGAACGGGCCCTGGCCGGCCGGCCGCTGCACCAGGGCGTGCACGCGGCCCCCGGGGCCCTCCACCCAGACGTCCTCCACCGGGGCCGAGCCCGGTGCCCTGCGCCCCGGCGGGTCCAGGACGACGGCGCCGGTCGTGGAGCGCAGCGCCGGCGGCTCGGCCGCCGAGGACCACATGTACTCCACGCTCCCGTCGGGGCGCGCCGTCGCGCCGGACACCGTGCCCGGCGGCGTCTCCACGCGGGTCGTCCGGCCGTCGGCGAGGTCGTACCGCCACAGCTCGCTGCGGGCGTGGTGGCTGTGGACGACGAGGAGCCCGCTGCCGTCCGGATACCACTCGGCGCCGACGTCGCCGGGCAGGTCGAGCCCGAGGTCGTGCGTCGCCCCGGTCGCCGTGTCCCACACCATGGGCTCCCACCGGCCGCGCCGCTGGTGGGCGACGAGCAGCCGCGCGTCCCCGGCTGCGGGTGCGAAGCCGAGGACGGTCAGGCCCAGTTCCTTCGTGCCGCCCTCGCTGTCGTCCAGCTCGGCGACGGTCGTCCCGTCCGGGCGCACGACGCGCAGGGCGGAGTGCATCGCATCGCCGTGCTCGGTGTGCTCGATGACGATCAGGTGCCCGTCGTGGCTGAGGTCGGCCACCCCGGCCGACTCCCGGTGCCGGTAGATCTCGGCCGGCTCCCCGCCCGGCGGGACGACGTGCACGGTCGTGCCCTCCTCGTCGGTGGAGCGCCCCACGACGGCCGTCCCGTCCCGGCCGAGCGCCAGGCCCGCCGGGTAGGCGGGGGCCAGCCCGGGGACGGCCGGGGTGTCCTCGCCGCCGCCGAACGGCTGCCGCATCCAGACGCCGAACTCGTCGCCGTCGGTGTCGGAGAACCACCAGATCCACGCGCCGTCCGGCGTGAGCGTGCCGTCCGTCGTGCCGTTGGGCCGGTCGGTGACCTGCCGCTGGTCACCGCTCGACCGGTCCCAGGCGTACAGCTCGAAGGTGCCCGTCGCGTTGGAGACGAACAGCGACCGGTCCGGGGCGTCGTGCGCCCACTCCGGCAGCCCCACCCGGGGCGCCCGGAAGCGCGCCTCCCAGTCCGGCATGTGCTCCGTGCGCTGTGCGTCGTGTGCGTCCTGTGCGTCCGTCATGGGCCCATGGTGTCGCCGCCCGCGCGGACGGTGCCCGCCGGGGTCGACGACACCACCCCGGCGGGTGGCGCTCAGCGGTCCAGGAGGTCCTGCTCGGCCAGGAGGTAGCCGAGCTCCAGACGGCTCCGGGCGCCGAGGCGGGACATGATCTCCGAGACGTGGCGCTGGCAGGTGCGGACCGAGATGCCGAGAGTGCGTGCCACCCCGCGGTCGTCGGAGCCCTGGGCGAGCAGGCGCAGGATGGCCTGCTTGGGCTGCTCGCCGATACCCTCCGGGACCTTGTCCTGGCAGCGTCCCATCGGCCGGCCCTGCGCCCACAGCACCTCGAAGAGGTCGGCGGCGAAGGAGCTCAGGGCGGGGTCCCGCAGGACGAGCGCGCCCTCGGGGGCGTCCGGCAGGGGCAGGACCACCGTCTCCCGGTCGAAGACGAGGAACCGTGTGAGCCCGGCGCTCAGCGTGCGGATCTCGGCGCCGTGCGCGGTGAGCCGCGTGGCGTGCCGCACGGTCGCGCTGTCGAAGCGTGCCGAGTGCTGGTAGAGGGAGCGGAGTTGGACGCCCCGGCTCAGCAGGTCCAGGTCGCGGTCGACGGCCTCGGCGAGGACGGCGGCCGGGCGGGGGCCGCCGGGCTGGGCGGCCAGGACCTCCTTCGTGCACGTCGTGGCGAGTTGGGCCAGGACCTCCCGCACCGCGCGGGTGGACGTCAGCCGCTCCTGGGACGGCGCGTCCAGCTCGCCGTGCTCCCGGTGGACCGCGTCCAGCAGGTGCAGTTGGTCCCGCAGGGTGGCGATCCGGCGTCGCTGCTCGGCGAGGCGTTCCTCGTGCGCGTGCAGCACCGCCGTGGAGGCCGCGGCCGGGTCGACGGCGGCGATGCGGTGCCGCCCGACGGTGCGCAGCAGCCCGAGTCGCAGCAGGGCGTCGACGGTCTCCCCGGCGGTCGTCCCGTCCTCGGCGGCCATCCGCGAGGCCTCCTCGAGGGAGAGGACGGTGTGCTGGACGACGTGGCGGTAGAGCCGGATCGCGGCAGGACTCAGGACGGGCGGTAGAGACCGTGCGTCTTCGCTGGTCATCGGTGCTGTCCTTCTTGAGACTGTCACGATTACGACGTCACGACGAACGTGCCACAGGATAATGCGACGTGTGGGGCCCGAGAAGGCTGCGTGACGTCTCCCCGGCGCCGGCCCGCCGTCGCGGCCGATCCCGCACGGGCACCCGCACCCCGACCCGACCCGGCCCGACGGCGGATGCGCGGGGGTGTGGAGGACAACGCCGAGGTCCGCCGGGCTGTCCTACACGCGCATGTCCGGAACACGACAACCACTGCGTGTTGCCGTCCCACTGCGGAGCGGGGCAGTCTCTTGGACGAGGAGGCGCGTCACCACCACCGGCGCACTCCTTCGGCGAACAATCTTCACAGGATTGGACAACGGGGAATGACGAAGAAGGCAGCACGTGCCGCGACGGTTTCGGCGCTCGCGGTGGGCATGGTGCTGAGCGGGGGACTTCTGCGTGACCACGCGGAATCGTCCGACGGACTCCACTCGGCCCGCGAACGCGGCGGGGACGTGGCACCGCGGCTCGCCCGGGCCGGAGCCGACGACACCGGCTGGGGCTGAGCCCGGCGACGGGACGGCGCGGCGCCCCGCGCCCGCCGACGGCCGGACCGTGGTGCGCCCCCGCCTCGGTCCGGCGGACCGGGACGGACGGTGCCCGGCGTCACCCTGAGCGCCCCGCCCACCGACATCCGTCGGGTGCCGTGCGCCTCCGGGCGACGGCGTGCGCCCGGCCCGGTGGCGTGCCCGGCCACCGTCGCTTCCCACCGGCCGGGCCGGCCTTCTCACCGGGGCGACGTCCGAGCGGGCTCCAGGCGTGTGACCAGCGACCGTGACGCCTCGCGAACAGAAAGAAACCCCTGACATGCGTGTCTACCTGCACCGCAACTTCCTGCTCAGTTTCCTGGCCTCCTTCATCTCGCTCTTCGGCTCGAAGCTGCTGATGATCTCGTACGTGGCGTTCGTCTTCACCGAGAGCGGCAGCGCCACCCTGGCCGCGATCGTCTTCGCGGCGGACTGGATGGCCAACCTCTTCATCGGCGTTCTGGGCGCCCAGTACATCGACCGGCAGGACGCCAAGAAGCTGCTGATCTGGCTCAACCTGGTGACCGCCGCCGTCACGCTGCTGTTCCTGGGCTTCACCGACCCGGACCTGTACGTGTACGCCGTCGTCATCATCTTCGTGCGGGCCCTGTTGAAGAGCGCGGTGCAGAACGCGCGGGTGAAGGCACTCGTGCAGTTCTTCGACGAGAAGGAGACCAACACCTTCTCGCCCCTGTTCAACTCGGCGCTGCCCATCGCGATGGCGCTGGCCGGAGCGGTCGGGGTGTTCCTGCTCAACTTCGTCGGCATGGCGGTCGTGGTGCTGATCGACGCCGCCTGCTTCCTGGTGGCCGCCTGGCTGATGATGCTGGTCCGCCCCAACGAGGCGCGGCTGGCGGCGTCGCTGCACTCCTCGCGCGGCGAGGGACGGCGCAGCAGCCTCTCGGGGGTGCGGGACGCGGCCACGCTGATGGCCCGCAACGACACGATCGGGACGGCGGTCTTCTACATCGTCCTCTCCGTCACCGCCTTCCAGGCCACCTACGAGTCGCTGATCACCGTCATCCCCGAGATCTGGTTCGGCTACGGCGAGTCCGGGATCGCGCTGTTCTTCACCTTCGAGTCCATCAGCATCATGGCGGGCGCGTTCATCTACCAGTACTTCAGCCGCCGCGACCTCATCAACGACTCCAACAAGGAGAAGGTCAACCTCGCCGTGGTGGCGGCGATCACGGTGCTGTACCTGGCGATGCCCAGCGCGAGCGACAACATCGTCCTCGCGGTCGTCATGTTCTCCCTCATGGTGCTCGGCGGGGAGATCATCTGGGTCCACCACTTCAAGCTGATGATCGCCCACACCCCGGGGGCCCGGGTGTCCTCGGTGGTGGGTCTGCAGACCGCCATCGGATACAGCCTCATGGCGGTCTTCGCCTTCGTCTTCGCCCGCGGCCTCGACAGCATCGGCGTCGACACCACCGTCTATCTCAACATCGCTCTCACGGTGGCTCTCGTCATCGGCTGGGAGCTGGTCCGCAAGAAGATCCAGCGACGCGAACGGCAGGCGGCCGCCGGCGTCACCGACGCCACCGCCGAGCGGCCCGAGACGCCCGAGACGCCCGCCAAGAGCACCGCGCAGTAAGGGGAGCACGCCATGACGGCGCCGGAGAAGAAGCAGGCCTTCGTCCTGCTGGAACTGATGAACCACATGCTGCTCATCGCGCGGGAGGCCAAGCGGCGCGGATTCCACGTCATCGCCCTGAACCACGGGCCGCTGCAGGACCAGGGCCCGTTCGCGGTGCCCGACGGGGTGGTGGACGAGGTCGTCCCGGTGGCGTCCTGGTCGGACGCCGAGCACGTCGGGAAGCTCGTCGACGCCGTCCACACCGCCCACGACGTCGTCGGTACCTACGCCGCCTTCGAGCCGACGCTGCGGTTCGAGGCGGAGCTGCGGGCCAGGGCCGGCCTGCCGACGAGCGGACCCGACGCCGTCGGCCGGGCCCTCGACAAGGCGCACGTGCGCCGCGAGCTGTACGCCGGGGAGCTGTCCACCCTGCGCTCGGTGTCCCTGACCGAGGCGCTGACCTGGGAGACCTGGGAGTTCGAACGCCCCGCCGTGCTCAAGCCCGCCAACGGCACCGGAAGCGCGCTGTGCTTCATGGTGGGCTCCCTGGAGGAGCTGCGCGCCGCCGCCGACCAGGCGGCCTCCGGGGCCGTGGTGAACCCGATGATGAAGGACTACATCCTCGCGCACGGCGAGTTCGTCCTGGAGGAGCGGGCCGAGGGCGAGCTGCTCTCCGTGGAGTCGCTCGTGGACCGCGGCGAGGTGCACGTCGTCGGACTGACCGGGCGCTACGTGTCGGCCCTGGACCCGGTCGTCGAGCAGGGTCTCGTCTTCCCCTACCCGCATCCGCGCCGGGCCGAGATCGAGGCCGTGACGCGGGAGTTCCACGCGGCCCTGGGCATCGTGCACGGCCCGACGCACCTGGAGGTCATGGTCCCCGACGAGGGACCGATCGAGCTGATCGACTTCAACGTCCGGACGGCCGGGCTGGCGATGGTCGTCTGCATGGGCAACGCCTTCGGCATCGACTACGCGCGTCCACTCACCGACCTCGCCTGCGGTACCGCCCCCGACCTGGCCTTCCTCGGGCACCCCGTGCGGGCCTCGGCCGACCTGCTCCTCCTGCCCCCGCCGGAGGCCACCGAGATGCGGGAGATCGTCTTCCCCGAAGGCACCGAGTACGGGCGGCACATGAAGGCGATCGGGCAGCCACTGTCCGGTCGCGCCGACCAGCTCGACGTCGTCGGCATGGTGATCGTCACCGCCGACACCGTCGCGGAACTGCACGACGCGGCCCTGGCCGTCCGCCGGAACACCCTCTTCGACGGCCGGCCGCTGGGCGACAACCCCAACAACCAGCTCCTGTTCCCCAGATTCCACCACTCCGCAACCCTTGCCTAGGAGTCGAACATGACGGTTACCGAGTCCGGTGCACCAGCGCTGACCCGCGAGATGCAGGAAGTCGACGCCCGTTACGAGGAGCACTTCGCCACCCGCTTCACCGGGGAGGCCCTCGGCGGGTTGCAGGAGCGGTTCCGCGCCGAACACATCGTCCCCATCCGCGGGTTCTGTCCGCCGGACCTGCTGGCCGAGCTCCAGCGGGAGGCGTTCGGGATCATGGACGAGCACGGTGTCGACCGCAAGTTCTCCTTCGAGATCACCGACGGCACCCCGCGTCAGATGACCACGGTCGGCCAGCCCGTCATCAAGGACCACGGCCCCCTCATCCACGCCACGTACTTCTCCCCGGCCGTCAAGAGCCTGCTCGGCTCGGTCGTCGGCGAGAACGTGTACACGTGCCCCTACGCCGGTGAGCACTACGTCATCAGCCGGCTCGGCAAGAACGGGGACACGCACGGCTGGCACTGGGACGACTACACCTACGGGTTCATCCTCGTCCTCCAGGCCCCCGGCTACCGGGACGGTGGCTTCGTCCAGGCCGTCCCGCACACCTCCTGGGACAAGAAGAACCCCGACGTGCACGGGGCGCTGCTCAAGAGCCAGGTGCGCTCCTACCACCTGGAGGCGGGCGACGCGTACGTCGTCAAGACGGACACCACCATGCACCGCGTCTACCCGATCCGGGGCGAGACGAGCCGCACGATCGTCAACATGACGCTCGCCAGCGGCGCCGACCTGACGCGCGAGATCACCCACGAGACCAACGACGCGCTGTTCGGAGGCGACGGTGCCTGAGTCACGACAGCAGCAGAGCCCGGCGCGCAGAGGCCCGGAGCGCGACGCCCAGGACGCGGCGGCCGCCGAGCGTGAGCCGTCCCGGCGGGAGACGCCTCCGCGCGAGACCATGCGGTCCCTGCCCGGCTTCGTCCAGCCCTACCTCACCTGGATCACCGGCGTGCCGCTGGAGGGCGGCAAGCAGCTGATCCCCTGGAGCCCGGTGAAGGCGGGCCTGCTGGGCCTGGTCCAGATGGCGGGCGGCATCGCGCTCGGCGCGTTCGCGCTGCACCCCTTCACCGCCTGGTCCATACCCCTGCTCGTGCTGGGCTGGCTGTTCACCAGCGGTGGCATGCGCCGGCTTGACGTGGTGGTCGTCCACCAGACGCTGCACCGCATGTTCGCCAAGTCCGCGCGCGTGAACCGGGTGGTGGGCGAGATCATCACCACCGCGTTCTGGCGCACCCCGTACGACAAGAACCGCGAGGAGCACCTGGCCCACCACGCCTACCCGTGCTCCATGAAGGACAGCGACACGCTGTACCTGCTCAACACCGGCATGCGGCCGGGGATGACGCGCTCGCAGTTCCGCCGCTACCTGTGGAAGGCGCTGGTCTCGCCCCGCCACCACCTGCTGGGCTTCTTCGGCCGGGTGAAGGGCAACTTCATCGGTGTCAAGCCGCGCTACCGGCTGTGGATGTCGCTCGGCTACGCCGCCGCCACCGCGACGTTCCTCGCCCTCACCGGCTGGTGGGTGGAGTGGCTCGTCCTGTGGGTCGTCCCCGTCTCCGTGGTCTTCCAGAACTGCACGTTCCTCTACACCATGACCGAGCACCGCTGGTGGCTGTTCGGCAACCAGGAGCGTCTCAGCCGCGACAAGCGCGATCTGCTCACCTTCGGCCGCTTCTGCGGCGAGCCGGTGCCGGACGCCTCGCTGACCGGTCTGCGCAGGGCCGGGGCCTGGTCCCGGTGGACGTTCCGGATGCTCGTCGTGCACTCGTCGTACCGGATGTTCGTCCTGGTCGGCGACACGGTGCAGCACGACCTGCACCACGTCATGCCCGCCTGCGACTGGGCCAACTCGCCCTGGATCAGGGCGGACGACCAGGGCAACCGGCCGGAGCGCTACACCGAGGTGTGGGGGTCGCTCGCCGACCACCTGCGCGCGGCCGGCCAGGTCGACGACGCCCGTACCGGGCTGCCGGAGGACACCGAGCCGACACCGTGGAAGGAGTCCGTGCCCGTCCTGACGGGCGTGGTCCCCGGCGGCGGCGACAGCACGAGCGCGGGGGAGACGCGGTGACTGACGTACTGGTCGTCGACGGCACGGGGCGCGGACACGCGATCTGCGACCTCTTCGTGCGGACGGACCCCGACACGACCGTCTACTACGGCCCCGGGTGCGACGCCCTGGTGGCCGAGCGCATCGTGCCGGTGCCCTCGGTCCGGCTCGACGCGCCGGAGAGCGCCCTCGCGTTCCTGGCGGACCACCCGGTGGACTTCGTCTTCGTCTCCAACATCGACGCGCTGTCCCTCGGGTACGCGGACGTGCTCGCCGCGCACGGCCACCGGGTGATCGGCCCCTCGAAGGAGGCCGCCCGGCTGGAGGCCAGCAAGGAGCGGGGCAAGCGGTTCTGCGACGACCACGGGCTGCCCACCGCGCGGTACGCGGCGTTCACCGACCCAGCCGCCGCCCGCGCGTACGTCCGCGCCCTGCCGTACGCCTGCGTCGTGAAGACCGACGGGCTGACGCCGGACGGCGACGGCTCCGTGGTGTGCGACACGGCCGCCGAGGCCGAGGTGGCGCTCGACGCGTTCGCCACGGCGCAGGGCGAGGCGTTCCAGGTGGTGGTGGAGGAGCGCCTGTACGGGCGCGAGATCTCCGTCTTCGCCCTGCTGGACGGCAGCGACTACCTGCTCTTCCCCACCGCGCTGGACTTCAAGCGCACCCTGGAGCGGGACGCCGGCAAGAACTGCGACGGGATGGGCTCCATCGCCCCGCACCCGCAGGCGTCCCCGCTGCTGATGGAGGAGATCCGGCGGACGCTCGTGGACCCCCTGGTCCGGGGCCTGCGGGCGGAGCGGCTCACCTATTCGGGGTTCGTCTACATCGGCGCGATGATCACCAGCACGGGGCTGCGGGTGATCGAGATCAACACCCGGTTCGGCGACTCGGAGGCCGAGGCCGTCCTGCCGGGCGTGCACAGCAACTTCACCCGGCTGTGCCGCGCGGTGCTCGACCAGGACGTCGCCTCGCACCCGCTCGTCACCGACGGGCTGGTGCGGTGCAGCGTCGCCCTGACCCAGGGCTGCCTGGACCTCGCCGACCCGGCGACGGCGCCCGGCTGGCCGTTCGGCGCGTTCGAGACGGGCCAGCCCGTCATTGAGCACACGACGGACGCGCCGGACGCCAGCCAGGTGTTCTACGCGAACGTCCGGGCCGCCGAGGGTGGTTCCACGGTCTCCAGCGGTGGCCGGGTGCTGCACGTCGTGGGCACGGGGATCACCCTCGCCGACGCCCGGAGCGCCGCCTACGCACGCGTCGGGCGGATCTCGTTCCCGGGCATGCGGTACCGCTCCGACATCGGAGCCGTCTTCGAGACGGCGGCGCCCGCCCCCGACGCCACCGGCGCGCGCGGGGAACTGGCCGTCGCGGACAGCGGAAGGTGAGGGCACATGACCACTGACACCGTCACACCGACGCTGTTCGAGACCACCGAGTCGGCCGTCCGTTCCTACTCCCGGTCCTTCCCGGGCGTCTTCACCAGCGCCAAGGGCGACCTGCTGTTCACCGAGTCGGGGGAGCGGTACATCGACTTCCTCTCCGGCGCGGGCACGCTGAACTACGGCCACAGCCCCGACTGCGTCAAGCAGGAGCTGATCGACTACCTGGACCGCGACGGGCTGATGCACGGCCTGGACCTGTCCACGACGGCCAAGGCCGACTTCCTCGACGCGCTGCGCACCTTCGTCCTCCAGCCGCGCGGGCTGGACTACCGGGTGCAGTTCACCTCGCCCTCGGGCACCAACGCGGTCGAGGCGGCGCTGAAGCTGGCCCGGCTGGTCACCGGCCGGACCACCGTGGTCGCGTTCAGCGGCGGCTTCCACGGCGTCAGCGCGGGCTCGCTCGCGGCGACGGCCTCCGGCTACTTCCGGCAGGGGCTGCACGCCACGCTCTCGCACGTCACGCACGTGCCCTACCCGGACTCCCCGCTCGGGGAGTTCGACAGCCTCGGCCTGCTGCGCCGGATGGTCGAGGACCCGAGCTCGGGCGTCGAGAAGCCGGCGGCCGTGGTGCTGGAGACCGTCCAGGGCGAGGGCGGCGTGTGGGTGGCGCCCGTCGCGTTCCTCCAGGGGCTGCGGGAGCTGTGCGACGAGCACGGCATCCTGCTCGTCGTCGACGACATCCAGGCGGGCTGCGGCCGGACGGGGACGTTCTTCTCCTTCGAACGGGCGGGCATCGTCCCCGACCTCGTCACCCTGTCCAAGTCGCTCGGCGGGTACGGGCTGCCGCTGGCGGTGCTCCTCCTCAAGCCCGAGCTGGACATCTGGCAGCCCGGCCAGCACAACGGCACCTTCCGGGGCAACCAGCTCGCCTTCGTCGCGGCGAGCGCGGCCCTGCGGCACTTCTGGGGCGACGACGCGTTCAGCCGCCAGGTGCGGACGAAGGGCGAACTCGTCACCGAACTGCTCATGCGCCGCGTGGCCGGGCCCCTCGGCGTCCACGTGCGCGGCCTCGGGCTCATGCAGGCCGTGGACGTCGGCGGGGTGCCCGGGCTCGACGCCGCCGAGGTCTCCCGGCGGTGCTTCGCCAAGGGGCTCGTCATCGAGACCTGCGGCCGACGCGACGAGGTGCTCAAGATCCTGCCCCCGCTCACCGTCAGCCAGGTCAACCTGTCGGCGGGGCTGACCATCCTCATCGACACCCTGACGGAGCTGTACCGGGACCACGCGACCCCCGGGTCCGCCGAAGCCGCAGCGCCGTACGAACTGACCACGAACGGAGTGCCGGCCGGATGAGAACAGCCGTCATCATCTCCACCCGCGGCTTCGCCGCGTTCCGCCACGACCTGCTGGAGGACCCCGACTCCGTGCGGTTCGTCGGGATCTTCTCCGACCTGGACGTGGAGAACCTGAGCGAGGAGCAGCGCGCCCGGTTCCACCGCGTCCACGTCGTCCCGTGCGGGCTGGCGGACCCGAGCCCCATGCTGTACTCCCTCGTCGACGAGGACGCGGCGCGCGCCGTCGTGGCCGAGATCCTGCGGGAGACGCCGCGGGAGGACGTCACGGTCCACTGCTACGACGAGCAGGACATGATGGTCGCGGCGAACCTCCGCACCCACTTCGGCCTGCGCGGGCCGGGGACGGACGACATCGCGCCGTTCCGCGACAAGATCCTCATGAAGGAGCGGCTGCGCGAAGCGGGCGTGCGGGTCCCGCTGTTCGGGCTCTTCGCCCCCGAGCGGTTCGCCCTCGACGCGCCCGGCTACTTCAAGGAGATCGTCGGCGAGGTGGGCCTGCCGTTCATCCTCAAGCCCACCGACTCGGCGGGCTCCGAGGGCGTCCTGAAGATCACCGACCGGGCCGGCTTCGAGGCGCTGCCCGACGACCTCGGCCGGCCCTACGAGTACGAGGAGTTCGTCGAGGGGACGATGTACAGCGTCAACATCGTCTCCGAGGCCGGGCGCACCGTCTTCGGCGGGGTGACCGAGTACCTCGTCAACTCGATGGAGATCCCCGGCGGCAAGGTCAACGCCGACATCAACCTGATCGACTCCGACCCGCGCGTGGCGCGCATGGTCGCCTTCGGCGAGCGGGCCCTGGACGCCCTGGGCCGCCCGGACGGGGGCTCCCACCTGGAGCTGTTCCACACCGCCGACGACGAGCTGGTCTTCCTGGAGGTCGCCGCCCGCTTCAAGGGCATGGCCGGACTCGCCGCCATGCAGCGCAACTACGCGACCGCCTTCATCAACCTGGCCTTCCAGATCGAGAGCGGTGTGCGCAGCCGCCCCTACGACGGCGAACAGGTCTACTGCTACGACGGCGTGGTGCCCAAGAGCCACGGCGTCGTCTGCGAACTGGTCGAGCCGGAGCTGGAGAGCGACGTCGAGATGACGTGGACGGTGCGGGTGGGGGAGGAGATCGAGCAGAGCAACTCGCTCCTGGCCAACGGCGGCACCTTCCTCGTGCTGAACAAGGACTACGAGGCCGCCTACCGCGACTTCCGCCGGCTCGCCGACTACCGGCCGATCCGCTACCGCACGGCGAGCCGGACGCTGGGCACTCCGCCCGCCGCGCCGGAGCGCGCGGTCGCGTACTTCCAGCAGACGCGGCTGGCGTGCGAGACCGACCCCTACGACGTCCACCACGACCTGCAAGCCGGAACCGGCGGCTTCGTCCTCATCGACGCCCGGCGGCCCGAGGCGTACGCGCGCGAGCACCTACCGGGCGCCGTCAGCCTCCCGCACCAGGACATCACCGCCGAGACGACCGCCGGGCTCGACCGGGACGTCCCGTGCGTCACCTACGGCTGGGGGCCCGCCTGCAACGGCGGGACGCGCGCCGCCGCGAAGCTCGCGGCGCTCGGCTTCCAGGTCAAGGAGATGATCGGCGGGCTGGAGTACTACCGGCGCGGCGGCTACCCGACGCAGGGGGACGACCCGGCGTGACGCCGCCCCGGCCCCACCCCGGTCGGCTCGCCGACGCCCTGCTGCTGCACGTCGCCGCCGCGTCGGGGGGACGCCCCGACCGGTGGCGCGTGGAGCTCGGGCTGGGGACGGCGGGGGCCGTCCTCGTCGACCTGGCGCTGGCCGGGCGCGTCGCCGTGCGCCCCGGCCACGTCACCGTCCGGTGCGCCGACCGCGTCGAGGACCCCGTCGCGGACGAGGTCCTGGGCGCCCTGCTCCTCGCCGACCGGCGGCGCTGTCTGGAGGGCCGCCTCGAACACCTCGCACCGCGTGTGTACGAGGCGGTGCTGGCCCGGCTGTTGGAGGAGCGGCGTCTCGTGTTCGTCCCCGGCGGGCCCGGCGTCCCCGGGGCGTCCGGCGGGTCCGGCCGGCCCGGACGGTTCGCCGGGTTCGCCGCCCGGCGCGGCGGACGCCACCTGCCCGCCCGGCCGCTCGCGGCACCGCCCCCCGGGCCGCACGCCGACGCCCTCGCGGCGCTGGTGCGGGCGACCCGCCGGGAGCGGACGCCGCCGGGCGCGCCGACGCCGCCCGAGCCGGCCGGTACGGTCTGCGCCGCCGTCACCGCCGCGCTGCGCTCGGCGGCCCAGACCCTCACCTGTCCGTTCTGACCCGACGTGCGCCGGGCCGGAACGGCCGGGACCCGGCGTCAGTCCCGCAGCTCCACCTGGATCTCGACCTCCACGGGCGCGTCGATCGGCAGGACGGAGACGCCGACCGCGCTGCGGGCGTGCACCCCGGCGTCGCCGAGGACGTTGCCCAGCAGCTCGCTGGCGCCGTTGACGACGCCGGGCTGCCCGGTGAAGTGCGGGGCCGAGGCGACGAAGCCGACGACCTTCACCACACGCGCGATCCGGTCGAGGTCACCGGCGACCGACTTCACGGCCGCCAGGGCGTTGAGCGCGCACACGGCCGCCAGCTCCTTCGCCTGCTCGGGTGAGACCTCGCTGCCCACCTTGCCCGCCACCGGCAGCGAGCCGTCCACCAGGGGCACCTGGCCCGAGGTGTACACGTAGCGGCCGGTCTGCACGGCGGGGACGTACGCGGCCAGCGGCGGCGTCACCTCGGGCAGCTTCAGGCCCAGCTCGGCGAGTTTCGCCTCGACCCGGCCCGCCGGGGCGCTCACGCCTTCTCCCGCTTGAGGTAGGCCACCAGCTGCTCGGGGTTGTTCGGGCCGGGCACGACCTGGACGAGCTCCCACCCGTCCTCGCCCCAGGTGTCCAGGATCTGCTTGGTCGCGTGCACGAGGAGCGGCACCGTCGCGTATTCCCATTTCGTCATGGGCCCGAGCGTAACGGCTGCGGCGGGGCCCGACGGGCCGTGCCCCGGAGGCGGGCGGCGTCGCCCGCCCGGGGGCCAGGAACTAGGCTCCTGGCCGTGAGCAGGCTGCATGTGGTCACCGGCAAGGGCGGCACGGGCAAGACGACGGTCGCCGCCGCACTCGCGCTCGCCCTGGCGGACGCCGGGAAGCGCACACTCCTCGTGGAGGTGGAGGGACGACAGGGCATCGCCCAGCTCTTCGAGACCGAGGCGCTCCCCTACGAGGAGCGCAAGATCGCGGTGGCGCCGGGCGGGGGCGAGGTCTTCGCGCTGGCCATCGACGCCGAGCGCGCCCTACTGGACTACCTCCAGATGTTCTACAAACTCGGCAGCGCGGGCCGCGCCCTGCGCAGGATCGGCGCGATCGACTTCGCGACCACCATCGCCCCCGGCGTCCGGGACGTCCTGCTGACCGGCAAGGCGTGCGAGGCGGTGCGGCGACGCGACCGCGCGGGCGCGTTCGTCTACGACGCCGTGGTCATGGACGCCCCGCCGACCGGCCGCATCACCCGGTTCCTGGGGGTCAACGACGAGGTCGCCGGACTCGCCCGGGTCGGGCCTGTGCACCACCAGGCGCAGGCCGTCATGCGGGTGCTGAAGTCGCCGGAGACGGCCGTGCACCTGGTCACGCTGCTGGAGGAGATGCCGGTGCAGGAGACCGTGGACGGCGTCGCCGAGCTGCGCGGGGCCGGACTGCCGGTCGGCGCGGCCGTCGTGAACCTCGTCCGCCCGGCGGTGCTGGACGCGGCGGAGGTCACGGCGGCGGACGGCGTCCGCGCGGAGCTGGCCGAGGCCTTCGCGACCGCCGGGCTCGGCGGCGCGCGGCGCGGCGGCAAGGCGCAGCGGCTCGTGGACCCGCTGCTCCGGCAGGCCCGCGAGCACGCCGAGCGGGTCACCCTGGAGGAGCGGCAGCGGGCGGAGATCGCCGCGCTGGACCTGCCCACGCTGGAACTGCCGCTGCTGTGGGACGGCGTCGACCTCGCCGGCCTCTACACGCTCGCCGCCGCCCTGCGCGCCCAGGACGGGCACGCGGTGACGGGCGACCCGGGCGGCCCGTCGGGTGACCCGGGCGGCGAGGGCGACGAGCGGGAAGGAGCCGGGGCATGAGCCCGGAGGTACTGCGGGACGTTCCCGTGCTGGAGACCGACCCGCTGCTGGACGACCCGGCCACCCGCATCGTCGTCTGCTGCGGCGCGGGCGGCGTCGGGAAGACGACCTCGGCGGCGGCCCTCGGCCTCCGCGCGGCCGAGCGCGGCCGAAAGGTCGTCGTGCTGACCATCGACCCGGCCCGCCGGCTCGCCCAGTCCATGGGCCTGACCGAGCTGGACAACACCCCCCGGCGGGTGCCCGGCATCGACACCGCCCAGGGCGGTGAACTGCACGCGATGATGCTGGACATGAAGCGCACGTTCGACGAGATCGTCGAGGCGCACGCGGACGCCGACCGGGCCCGCGCGATCCTGGACAACCCCTTCTACCAGTCCCTGTCGGCCGGATTCGCGGGCACGCAGGAGTACATGGCGATGGAGAAGCTCGGCCAGCTCCGCGCCCGCGACGCGTGGGACCTCATCATCGTCGACACCCCGCCGAGCCGCTCCGCGCTGGACTTCCTGGACGCTCCCGGCCGCCTCGGCTCGTTCCTCGACGGCCGCTTCATCCGGCTGCTCGCCGCGCCCGCGAAGGCGGGCGGCAGGGCCGGGCTCAAGATGTTCAGCCTCGGCATGACCGGGGTGTCGATGGTGACGGGGACGCTGGGCAAGCTGCTCGGCACCGGGATGCTGCGCGACGTGCAGACGTTCGTCGCCGCCATGGACACGCTGTTCGGCGGCTTCCGCACCCGGGCCGACGCCACCTACCGGCTGCTCCAGGCCCCGGGCACGGCGTTCCTCGTCGTCGCCGCGCCCGAGCGGGACGCGCTGCGGGAAGCGGCGTACTTCGTGGAGCGGCTGCACGCCGACCGCATGCCGCTGGCCGGGCTGCTGCTCAACCGCGTCCACGGCAGCAGCGCCGGGGCGCTCAGCGCCGAGCGGGCCCTGGCCGCCGCCGAGACGCTGGAGGAGGGCGCGGACGGTGCCGGAGGTCCGCACCGGCTCGCGGCCGGGCTGCTGACGCTGCACGCCGAACGCATGCGGGTCATCGCCCGCGAGCGCCGGATGCGGGACCGCTTCACCGCCCTCCACCCGGAGGTGCCGGTGGCCGAGGTCGCCGCCCTGCCCGGCGACGTCCACGACCTGGCCGGGCTGCGCGACATCGGCGAACTGCTCGCCGCGCAGCCGCCCGACCCGCAGCGGAGCTAGCAGCGACCGGCCGTCCCCCACGGCCGGTCGCCGGGCCCGTACCGGTCAGCCCGCGGCCACCGGTACGCCGCCGCGCTCGTGCGCGTCCACGTCCGCCGAGGCCTCGGCGTACTCACGCCCGAAGGACTCGTACTCCGCCCTGGCCGTCTCCAGCAGCCGACGCCAGGAGCTGACCATGGGGCGCCGGCGCAGCAGCGCCCTGCGCTCCCGCTCCGTCATGCCGCCCCACACGCCGAACTCCACGCGGTTGTCGAGGGCATCGGCGAGACATTCGGTGCGTACCGGACATCCGGTGCACACCGCCTTGGCCCTGTTCTGGGCCGCTCCTTGTACGAACAATTCGTCCGGATCCGTCGTACGGCAGGCGGCCTGCGTACTCCAGTCGGTTGCCCAGCTGCTCATGCTGGCGCCGTCCTCTCCCGAAATCGAGGCTCCCCCACGACGACAAACGGCATATGCGCCGTCGCCAGTTGGGACGTTACGGAAGGCGAGCAGACGGCAACACCCCCGTCGGGCCCAATCTTGAATGGCCCGAACGGACTATGCGTGCGCGCCAGATCACCCAACGGAGTGACCCCACGTCGGACGGGTTGTCAGGTGCCGTGGTGCGCAGTTCGCTGGCATATTCCGCCCAAAGGGACGGGTCTCATCACTCACAAGAGTGAGAATCGGGGCGATATGGCCGTCGCGGGGCGTGACCTGATCGAACACCGACCCCCTTGTTCGCACGATCCACACCTCTGTTCGGTGCGGCCCGGCTCGCCCCTGAGTTGAACGGCGGCCGTCCGGACGTCCCCCCGGCGTCCTGCGACGTCCTCCGCGCAGCGTTCCTTCCGCAGCGCTTTCCCCGCGACGTGACTCCGGCGGCGGCCCGGCCACGCCCTCCGTCCGGCGGGCGGCGGGCGGCGTCCGCGGCACCGGCACCACGGGGGCGGCGACGCGTCGGGCTACCCTTGCCCGCATGGCAAACAAACGCTCGGGCGGTGGGCTGTCCGCGACGCAGCAGGCCGCCAAGTTCCTCGGCGTCAGCGTCCTCGCCGGAGCCGTCATGGCCGGCATCGCGTTGCCGGCCGTGGGCATCGCGGGGCTGACCGCCAAGGAGACGGCGCAGGGCTTCGACGAACTGCCCATCGACCTCAAGCGGCCCCCGCTGAGTCAGAAGACGCAGATCCTCGACTCCGAGGGCGGGGTGATCGCCGACGTCTACTCGCGCAACCGCGTCGTCGTCGGGCTCGACGAGATCTCCCCGTGGATGCGGAAGGCGATCGTCGCCATCGAGGACTCCCGTTTCTACGAGCACGGCGCCGTCGACCTCAAGGGCATGCTCCGTGCGCTCAGCGAGAACGCCCAGAGCGGCACCGTCACCCAGGGCGGGTCCACCCTGACCCAGCAGTACGTGAAGAACGTGTTCGTGGAGGAGGCCGGCAACGAGGAGGAGGCGTTCGAGTACGCCACCCGCCAGACGGTCGGCCGCAAGATCACCGAGCTGAAGTACGCCATCGCGCTGGAGCAGGAGCTGACCAAGGACCAGATCCTGGAGAACTACCTCAACATCACGTTCTTCTCCGAGCAGTCCTACGGCGTCGAGGCCGCGTCCAAGCGGTACTTCTCGAAGTCCGCGAAGGACCTGGAGCTGCACGAGGCCGCCCTGCTCGCCGGGATCGTCCAGTCCCCGAGCCGCTACAACCCGATCAACGACGGGCCGACCGCCAAGAAGCGGCGCGACGTCGTGCTGCAGCGGATGGCCGAGGTCGGCGACATCACCCCGGAGGAGGCCGACGCCGCGCAGGCCAGGGACCTCGGCCTGAACGTGAGCCAGGCCCGGCAGGGCTGCATCACCGCCACCAAGGACGCCGGCTTCTTCTGCGACTACGTCGAGGAGGCCTTCCTCGGCGATCCCGCCTTCGGCGAGACCGACAAGGAGCGCCAGGCCCGGTGGAACCGCGGTGGGCTCACCATCCGCACCACCCTGCGGCCCGAGGCGCAGAAGGCGGCCGCCGAGGCGGCGAAGAGCAAGGTGAACCAGGACGACCCGGTGGCCGCCGCCGTCGTCTCGGTCGAACCCGGCACCGGCAAGATCACGGCGATGGCCCAGTCCCGGCCGTACGGGACGAACCCCGAAGAGCACCAGACCGTGCTCAACCTCTCCGTCGACAACGACATGGGCGGCTCGGCCTACGGCTTCCAGGTGGGCTCCACCTTCAAGCCCGTCGTGGCCGCCGCCGCCCTGGAGAACGGCATCAGCCCGGCGCACACCTTCAAGAGCGGGTACAAGCACACGTTCGACCAGAGCAAGTTCCTCACCTGCGACGGAACGCCGTATTCAGAGGCCGAGTACGAGGTGCAGAACGAGCTGGAGACCGAGCGCGGTACCTGGGACATGACGAGCGCGCTCGGCAAGTCCATCAACACCTACTCCATCGACCTGCTCCAGAAGACGGGCATGTGCGAGGCGGCCAAGATGGCCAAGGCCATGGGGATCCGGCAGGGTTCGGGCAAGCCGCTCGACATCAGCCCCTCGATGGTGCTCGGCTCCCAGGGGAGCAGCCCGCTGACGATGGCCGCCGCCTACGCCACGTTCGCCAACCGCGGCACGTACTGCGCGCCGATGGCGATCGAGTCCGTGACCGACGCGGAGGGCAACGAGCTGCGACCGCCCGGCCCGGACTGCACCCGCGCGATGTCCCAGCGCACCGCCGACACGATCAACCAGATGCTCAAGGGCGTCGTCCAGGACGGCACCGGCACCTCGGCGGGCCTCACCGACCGGCAGAACGCGGGCAAGACCGGTACGACGGACGGCCGCAAGCACGCCTGGTTCGTCGGCTACACCCCGCAGCTGTCGACGGCCGTCTGGGTCGGCGGCGACGGGGCGGAGCAGCCGGAGATGTTCAACATCACCATCGGCGGCCAGTTCTACGACAAGGTCTGCGGCGGCTGCCTGCCCGGACCGATCTGGAAGGCGGCCATGACCGGCGCCCTGAAGGGCGTGCAGGCCACCGAGTTCAACCCGATCGACGTCCCGCGCGGCAAGCCCGAGGACGAGGACAAGGACGAGGACGACGACCGGGAGGACGACCGCGACGACAGCCGTCCCGGCGACACCCCGCCCCCCGGCGACCCCGAGTGGCCCGGCTTCCCCTGGGACCCCACCGCCGGTGGCCAGACGGGCGGCCCCGGCGGCGGCAACGGCGGACCGGGCGGTGGTGGCCCCGGTGGGGGCGACGGCGGCGGTGACGTCGGTGGCGGCGACATCGGCGGCGGTGACGTCGGCGGCGACATCGGCGGCGACGGCGGCTGGAACGGCGGCACCGGCGACCCCGAGTACCCGCCCACCCCGCGGTAGCGCATGAGTCGCACGGCACGAGGGCCCTTCCCCACTGCGGGGAAGGGCCCTCGTGCCGTGCGCGCTGCCGGGCGTCAGCCCGCGAGGGCCTTCTTGACGGCGGCGGCCACGCGGCCGCCCTCCGCCCGGCCCGCGACCTTCGGGTTCACGGCCTTCATGACCTGGCCCATCGCCTTCGGCCCGGCCGCACCCGTCTCCGCGACCGCCTCGGCGACGAGCGCGTCCAGCTCGGCGTCGGTCAGCTGCGCGGGCAGGTACTCGGCGAGTACGCGCCCCTCAGCGCGCTCCTGCTCGGCCGACTCCGCGCGGCCGCCCTGCTCGAACGCCTCGGCCGCCTCACGGCGCTTCTTCGTCTCGCGCGTCAGGACCTTCAGGACCTCGTCGTCGGAGAGCTCGCGGGCCGTCTTGCCCGCGACCTCCTCCTTGCTGATCTCGGTGAGGGCCATCCGGAGGGTGGAGGAGCGCAGCGCGTCGCGCTCCTTGATCGCTGCGGTCAGGTCGCCCTGCAGCCGGGCCTTGAGCGTGGTCATGCCGGTCAGTGTGCCAGGAAGGCACCGGCCACGCGTCTCCATATGCCCCCCCGAGGACCCCGGCCGTCACGCCCACCGCCGCGAATCGACCGACTCGTGCCTGGGCACGAGCAGCCCGCGCGACCTCGGGGCCACCGGTGCTGCGGGTGGCGCCGAGCTCGGTCATGGTCCGACCGGAGCGAGTGTGCTGAAGCGGTACTCGTGAAGCAGTCGGGACAGACTGCTGTCTGCCGTAGGTGAACACCACCCAGAGCGGGCGCGACGGTCACTACCGTCCAGTCGCATGACGACGGTCACCACCCGTACGGTCGCATACCCGGCCGACGATCTGATGATGAGCGGGTACCTCGCGCTCCCGGCCGGTGTCGAGCGCCGGCCCGCCGTCCTGATCGGACCCGAGGGGACGGGGCTCAGCGACGTCGAGCGCCGCCGGGCCGAGGCTCTGGCCGAGCTGGGGTACGTGGCGCTGGCCTTCGACCTCCACGGCGGACGCTATCTGGAAGACCCGGAGGAGATGTTGGCCCGTTGCCTGCCCTTGCTCGCCGACCCCGACCGGATGCGAGGAATCGGTCACGCCGCGCTCGACGTGTTGCGTGCCGAACCACGGGCCGATCCCGACCGGACCGCCGCCGTCGGCTACGGCACCGGGGGCGCGGTCGCGCTGGAACTCGGTCGTGCCGGCGTCGACCTGCGCGCGATCGCGACGGTCAACGCACTGACCACGGGCCGACCGGGCGAGGCGTCACGCATGCGCTGCCCGGTATGGGCCGGGGTCGGGTCGCAGGACCCGATCATGCCCGCCGCGCAACGGGACGCGTTCACCGCGGAGATGGAGGCCGCGGGCGTCGACTGGCGCCTCGTGGTCTACGGGGGAGCCCTGCACGCCTTCCACCACCCACCGGTCGACCACACCGTGCTTCCCGGCGTCGGTCACCACCCACGGCACGCACAGCGGGCCTGGCGTGACATCGTCGCCCTGCTCGCCGAGTGCGTGCCCGTCACGGAATGATCCGATCCCGCCCACGCGACCGGGCCAGGCCGCTGAACCCGACCCCGCACCTGAGCCCCCTCCGACGGCGATGGGCCGTACGATCACGTACGGCCCATCGCCACGGGAGGGGAAACCTGTGTACAAGCCGTCAGAACTCACCGTCAGCGAAGCCGCGTTGAGGCCCGCCCCGCTCGTCGACGGCACGCCCGCCCTGTGGACCGTGCGCGTCGCCGACCACAGGGCGGACGCCGCACGGCTCGCCCCGCACCTCCTCGACCAGGACGAGCGCACCCACGCCGACGCCTTCCGCCGCGCCGCCGACCGCGACCTCTACGTCACCTCGCACGTCGCCCTGCGGCTCCTGCTCGCCGCCTACCTCGACCGGTCGCCCGCCACGCTCCCCCTCACCCGGCTGGCCTGCCCCGGATGCGGCAAACCCCACGGCCGCCCCGCCGTCGCCGGCACCCCCCTGCACTTCTCGCTGTCCCACACCGGCGACCTGGCCCTGGTCGCCGTCGCCACCGCGCCCGTGGGCGCCGACGTCGAGACGGTCCCGAACCCCGACACCGTCGCCACCGTCGCCCGCTCCCTGCACCCCCGCGAAACCGCCGAGCTGAGCACCCTCCCACCGCACGAGGCCCCGACCGCGTTCACCCGCGCCTGGACCCGCAAGGAGGCCTACCTCAAGGGCCTCGGCATCGGCCTGGCCCGCGACCCGTCGCTCGACTACCTCGGCTCCGGCCCCACCGCCGCACCCCTCGCCGGCTGGACCGTCACCGACGTCCACACCCCCACCGGCTACGGCGCCGCCGTCGCCCTCGCCACCCACTGACCCCGGCCGGCCCCGCGCCCCGGGCCCGGCCCCCGCTGTGCCGTTCCGCGCCCTCTGAGACGATGGAACGATGCGCGCGCGATACGGAGTCCCCCTCGGTCTGGCCGCCTTCGGAGCAGCCTGCGTCGGCTACGCGGTGGCCATCGAGCCCCGCGCCTTCCGGCTGCGGCGGGTCACCGTCCCGGTGCTGCCCCCCGGCATGCGCCCCCTGCGGCTGCTCCAGGTGTCCGACATCCACATGGTCAGCGGCCAGCGCCGCAAGCAGCGCTGGCTCCAGTCCCTCGCGGGCCTGCGCCCCGACCTCGTCGTCAACACCGGCGACAACCTCTCCGACCCCGAGGCCGTCCCCGAACTCCTCGACGCCCTCGGCCCCCTCATGGAGTACCCCGGCGCCTACGTCTTCGGCTCCAACGACTACTACGGCCCCCGACTGCGCAACCCGGCCCGCTACCTCCTGGAGAAGGCCAGCGGACGCCACGGCCTCAACGGCAACCCGCCCGTCAAGAACGCCGTCCACATCCCGTGGGAACCCATGCGCGACGCCTTCGACGCCGCCGGGTGGGCCGGGCTGACCAACACCCGGGGCCGCGTCAAGCTCGACGGCTGCGACCTCGGCCTCACCGGCCTCGACGACCCGCACATCAAGCGCGACCGCTACAGCGAGGTCGCCGGCGGTCCGGACCCGGACGCCGACGTCTCCCTCGCCGTCGTCCACGCCCCCTACCTCCGCGCCCTCGACGCGTTCACCGCCGACGGCTACCCCCTCATCCTGGCCGGTCACACCCACGGCGGCCAGCTCCGCATCCCCGGCTACGGCGCCCTCGTCACCAACTGCGACCTCGACACCGCCCGCGCCAGCGGCCTCTCCGCCCACACCACCCCCGGCCACCGCGCCTACCTCCACGTCTCCGCCGGCTGCGGCGCGGGCCGCTACACCCCCGCCCGCTTCGCCTGCCCCCCCGAAGCCACCCTCCTCACCCTCACCCCACAGCCCCGGTGACCACCCGCGAAACCGGATTTCGCGTCCACGCGACGGTGGGCTAAAGTAGTCCCCGTTGCTTCGGGGTGTGGCGCAGCTTGGCAGCGCGCTTCGTTCGGGACGAAGAGGTCGTGGGTTCAAATCCCGCCACCCCGACTTGAAGGAACACCAGGTCAGGCCCGGTACTGAGAAATCAGCACCGGGCCTGACGCGTGCGGGGCCGCACCCGGCAGCCAGCTCCGTGACGCGGCCTTGCGGGCTCTCTCCGGCGCTCTCCCGTGGCCTGCGCCCGCGCCCCCTCGGCCCTTCGAACCGTCGAGCCGATACCGGTGGGCGACAGCCTTGAGGCGCATCTGTGCACCCATGAGTTACTCCCCGCGCGAAGTGACTCTGCTGATGGAGCCGCTGCCGAGCGGTACCCCTGTTCGGCGACGGTAGTCGAAGCCTTGGCGAAACGGCTTCTTCGCTCGGGCAGCACCTACCTGCCTGTGACACGGTGGCGGCCTGATCCCGTAGCCGTGAGCAGGCTGACGTGTTCGATCATTGCGACGCCCTCGCAGACGGGGCGATCTCGTAAACGCTGGGTCCCGAAGATCCTGACGCCTACCCTCAGCTCGCGGACTCACATGTGCTGCGCGAGCTGACGTGCGACATCGAGGCCCCGACCCTCCTGGAAGCGGTCGCCGAGGCCGTGCAGCGCATCCGGCTCGTCGACGGCCTCCAGGCGGTTGGCACGACCCTGCCCGCAAGTGTGACGCTCGACGAAGCGGCCTGGCGCAGCGGGCGCGGTGCGCGGGAGTTGGCCGACCTGTCCCATGATCCCCGTTTTCCCCAACCCGAATCCGGCGAGGGAACGGTGCTCTATCCCTGGGACCAGATCGCCGCGTTCCTGCGGGCCACCGGCGACCCGGTTCCGGACGTACCGAAGGATCTGGTGATCGCCGAGCGGACACTCCGTCTCGTGGACGCCCTCGAAGGCGCGAACGTCGCCCCGGGAACGCTGAGGGCCTTGGGGCTGCCGACCGGCTGAGTGCGTCTGAGCCTCGGTCACTGGCGACTTCAGCGTGGAGTCCGTCCGCCGCGAAGTCTCCCGTCCCACGAGTCGGTGAATCCTGCGTATGTGGCGAGCTGCCCCATGACGTGCTCGGTGGTGACGAGTTGGCCGGTGCCGATGAGGCGGCGGGCGACGACGAGGCCGGCGTCGTGGACGTCCGGTCCGGCGTCGCTCGCGGAGGCGTCGGTGACGATCCAGGGGGCGTAGCCGTACTCGAAGGCGTCCGCGGCGGACTTGAGGACGCAGCTCTCGGTGGCGATCCCGCAGAAGACGAGGTCGGTCCAGCCGACCTCGCGCATCAGCTGGGTGGTCTCGGGCGTGAAGAGCGTGTACCCGGCCTTGTCGACGACCGCGTGCGCGCGGGCGGCGGCGTCGAGAAGCTCGCGGACGATGTCGGTCTCGGGCGCCTCCCGGAGCCGGTTCCACTGGAAGAAGCGCTCGAAGGGGCTGCCCGGGTGGTTGACGTAGCGGGTGAAGATCACGGGCCGTCCTGCGGCGGACCACCGGGCGGCGAGGTCGACGATGGCGGGCACGGCGTGGCGGCTGTGGTGGTTCACGAAGCCGTTCTGCACGTCGATCACGACCAGCGCCGCGCTACCGATGTCCATGCCGTGTCTCCCTCCTGCCCCAGCCCTCAACCGACGCTCTCACGTACAGCACCCTGTGGTGAGCGCGGCCGCGCCCGGGAAACCGGGTGCGGGCGGGTGGGGTGGGTGGGGATAGTGGGGGGATGGAGGCGATCGGGGCCGCGCGGGCGGTGGTGGAGGAGCGTCACCCGGGGGCCAGGGCGGCGTTTCTGGGGGGTAGCGCCGCGACCGGGCGTCGCACGGCGACATCGGACCTCGACGTCGTGGTGCTGCTCCACGGTGCGCCGGCCCCCTACCGGGAGAGCCTGCGGTACGCCGACTGGCCGGTGGAGTTGTTCGTGCACACCGAGGCGACCTGGCACGCCTACGTCGAGCGGGAGGTGCGCGGGCGCCGGTCGCCGTTGGTGTGGATGTGTGCGGAGGGGCTGCTGCTGCGCGACACGGACGGGCTCGGCGCGCGTCTGGCCGCGACGGCCCGGAGGCTGGTGGTGACCGGGCCGCCGCCGGTGTCGGCCGAGGAGGTCGACGACCGCCGGTACGCGCTGACCGATCTCCTCGACGACCTCGTCGGCTGCGACGACCAGGGCGAGCGCCTGTTCATCGCCACTGAACTGGTGCGGAGGACGGGGGAGTTGGCGCTGGCGCTGGGGGGCTCCTGGCACGGTGGCGGGAAGTGGCTGGCGCGGCGCCTGGAGACGGCCGCCCCCGGGCTCGGCGGGCGTCTGCACGACGGTCTGCGGGAGGTCCTGGACGGGCGGGTGGCGCCCCTCGTGCGGGTCGTGAACGGGGTGGTCGAGCAGGCGGGCGGACGGCTCCGGGCCGGTTACCGGCGGGACGGCGTCGGCTGACGGCGCCCGGGCCGGCACGCCCGGGCGCGGGACGCCGGGCTCAGGCCTCGGCGCCGCCGAAGCGGTCGCGGTAGGACTCCAGGTCCTCCTCCGTGATCTTCGCGAACAGCACCGGCGGCACGGTGAACGGCGTGTCGGCCGGGAGGGTGTCCAGGGACGTCGCCTGCTCGGCCGTCACCCACGTCGCGGTGTCGGCGGGCAGGGCGAACGCCCCGCGCATCGCGGCGGCCGTGGCCGGGATGAACGGTTCGGAGACGACGGCGTAGAGGTGGATGAGGTTCATCGCCGTGCGGAGGGTCAGGGCGGCGCCCTCGGCGTCCGTCTTGATCTCCAGCCAGGGCGCCTTCTCCTCCAGGTAGGCGTTGCCCGCGGACCACAGGGCGCGCAGCGCGGCGGCGGCCCGGCGGAACTGGAGTGCCTCCAGGTGCTCCTCGTACTCGGCCAGCAGGCGCGCGATCTCCTCGCCCAGCCGCTCCTCCGCCGCGCCCGCCGCGTGCCCGGCCGGGACGGCGTCGCCGAAGCGCTTGCGGCTGAAGGACAGCACCCGGTTGACGAAGTTGCCGAGGGTGTCGGCCAGGTCCTTGTTGACCGTGGCGGTGAAGTGCTCCCAGGTGAAGGAGGAGTCGTCGGACTCGGGCGCGTTGGCGATGAGGAAGTAGCGCCAGTAGTCGGCCGGGAGGAGCTCCAGGGCGGCGTCGGTGAAGACGCCGCGTTGCTGCGACGTCGAGAACTTCCCGCCGTAGTACGTCAGCCAGTTGAAGCCCTTGACGACGTCGACCTTCTTCCAGGGCTCGCGCACTCCGAGCTCGGTGGCCGGGAACATGACGGTGTGGAAGGGGACGTTGTCCTTGGCCATGAACTGGGTGTAGCGCACGGTGGTGTCGGCGTCGTACCACCACGCCCTCCAGTCGCGGCTCTCGCCCTCCGGAGCGGCGTCCGACCACTCCTTCGTCGCGCCGATGTAGGCGATCGGGGCGTCGAACCAGACGTAGAAGACCTTGCCCTCGGCCGCGAGCCGAGGCCAGGTGTCGGCCGGGACGGGCACGCCCCAGTCCAGGTCACGGGTGATCGCCCGGTCGTGCAGGCCCTCCGTCAGCCACTTGCGGGCGATGGAGGAGGAGAGCTGGGGCCACTGCTCCTCGTGCCGCGCCACCCAGGCCTCGACCTCGGGCTGGAGCTTCGACTGGAGGAGGAACAGGTGCGTCGTCTCGCGCACCTCCAGCTCCGTGGAGCCGCTGATCGCCGAGCGGGGGTGCAGCAGGTCGGTCGGGTCGAGGACGCGGGTGCAGTGTTCGCACTGGTCGCCCCGGGCCCGCTCGTAGCCGCAGTGCGGGCAGGTGCCCTCGACGTACCGGTCGGGCAGGAAGCGGCCGTCGACCGGTGAGTACACCTGCCGGACGGCCCGCTCCTCGATGAACCCGTTCTCGTGGAGTCGACGTGCGAAGTGCTGCGTGATCTCGACGTTCTGCTGGGCGGAGCTGCGGCCGAAGTGGTCGAAGGCCAGGCCGAAGCCGTCGTAGACCGCCTTCTGGGCGTCGTGGGCCTGGGCGCAGAACGCGGCGACGGAGAGGCCCGCCTCCTTGGCGGCGAGCTCGGCCGGGGTGCCGTGCTCGTCGGTGGCGCAGATGGAGAGGACGTCGTGGCCCCGCTGGCGGAGGTACCGGGCGTACACGTCCGCCGGAAGCATCGACCCGACCATGTTGCCCAGGTGCTTGATCCCGTTGATGTAGGGCAGCGCGCTGGTGATCAGGTGTCGAGCCATCCTCGGATGCTCCGTTTCGTGCGTCGGGGGCCGGCGGCGGTGCTCCGGCGGGGCCCAGGTCGGGGGAGGGTCGGCAGGCGCGACCCGTCAGGTCGCTCGGCCGGTGCACGCGGGGTGCGGACCGGCGCCTGCGGAGCCGCCGCAATCGTAGGGCACCGGGCGGGGGGCACCCCGAACCGTTCGTTCCTCGGACGCCCGGGGCGGGCCCCGTCCCACGGCCTGCCACCAGCCGCCCACGGCCTGCCACCAGCCTGACCACGGCCTGTTCACGGCCCCCTGGAGCAGGACCCGCGGGCGCCCCGCAGCCGTGGCGGGCCCGGGGCGGAGGGGGCAGCCTGGAGGGGATGCGTACCGGTACGGGACGACGGGCGCCGGGCGGCGGGCGGGACGACCCCCCGCAACCGGCCGCCCCGCCCGCCTCCGGCCCGGACGGCCGGGTGCGGGCGGTCGTCCCCGGTGAGGTCTTCGCGGTGCTCGGGACGTCCCGGCGCGGGCTGTCGGCGGAGCAGGCGCGGGACCGGCTGGCGCGTTACGGCGCCAACGTGCTGCCCCGGTCCCGGCGGCGGGCCGGGTGGCGGCGGCTGGCGGCGCAGTTCACCGACCTCTTCGCGGTGGTGCTGATCGTCGCGTCGGGGATCACCTTCCTGGTGTACGCGCTGGAGCCGGGGCACGACGCGGGCACGTTCCAGCTGGCGGTGGCGATCCTGGGCGTCGTCGTGCTGAACGCCGTCATCGGGTCCGTCCAGGAGTACTCGGCTGAGCGGACGTCCGAGGCGCTGGAGGCGATGGTCCCCCACGCGTGCCGGGTGCTGCGGGACGGTGAGCGGCTGGAGGTGCCCGCGCGGGAGCTGGTGCCGGGGGACGTGGTGGTGCTGGAGGCGGGCGACGCCCTGTCGGCGGACTGCCGGGTGGTGGAGGCGCACGAGCTCACGGTGAACAACGCGCCGCTGACCGGGGAGAGCGACCCCGTGGGCAGGACGGCCGACCCGGTGGCGCCGGGGCCGGGCCTGGAGGCCCGGAACTGCGTGTTCACGGGGACGGACGTCGTCGCCGGGTCCGGACGGGCCGTGGTCTTCGCGACGGGTGCGGCCACGGAGTTCGGCCGGATCTACCGGCTGGCGGCCGCCGCGCCCCGGCAGCGCACGCCGTTGCAGCGGCAGGTGGCCTCGATGGCGCGGCGGGTCGCCGGGGCGGCGCTGGCGATCGGCGCTCTGATGTTCGCCGTCCGGCTGCCGACCGGGGAGTCGGTGGTCTCGCTGTTCGTGTTCGCCCTCGGGGTGATGGTGGCGCTGGTGCCGGAGGGGCTGCCCGCGACGCTCTCGGTGTCCCTGGTGATCGGGGTGCGGCGGATGGCGCGCCGCCACGCGCTGGTCAAGCGGCTGCTGGCGGTGGAGGCCCTGGGGTCGACGACGGTGGTGTGCACGGACAAGACCGGGACGCTCACCCAGGCGGAGATGACGGTGACGCGCGTCTGGGTCGGCGGCGAGCCGTACGCGGTGGGCGGCGTCGGCTACGTCCCGCGCGGTGAGGTGCCCGACGTGCCGGCGGTGCGGGAGCTGCTGCGGGTGGCGGCCCTGTGCTGTGACGCCCGGTTGGTCGCGCCCGGTGGTCCGGGGCCGGGGGGACGCCCGCGCGTGCTCGGCGACACGACCGAGGGGGCGCTGCTCGTGGCCGCCGCCAAGGCCGGGCTCGACGTCGACGCGGAGGAGGGGGCGGCGCCGCGGGTGACGGAGTTCCCCTTCGACCCGCGGCGCAAGCTGATGTCCACGGTGCAGGCGGGTGCCACCGGCTATCAGGTCTGCGTCAAGGGGGCGCCCGTGGAGCTGCTGGCGCGGTGCACCGAGGCGGAGTGGGAGGGCCGACGCGGGCCGCTGACCACGCGGGACCGGGCGGCGGTCGTCGCGGCGGGTGACGGTCTGGCGCGGCAGGGGCTGCGGGTGCTGGCCGTGGCCCGGCGGGCGACGCGGGGCCCCCGCCCCGCGCGGGAGGACGCCGAGTCCGGCCTCACGCTGCTGGGCCTGGTGGGGATGCTGGACCCGCCGCGCCCCGAGGTCACCGAAGCGGTCTCCGCGTGCCGACGGGCGGGCGTCCGGATCGTCATGGTCACCGGGGACCACCCGCTGACCGCCGAGGCCGTGGCGCGCCGGGTGGGGATCGTGCGCGGGCCCGACCCGGTGGTGGTGACGGGGGCCCGGCTCGACGCGCTGGACGACGCGGGGCTGGCCGCGCTGCTCGCCGAGCCGGCGGAACTCCTGCTGTGCCGGGTCGCCCCGGAGCACAAGACGCGGGTGGTCACCGCGTTCCAGCGGCGCGGGGACGTGGTGGCGGTCACGGGGGACGGGGCGAACGACGCCCCCGCGCTCAAGCACGCGGACATCGGGGTGGCGATGGGCGCCACCGGGACGGACGTGGCCCGGCAGGCGTCCTCGATGGTGCTGCTGGACGACTCGTTCGCCTCCATCGCGGCGGCGGTGCGGCTGGGCCGGTCCGTCTACCAGAACATCCGCCGGTTCCTGATCTACGTCTTCAGCAGCAACGTCGGTGAGCTGGGCCCGATCCTGGCCGCGACGTTCGCCGGGTTCCCGCTGGTGCCCGTCAGCGCGGTGCAGATCCTGGCCATCGACCTGGGCTCGGACGTGCTGCCGGCCTCGGCGCTGGGCGCGGAACGGCCCGAGCCGGACGTGATGGACCGCCCGCCCCGCTCCCCGCGCGAGCGCCTGTTCTCCCGGGCCGTGGTGGGGCGCATCCTGTTCCTCGGCGGCATCCAGGCGCTCGGGGTGTGCGCCGTCTTCTTCTGGCACGTCCAGGCCTCCGGCGTCCCGTACGGCGACTTCACCGAGGACCACCCCGTCTACCGGGAGGCCGTCACCCTGGCGCAGGGCGGCATCGTGCTCAGCCAGTTCTTCGTGGCCCTCGCGGTGCGCACGGACCGTGAGAGCGTCCTGCGGGCCGGGCTGCTGTCCAACCCGGCCCTCCTGGCGGCCGGCGGCCTCGGGGTCGCCCTGATGGTCGCCATCAGCTACGCGCCGCCGTTGCAGGCGGTCTTCAACACGGCCCCGCTCGACGCCGCCGACTGGGCGGTCCTTGCCGGGCTGGGCAGCCTGCCCCTGCTCGCGGACGAGTGCCGCAAGGGGTGGCTGCGCCGCCGCGCGGGCCGCCGGGAACGCCGGGAACGCCGGGAACGCCGGGAACGCCGGGAAGGAGTGCCGCTGTGAAGGTGATCATCGTCGGCTGTGGTCAGGTCGGCCGGGCGCTCGCCGGGCTCCTCGCCGCGGAGGGACACGACGTGCGGGTCGTCGACCGGCGTCGGGGAGCGGCCCGGCGGCTGCCCGAGAGCCCCCGCGTCCGGTTCCACGAGGGCAACGGGTTCAGCCGCGCCGCCTTGGGAGCGGCGGGGATCGGGACGGCGGACGCGTTCGTCGCCGTCACCTCGCGGGACAGCGGCAACCTCGTCTGCGCGCGGACGGCCAGGGAGACCTACCGGGTGCCGATCGTGCTGGCCCGCGTCGAGGACCCCCGGCGCGCGGATCTCTTCCACGAGCTGGGGATCCCCACCGTCGCCGGGGTGCGCTGGACCGTGCACCGGTTCCACCAGCTGCTGCTTCACCGCCATCTGACCCCGGAGCGGGGTTTCGGGAACGGGGAGACGCTGCTCGTCCGCGCCGAGCTGCCCGGCTATCTCACCGGGCGGCGGCTGACGGCGTTCGACGTCGACGGGGAGATCCGCGTCGTGGAGGTCACCCGGGCGGGCCGTTCCCTGATCCCCGCGCACGGGACGGCCGCACAGCCGGGCGACGTGGTGACGTTCGCCGTCGCCGCCACGGCGCTGAACCGGCTGAGCGGTTTCCTGGGGAAGGAGCTGGGCACGTGAAGGTGATCATCGCCGGAGCGGGACGGCTGGGCGCGCACATCGCCCGCGTCCTCACCGCCGCGCGCAACGAGGTGACGCTCGTCGACGCGGACGACGAGCGGGTGGCGGAGCTGGCGGGACGCATGCCGGGCGTGCGGCTCCTGGCGGGGGACGCCTGCGAGCCGGCCCTGCTGGAGCACGCCGGAGCCCTGACGGCCGACCTCGTCATCGCCACGACCGGCGCGGACGAGGACAACCTCGTCGTGGGCCTGCTCGCCAAGCGCCGGTTCGCGGTGCCCCGCGTGGCGGCCCGGGTCAACGACGACGACAACGCCTGGCTGTTCGACGAACGCTGGGGGGTGGACGTCGCGGTGCCCGCCGACACCCCGCTGATCTCCCTCATCGAGGAGGCCACCGGGGCCGCCGACACCGTGGCCCTGCTGCGGCTCGGCAAGGCCGGGGTGGACATCATCGAGACGGCCCTCACGGCGCGGTCCCGGGCGGTGGGCCGTCCTCTGGGCGAGGTCCCGCTGCCCGAGGGGACGGTCGTGGCCACGATCGTCCGGGACGGGCGGCCGACGGTGCCGGGGCCGACGGTCCGGCTGCGGGCCGGGGACGAGGTCCTGCTCGTCTCGCACGCGGCGACGGAGGAGGAGATCCACGCCGCCTTCCAGTGAGCCCGCGCCGGTCGGCCCGCGCCGGGGCGGGCCCGTCAGGCGTCCGGCCGGGCGGTGATGTGGCCGGTGACGGAGACGACGCCGTCCACGCTCAGGCACAGCCGTTCGATCACCGGGATCAGGGCGCGGTTCCCGACGGAGCCGCCGAGGACGACCCGGCCCTCGCGGACCTCGGCGGTCACCTCTGACGCGGCGTCCCCGAGCGTCCCCCGCAGGACGTCGCCGACGATCTCGTCGCGGACGGCGTCGTCGCGGCGCAGGTAGACGCGCAGCAGGTCGCCCCGGCTGACGACGCCCCGCAGCCGGTCGGCCTCGTCCACCACGGGCAGCCGCTTGACGCCGTGGGCGGCCATGAGGCGGGCGGCCTCGGCCGCCGTCCACTCCGGGCGGGCACAGACCGCCGGGGCGGACATCACCTCCTCCGCCCTGGCGCCCTCGGTCTCGGCGCGCTCCCACTCCTCCCGGTGGACCACCGGGACGGGGCTCGACCGGTCGGCGTCGGCGGCGGCCTTGCGCAGCAGGTCCGCCTCGGAGACCACGCCCATGGGGCGGTCGAGGTCGTCGACGACGGGCACGGCGGTGACCTCGTTCTCCGCGAGCAGCCGGACGATCTCCTTGAACGGCAGGTCCCGCGCCGCCCGCACGACGTCCCGGGTCATGAGCTCTGCGACCGTACGGTGGTGCATCTCGCCTCTTTCGTTCGTGGTGGGGACCGTCGTTCCTGGATCCGGTGGGCCGGGTGGGTCGCGGCGGCGGGGCGGCCCGGCGCGTGCGCCCTACCGGCATTGTCGGAAAGGGACGGGGATCACGCGCGCTCAGACCGGCGATCGGCAGACGCGGGCCCCTCGCCGGGCCCCTCTACACTGACCCTGGGGTGGAGTCTCGACTCCTCGGCGTGCCGGTTCCTCCGGCCGCGCGGTGGCCGCTGTCGCGGTGGCCGCCGTCGCAGTGGTTGCCGTCGGCGGGCCCGTGGCCCGGCCGCCCCGACGTGTAGAACTGACTGGGAAGGGTGTGTCGGCGTGACGCGCTATGGGTCTCCGCTCCCGGAGAAGCCCTCACTCGACGGACTGGAAGCGAAGTGGTCGAGTTTCTGGAGCGAGGCGGAGGTATACCGCTTCGACCGTCCGGGCAGCCGTGACGCCGTCTTCTCCATCGACACCCCGCCGCCCACGGTCAGCGGTTCGCTGCACGTCGGGCACGTGTTCTCGTACACGCACACGGACATCGTCGCGCGCTTCCAGCGCATGCGCGGCAAGCACGTCTTCTACCCGATGGGGTGGGACGACAACGGGCTGCCGACCGAGCGCCGGGTGCAGAACTACTACGGCGTGCGCTGCGACCCCTCGCTGCCCTACGACGCCGACTTCACGCCGCCGACGCCGGTGTCCGAGCGGACGGGCAAGGACAAGAAGGCCCCCGCGGTCAGCATCTCCCGGCAGAACTTCGTGGAGCTGTGCGAGAAGCTGACGACGGAGGACGAGCAGGTCTTCGAGGAGCTCTGGCGCAAGCTGGGGCTCTCGGTGGACTGGTCGACGACGTACACGACGATCGGCAAGGAGGCCCAGCGGGTCTCCCAGGCGGCCTTCCTGCGGCTGCTGGCCCACGGCGAGGCCTACCAGGCCGAGGCGCCCACGATGTGGGACGTCTCGTTCCAGACCGCCGTCGCCAACGCCGAGGTCGTCGACAAGGAGGTCGCGGGCGCCTACCACCGCATCGCGTTCAAGCACGGTACGGAGGACGTCTGCATCGAGACGACGCGCCCGGAGCTGCTCCCGGCCTGTGTCGCGCTGGTGGCGCACCCGGACGACGAGCGGTACCAGCCGCTGTTCGGCCAGGAGGTCGTCTCGCCGCTCTTCGGCGTCCGGGTGCCGGTCGTGGCACACGAGGCGGCCGACCCGGAGAAGGGCAGCGGCATCGCCATGATCTGCACCTTCGGCGACATGACGGACGTCATGTGGTGGCGGGAGTTCCGGCTGCCGAGCCGGACGGTCGTGGGCCGCAACGGGCGGCTGCTGCCGGTCGACTTCCAGGCGCTGCCGACGCAGGACGCCGAGCGGGCCCAGGGCGTCTACGAGAAGCTCGTGGGCAAGACCGTGCACACCGCGCGGGAGCTGCTGGTCGAGGAGCTGCGCCAGGACGGCAGTCTGATCGGGGAGCTGCGGCCCACCACGCGGGCGGTGAAGTTCTTCGAGAAGGGCGACAAGCCCCTGGAGATCGTCAGCAGCCGGCAGTGGTTCATCAAGACGGTGGAACACCGCGAGGCGCTGCTGGCGCGCGGTGACGAGATCGCGTGGCACCCGCCGCACATGCAGTCGCGATACAGCGACTGGGTGAAGGGCGTCAACATCGACTGGCTCGTCAGCCGTCAGCGTTTCTTCGGGGTGCCGTTCCCCGTCTGGTACGCGCTGGACGCGGCCGGTGAGCCGGACCGGGGCGAGCCGATCGTGCCGGACGAGTCGATGCTGCCCGTCGACCCGTCCAGCGACTGCCCGCCCGGGTACACCGAGGACCAGCGCGACAAGCCGAACGGCTTCATGGGCGAGCCGGACGTCATGGACACCTGGGCGACGTCCTCGCTGAGCCCGCAGCTCGCCTGCGGCTGGCTCGCGGACCCGGAGCTGTTCGCGCAGGTCTACCCGATGGACCTGCGTCCGCAGGCGCACGACATCATCCGGACGTGGCTGTTCACCACCGTGGTCCGCTCCCACCTGGAGGCGGGCACCACGCCGTGGAGGCACGCCGCGCTCTCCGGCTGGATCCTCGACCCCGACCGCAAGAAGATGTCGAAGTCGCAGGGCAACGTCGTCACGCCGGGGCACCTGCTCGACGAGTACGGCGCGGACGCCGTCCGCTACTGGGCGGCCAGCGGCCGTCCCGGGACGGACACGGCGTTCGACCCGCAGCAGATGAAGATCGGCCGGCGGCTGGCCATGAAGCTGCTCAACGCGAGCCGCTTCGTGCTGTCGCTGCCCGCCCCGGGTCCGGACGCGGCGACGACGGACCCGCTGGACCGCGCGCTGCTGGCCAAGCTCGCCCAGGCGGTGGAGGACGCCACGGCCGCCCTCGAGGGCTTCGACTACACCTCGGCGCTGGACGGGATCGAGCGGTTCTTCTGGTTCTTCTGCGACAACTACCTGGAGCTCGTCAAGGAGCGCGCCTACGGCAAGGGTGACGTGGCGGGTGCCGAGTCGGCCCGCGTCACGCTGCGGCGCGCGCTGGACGTCGTGACCCGGCTGCTGGCGCCCGTCCTGCCCTACACGGCGGAGGAGACGTGGTCGTGGACGCATGACGCCACCGTCCACCTCGCCGCCTGGCCGACGGTCGCCGAGCTCGGCCCGGGCGCCGGGGAGGGGCGGCCGGAGCTGGCCGACGTCGCCGCGTCGGCGATCGCCGTCGTCCGCAAGGCCAAGTCGACCGCCAAGGTGTCGATGCGGGCGGAGGTCGCGCGGCTCGTCGTCCGGGCGCCGGACGCGGTGCTGGCGGACGTCCGGCTGGTGAGCGAGGACCTCAAGGCGGCCGGCAAGGTCGCCGAATTCGAGTTCCGGGCCGACGAGGACAGTGAGCTGGCGGTCGAGGTGGAGCTCTCGGAGCGCCCCGAGGCCTGACCCCCCCGGGGTCGTCCGGCGGTGTCGACGGCGGAGTGCCGGTGCCCCTGCGGCGCCGGGGCTCCGCCGTTCGTCGTCGGGCCCCGCACCGAAGGCCCGGGGCGCGCTCAGCGGCGGGAGTTCCTGCGCTGGTCCTCGGCGGGGAGGAACGCGTCCGGGTTGACGTAGCGGACCCGGCGCAGCCACAGGGTGCCGCCTCCGACGGTCGCGCCGGCGAAGCCCGCCAGCGTCAGCAGGAGGAGGAGCGGGCGCAGGACGTCGACGTCCACGTGGCGGTATCCGGCCCAGCTCGCGACGCAGACGACGGTGCCCGCGAGGAAGAGGGCGAGGGAGCGCCAGGACATCCAGGTCCGCAGGGCCTCCACCGGGTCCCCCGACACCCACAGGACCTGTGAGCGGCCGGTGCGCACGGAACCGCGCAGGTGGCCCAGGGCGTTGTCCGGCTCGCCGTCCGAGGTGAGTTCGAGGTACTCCCACAGGTCGGCCAGTGCCTCGTAGGCCTGCTGGTCGTCGTAGGCGAGCGCGTCGAGGTCGACCTCCTCGCCGCCGGCCGCCATGTGCTCCTCGGCGCGGCGCCGGAACTCCGTGTTGACGACGGCCGTCGGTACGGGGACCTCCCCGCCGAGGACGCGCCCCAACTCCCGGCAGAACGAGGCGATGACCGGTTTGCGCACCCGCGCGTGGACGTCCCGCCGCAGGTCCGCCATGCCGCTCTCCCCGTAGGAGAGGTAATCGCGCAGCACCACGGTGAGGGCGTGGTAGGTGGGTTCGGGGGCGGGGTCGGGCTGCTCGGTCACGGCGTCGTCCTTCTGTCGGTCCGCCCCCGGGCAGGGCGCTGCGTCGGCGAGTCGTGCCAGTGTATAGACGCGGCGCTCCGCCGCCCGTCCGTCCCGAAGTCGGCTGATAGTCTGGGCGCTTACCGCCTATGTATAGACACAGTCGTCCGGTGAGGGGGCCCGCCGACCGGTGGACAAGAAGCTGATCGTGGTCGGTGTCCTGCTGCTCGCGTTCCTCTTCAGCGGGGGCGGCATCCTCGTCGTGGGGATCGGGATCGTCGCGGGGATGGCCGGATCGGTCAACGCGTTCTGGGACGAGGACGCGCAGGACGAGGAGACCGGGCCCCTCCCTCCCGGCACGGTCTGCGACCCCGGCGGGGAGAGCATCGCCGAGTACGTCCCCGGATACGGCTACTACGTGGTCACCCCCGAACAGATGGGGTACGCCGCCACGATCGTCCACGTCGGCGAGGAGAAGGACGTACCGGAGAAGGGCCTCGTCGTCGCCATCATGACGGCCCTCCAGGAGAGCAAGCTGGACAACCTGGACTACGGCGACCGCGACAGCCTCGGCCTCTTCCAGCAGCGCCCCTCGATGGGCTGGGGTTCGGAGGCCCAGGTCACCGACCCCGCCTACGCCGCCGGTGCCTTCTTCGGCGGGCCCGAACCGCCCAGCCCGCCCGGCCTGTTGGACACCCCCGGCTGGGAGCAGATGGCGCACGGCGACGCGGCGCAGGCCGTGCAGCTGTCCGGGTTCCCCCGGGCGTACGACAAGTGGCAGAGCATATCCGGCAAGATCGTCGGCCGTGCCCAGGACATCGAGTGCGACGGGGTGGGCGTCGGCGGGGACGTGGGGAAGGTCATCCAGGCCGCCAGGAGCCAGCTCGGGGTCCAGTACTGCTGGGGTGGCGGCGACGCGAACGGCCCGACGTACACGCCGGACTGCCCGCCCGGCGTCACGGAGGGGTTCGACTGCTCCGGCCTGACGTTGTACGCCTACGCCCAGGTGGGCATCACGCTCGGCCACTACACCGGCCTCCAGTGGAACGCCGGGAAGCGCGTGCGGACCTACGAGGACCTGCGGCCGGGCGACCTGATGTTCTACCGGAACAAGGGCACCGACTACATCCACCATGTGAGCATGTACCTGGGTGATGACCAGATGATCCACGCGCCGCGCACGGGCAAGCCGGTGGAGATCGTGTCCGACGTCAGCGAGAGCTTCTACATGGCCACCTTCATCGGCGGCTCGCGCCTCATCGAGGACGGCGGCGACACCGCGGAGGCGTCCGTCCGGCCCGGGGCGGCGACACCCGGGCCCGGCGGGGACGGCGCGCCCGTCCTCGCGGACCCCGTCCCGTGGGCGGCCCCGCGCGGTGAGCGGGCCGTGGCGCGGGCCCGGAGGTCGGCATGAACGCGCCCGGTGTGAGGCGGCGCCGCGTCGCCCGGCACCCGCTGGCTGGCGCCTGGGCGGTCGGCGCGCTGTGCTGCGCGCTGGTGCTGGCCGGCTGTTCCCAGGACGGCGGGGCGGCCCCCGGGCCCGCACCGTCCACCGGGCAGGACGCCTCCGGAGCACCCGGGCCGAGCACGCCGGAGCCCTCCCCGGCACGGGACGCCGGACCCGACCTCCCCGACGTCGACCGGACCGACCCGGAGCAGGTGGCGGCCGCCTTCGTCCTCGGGTTCGTCCACCGTGCCCCGGACGACCCCACCGTCCGGGAGTACCTCCGCCTCATCGAGCCGTTCACCACCGAACGGCTGCTGACCGAGCTGCGTGAGTCGACCGAGGAGTGGTGCGACCGATCCTGCCGGGAGGAGCGGGAACGCGGGGTGCGGGTGAGCGCCGACGCGATCACCCCCGCGATCTCCGCCGAGGCCCCGCGCACCGAGGACGAGGTGTGGGTGCAGGTGACCTACGAGATGGCGTGGAGCTGGCCGGGCGGCGGGGACTCGATGCCGGCCGGCACCTCGCTCAAGCTGGTCAGGGCGGACGGGACATGGCGGGTGGACCGGCGGACGACGGCCGGCTGACCACCCCCCCCGGCTGACCACCCCCGGCGAGCGGGCGTCGGGCGCGGCGCGCGGCGTCAGCGCCCCGGCGGCGGGTCGGCGAACCCCTCGGCCAGGGCGGCCGCGAGGTCCATGTAGGCGCCCCGGGTGGCCGGGGAGACCCGGTCGTAGTGGATGGTGCCGCCCGCGTAGAGGTGCTGGTCGTAGGGGATCCGCACCACGTACGTGCACAGCTGCCGGAAGTAGTCCACGAGCGTCCTGACGTTGATGCCCGTGGTCTTCGGCGCGTCCATGGTGATCACCACGACGGCGTCCCGGACGAGGTGGGGGTAGCCCCGTGCGTGCACCTCGTCCAGCGTCTTCGCGGCGCGGCGGGCGGCGTCGAACCGGGGCGCGGCCACGACGAGCAGCCGGTCGGTGGCCGCGAGCGTCCCGCGCATGGCCGAGTGCCGCATGCCGGTGCCGCTGTCGGTGATGATGACGTCGAAGGCCCGCTCCAGGACGTCCTGGCAGACCCGGTACCGCTCCTCGTCCAGGGTCTCGCTGAGGTCCGAACTCTGCTCACCGGCCGCCACCATGAGCCGCCCCGCCTGCCCGAGGTACTGGCCGATGTGGCCCGGCTCCGTCAGCCCCCGGGAGCCGAGCCGCCGCTCGCGCAGCTCCGCGTCGACGAGATCCCGGACGGTGGGCATGACGCGTTCCCCGAGGAGACGGTCGGCGAGCGTGCCCGCGTGGGGGTTGGCGTCCACCGTGACGACGCGGTCGTCGCGGTACCGGGCGAGCGTCAGGCCCAGCATCGCCGAGGTGGTCGTCTTGCCGACACCGCCCTTGATGCTGGTCACACTCAGCCGGTACGGGCGCCGGGCGGGGGTGGTCAGCCGTTCCAGGCGCCTCCGCTCGGCCGAGCCGACGGCGCGCGCGCCGAGCCCGCCGATCCGGCGCCAGGGGGAGCGGGGCGAGGACGTGCCGGACGTGCGGGCCGCTTCGGAGAGCTCGGAGACCTCGGAGCTTGGGGGAGCCGGTGCGGCGGCCGGGGCGCGCCCGTCCGCCCGCCCGCGCGGATCGAGCGGTGCGGGCGCGGGGGCCGGTGCGGGCGCGGGCACGGGCGGGGTGCCCGGGAGCGGTGCCGGCCGGGGCGGTGGCGGCGGCAGCGGGACACCGGTGGGCGGGACGTCGGGCGGGACGGCGGGGTGCCGAAGGTCGGGGTTCGGGACGGCGGGGTGCCGGAGGTCGGCGGGCGGGACGTCCGCGTGCGGGGCGGCGGCGGGCAGCTGACGGGCGTAGGCGGGCGGCAGTTCGTCGTCGTCCGGTTCGGGTTCGGGGACGCGGGCGCTGTCCAGCCGCAGCGCCAGGGTGGAGTCCTGCGAGGGGGGCGGCTGCGCCGCGTCCCAGACGTCCGGGCGGCCCGCTTCCCGCATCGCTTCCCCCATGCGTTCCGGCGGCGGTCCGCGCGGGCGGCGCCTCCCGCCGCGTCACCGCGCACACCGGGACCGGCCTGGCGTACTGCCGTGCTGTCACTTGCTGCGAGAGTACAACCCCATCAGACGGCGGCTGACCGCCTCCGGACGCGTGGGCGCACCCGTGGCGTACTTGACGAGCATCTCCTCGAGGATGGCCGTCAGGTTGGTCCCCTCCAGCTCGGCGCGCGCGTGGGCGATCGCCAGATAGCGGGGCGGGAACCGGTTGACGACGGGCACCTTCCGGGCGTCCTCCGGGGGCAGTTCGGAGGGCACTTCCGCGCGCTTCGCCCCTTCCCGCTTCGGCGCCTGCGCCAGTTCGCTGCGGCGGCGCCTGCGCAGGACGCCGAGGGCCTCCTCCTCGGTGACCGGACCACGCTTCGCGGTCCACTCCAGGGGCTCCAACTCACCGGGGAGCGCTTCGGCCTCGTCCACGTCCGGCGACGCCGCGGGCGCCGCGGCCGCCTTCGTGGACAGCATCCGGCGTCGCTGAGAGCGAGGGTTGGCGGGGGTGTCGGCAGCACCCATGGGCAACATCTCCAGCATCTCGGTCGGCGGGTCCGGCTCAGACCGTTTCCATTCCTCCGCACATCTGGCGCAATGTGTAGACAGTACCCCAGCCCCCGCCGCCCGGCCCACGCCGTCGGAACCCCGTCATACCCGCACGCGGTCCACGCACACGTGGCCCAGCACCGCCTCCTGGTCGAGGAACGCGCTGAAGAATCGTTCCTCCGCGTCCGGGGCGTCGAGGTCCAGGTCGAAGCAGACGCCCAGGAGCCCGCCCTCCTCACCGGAGACGGAGCCCCAGGCGTCGGCGCCCGGCACCGGGGTGCCGCGCACCAGCCAGGGCGCCCCCGCCACCGTCACCGTGACACCCGACGCGCTCACCCAGGGGCGTACGAGCGCGGTGTCCGCGATCTCCAGGACCTCCTCCTCCGTCCCGGCGGCGGTGAAGCCCCAGACGTCGGTGAGGAACCGCACGTCGTCACGGGGTGCCACGGGCCCCGGCCGAGCGCCGAGCGCGGCCATGGCGACGTCCTGCGCGGTGAACAGGCCGTGTGGGAGCGCCAGCAGGAGCATCGGCTCGCCGCCGCCCGTCGTCCCTCCGCAGACCCGGACCGACCACGCCTCCTCGGGTATCCCGAGCAGCGGTAGACCGGTCGTCCCGGACGTCCAGAAACGCTCTTCCATCGCACTTCCCCCGTGTCGTGCCGGCCCCTGCGCGCCCCCCGTGCCGGGCGTGCCCGAATGCGGCGCGCGGCTGCGTAGCGCTACGTCAACCCTGTTGCCGGTCAAGGTATTTCCGCACGCCGGGCGACTATAGAACCGCACACCTGCGCGTGGGCCACCGCCGTGCGACGGGCGTGTCACCGCTCTGTACCACGGTGGGGAGCGTGCCGAGCTCCTGACGTCAGGACGCCGTCGCGGCACGCAGCTGCGCCAGCCGACGCTCGGCCAGCTTCAGGTACTTCTCGCCCAGCCCCTCCGCCGCCGTCCGGGACCACAGCTCCACGAGCTTCTCCCCTATGCGGACGGCGTCCGGGCCGCCGCGCACCCGCCGCCAGCACACGTGGGCGTTGGCGGCGTTCTGCCAGGTGAGCGAGTGGTGGGCACCGGCGGTGCGCAGCCACTGCGCGGCGACGTCGACGTGGATCTCGGCCGCCTGCGCCCAGTCCTCGGAAAGGACGGCGAGATGGCCCTGTATGCCGCGCACCTGAAGCGTGTGCGGGTGCGACTCGCCCTGCTGCGACGCCACCGACTGCTCCAGCCCGGCCGCGAGTTCGGCCGCCTTCGTGAGCCGTCCGGCCTCGGCGGCCTCGCGGACGAGCAGCAGGACGTCCCGCAGCCAGGCGGGCGGGGGAGGGCTCTGCACGTCGGGGTCGAGGGCGAGCCCGTCGGCGTGGCCGGGCCCGGCCGGATCCGCCAGATCGGCGAACGTGCCGTCCGCCGGGAGGAGTTCCGGGCCGTCCTCGGCCTCGGGCCACCGCACACCCGTCGGCGGGAGGAAGGGCAGCGGCCCGGCGGCCTCCTCCACCCGTCCGTCCGGGTACATGACGACGGCCCAACCGGTGCCGTCCGGCTCGACGGCGGTCGCCCGGACCGGGTGCGACAGCACGCTGACGATCTCCATCGCCGTGTGCACGGCCGCCGCCCGCAGGCCCGCCGTGCCGGCGGCGTCCGGCACCTCCACCGGTACGCCCGCCACGTCGGCCGTGCCGTCCGCCCGCAGGACGATGGAGAGCGGCGCGTAGCGCGGGGGGTCGGGGCGGAGGCCGGCGGTCATGGCGTCTTCTCCTTGGTCCACGGCTGCCCCGGCCGGGTTCGGCGGGGGCGGCGCTGCCCAGCCTAACGGCCTGGTCGGGGGAGGGGACGGGAGGCTGAGGCCACGGCCGGGGAGGGCGGCTTCCGTACACTGTGCGGGAAGAACGAGGGGGACGATGAGTACGAACGGCTGGTCAGACATGGCGATTTGGCTCGAACTCGCAGTGCGCGCGGTGGGGCCCCTGCACGGCCGGGAGTACGCCGAGTGGCTCGCGGAGGTCGATCGCCTGGCGCTCGACCTGAGGGTGAAGGCCGCTGCGGGGAAGGCGTTCGCCGGGCACGCGGCCGACCTCGCCGACTGCCTCCCGGTCGAGGGCGTCCTGCTGCACGCCGGGGTGGACGGCGAGTGCGGCCGCCTCGTCGTGCGGGTGCCGGACCCGTCCACCGGCGAGCCCGGCGAACGCGTCCTGCACACCGAGCCGCTGACCCTGCGCCGGGGCCAGGAGACGCTGCGGACCGCCCGGTCGAGCGTGGGCCGGTGGATACGCCTGCTCGTCGAGGACGCCCCGGAGGACGAGCGCCGGGTCCTGTACGTGACGGGGGACGGCCCGGCCGGGATCCCGGATGAGATCCCTGCCGAGACCCCGGACGAGCGCACGGTCGGCGCGGCACCGCAGGCGCGGGAGCCCGAGCCCGAGGAGGCGCCGCGTGCGCCCGAACCGGTCGAGGCGGGTCACGCCGACGGGTACGAGACCGCCGCGACGCCCGCGACCCCTGCGGAACCCCCTGCCGCCGAGGCGCCGCACCGCCCCGCCGAGCCCGCCACCGAGCCTGAGCGGGAGCCCGCCGCGTCGCCGACCGTGGAGCCGTCCACGATGATCCTGCCCGCAGCCGCCCTGCGGGAGCGTGCCCGGGCCGCCCGCTCGGCCGCCGCCGCACCGGCCGCCGCACCCGCCGAACGTCAACTCCCGGAGCCCGAGCGGCAGCCCGCGCCGGAGCCCGCGCCGGAACCAGCGCCGGAGCCCGCCCGGCCGCTCGCGCCGCCCCCGCGCCCGGCTCCGCTGCCGGCCGAGGGCGAGCGGGCGGAACGGGCGGCCCCGCCCGCGCCCGAGGAGCGGGCCGAGGCGGCGGCCCCGTCCGTGCCCGCGCCGCCGCCGGCCGCCGCCGCCCCGCTGTGGGAGGACGGCTCGGTGGTCGTCTGGCGCAACATCGACCGTGCCTGGTCCCGCGCCTACCGGACGTCCTGTCTGCTGGCCCTGCGCGACCGCGCGATCGTCGACGGTGCGGGGCGGGTGCTGAACCTCGACGAACTCGTGGACCTCGCCCGCCAGTCGCCCGAGCCGGACACGCCGCGCGGCCGGGACCTCGTCGCGCGCTACCCGGCCTGACGCCGGGCGCGCAGGTGCCGGACGGCCCGTCGGCCGCGCTCCTCACCGCGCGCCCACAGCACGACGGCGGCGGCGAGCAGGGCTCCCGCGAGCCCGGCCCGCCCGCCGAGGCCCGCCTCGGCCAGCGCCCCTACGACGGTGGAGGCGAGGAACGTCCAGGCGAGGGTGCGCCAGCGGGCCGTCCGGGGCGGGTAGAGGTGGACGGCGAGGAGGGCGCACACGGCGATCCCGGCCGAGGCGACGAGGGCCTGGGCGTAGTACTGCGGCCATTCCCCCAGCAGCCGCGCCTGCTCGCGCAGCAGGGCGATCCACGCGACGAAGGCGCACGCCACCTTCAGATGCGCCCCCAGGCTCCGCCCCCTGCCGCGCCCCCTGTCGTGCCCGGCGCCGCGCTCGGTGCCGCGCAGGCTCGCGACGGCGCGGGTACGGGCCGTCCGCGCGCCGCTCCGCCGGTCGTCGTGCCGGGACATGTGGGGTCCTCTCCGTCCTACGGCGTCTGCTCGCCGGTCTCCACGGACGCGACCAGCCAGCCCTCCGCGTCGCCCCGCACGAGGTGGACGAGGACGCGCCGCTCGGTGCCGTCGGCCGCGCCCGCGCCGGTCGCGGCGAAGGTCACCTCGACCGTCGCCCTGTCGGAGCCCTCGGAGCCCCCGTCCGCCGCCGGGCCGTCGAGCGTCTCGACGCGCGTCACGCGCGGGGCCGTGAAAGGCCGCCCGCCGCCCGCGTCGCTCCACTCGGCGGCGAAGTGCTCGACGATGGTGTCACGTTCGCCCGGAAGGACGCGTGGCAGGTCCGTGCCGAAGCCCCGGGTCCAGACCTCCCGCGGGTCGAGCCCGGCGAACCCGGTCGCGAACGCCCGGGCCACCGTGTGCGGCGCGGAGTCGGCGGCGAGTTCGCGGTAGAGCACGTCGTTCGGACGCGGCACGTAGACGGGGGCCACCGGCGGCGGTGGCGGTCCGCCCTCCTCGCCGGGCCCGGGCGGGGCGGCGGGCGTGGGGCGGTTCTGGGTGGCGACGATGTTCAGGCCGAAGCCGAGCAGGACCAGGGCCATGATGAGCTTGGCGATGAGCCGTCCGCGGTGGGTCATGACGGGCTCCCCGTGTTCTGGGCCCTGCGTACCGCCTCCAGGGCCTGCGTGAGCTGTTCCTGCGGCGCCCTCATGTTGGCCACGACGCCGCGCAGGTCGTTCAGGGCGGTGGACATCGTCGTGCCCACCGGGACCTGCCGCGCGAGCTGTTCGACGCGCATCAGGTACTGCATGCGGTCGCGGGGCGAGGAGTCGGGCGTGAGGGAGCCCCGGCCCAGCTCGCTCGCGACGTCGACCCGGACGCGGGACGGTTCGCTGGACGGCAGCCCCACCACGTCGATGCGGTCGGGGATGCCGTGGACGGACACCGCGCGGGCCGCCTCCTGCCGGGCGACCGCCGTGTTGGGGTCGCCGGACGCCACCTGGAGCGCGAGGGCCCGCAGCGCGAAGCCGGCGTGGTGGTTGTCGTCGATGTGCGCGGCGTTGTCGTACATGCCGAGGACGCGGTCGAGGTTGGCGGCGGCGGCCTGGTGGTCCGCCAGCCCGTGCTGCGCCATGAGCTCCGGCCCCTGCGTCGTGGCCCGTACCCCGCGCTCGGGGTTGACGACGCCGAGGTTGCGGCTGCGGACGTTGTCCGGGTGCTGCGGGTCGTCCGGGTGGATCCAACCGGTGCGCGGGTCGCGGAGCCGGTCGAAGTGCTGCCGTTCCAGCCGGTCCGCCCCGGCCCCGTCGCCGCGTGCCCGGCGTTCGTCGACGCCTTCCCGGGCGGCGGCGTCGACGTCGTCGTGGACGCGGCGCCGGCGCCGGTGGGCGAGCCCCTCGCGGGCCGCCGGGTCGTCGCGCAGGGCGTCGGTGCGCTCCCGCCGTTCCCGCCGCTCCTCGGAGGCGTTGAAGGAGTCGACGCCGGTCTGCCGGCCCGCGAGCGCGGTGCGGGTGCGTCGGCCGACGTCGGGGAAGGTCTGGGCCAGCCCCAGGCCGGCGGCCTTGAACCCGTCGGCGGCGGAGAGCCGCTGGCCGGAGGCGGCGGCCGTGCTCGCCGCGCCGCCGACGGCCATGGCGGCGCTGGCGCCGCCGGTGGCCACGGCCATGCCGACCGTCGCCGCACCCTGCGCCGTCTTCCTGGCGAAGTCGGACGCGACGCCCTCGATGGCGCCGCCCGCCTCCTTGTCGCCCACGGCCATGCCGGAGAGGGCGCGCAGCGTGGGCCGGGCGTAGACGCCGAACATCACGGTCATCAGGGCGCAGGTGAGGATCTTGAGCACCCAGTTCTGCTCGCCGCCCGGTGCCAGGATCAGCGTGTACATGTAGGTGATGATCACCAGGCCGAGGCTCCAGCCGACCTGCCGGAAGAGGTTGGCGAGGATCAGCTCACCCAGCTTGATCGCCGCCACCCGGGACGGCCCGGGGAAGATGCCCATCAGGAGGTAGAAGGGGGCGAAGATCATCAGGACGAACACGCCCAGCTTGGCGGCGAGCAGCATGGCGCAGATGAAGTAGACGGCGCTGTTGATGACCAGCCCGCCCATGATGCTCATGGCGGCGGCGGACAGGCGGGCCGAGAAGTCACCGCCGCTCGCGATCTTGAGGGTCGTCTCGTCGTCGGCCTTGACCATCCGCTGGTCGTCGGAGAAGAAGCCGGTGTCCGGCCCCCAGCAGACCCGGAAGTTCTTGTTCTCGTCGGCGTGGCAGAGGTCGTTGGCCCACAGCTTCAGGTACGGGATGTCGTCGACGAACTTCCCGTCCCAGGGCTTGCTGCCGGACTTCGACTCGCCGCCCACCTCGTCGCCGTCGCCGTTCCACTGAGCTATGCGCCGCATGAGCAGGGCGCCCTCCTCGTCGAGGGAGCCGTCCTCGTCGGTCCCGACGAACTGGGCGTTGAGCATCTGCGGGCCCCACTTGTCGGCCGCCGCGCCGTTGTTCCCCACCTGGCCGTACAGCCAGGGCTGGTACACCAGCGGCACCCACAGGGCGTCCTGCACACAGGCCGCCGCGGCGTTGGCGGAAGGGCCGTCGCGTTGTGGCGCGTCGGAGCCCGGGCCCTCCTCGCGGGGGGAGAGGGAGGAGCCGTTGCAGACGGACGTCTGGTCCGCGCCGCCGGTCACGGGGATGTTCGCCAGGGATTGGTAGCCGGTGGCCGTGATGTCCCCGACGAGCCCGTTGATCTTGGTTCCGAGCAGGGTGGGGTTGGCCGCGAACCAGAAGAAGAGACCGGCGATGAGGCCCATCCAGCCGACGCCCTTGAGCACCGCCGACACCCGCCCGGCCGGGCCCCAGTGTTTGACCCCCAGGTACACGGCGCCGAGTACGCCGACCAGTCCCAGATAGGCCCCAGCGATGTCGGACACGGCCCCGGCGACGTGGCCCACGGGTTCGTTCAGGAAGGAGAAGGGGTCCTCGCCGAAGGACCAGCCCACCAGCGCCATGGTGAACGTCGCGAAGGTCTTCGAGGCGTTGAAGATCATGTTCGGTACGAAGTTGATGTACCGGTTCACCGAGAAGCAACCCGGGTCCCAGCCGTACACGTGCCAGGTGAGGCCGGCCATGCCGTAGCGGTGGTAGGACGCCTCCGGGCCGTCGTAGCGTTCGCCGCCCGCGGGGACGTACGTCCCGGCGTTCTCGACGAAGCCCTCGGCCCGGTCCAGTGCGAAGAAGGCCTCCAGCCCGGAGGACCTGGCCTCGGGTATCGGTACGTTGACGGGCCCGCAGGCCGCCTCGATGTCGTCGGTGATGGCCATCGACGGCGTGGCCATGGTGAACCACAACGTGAAGGCGGAGACGACCATCAGGAAGACGGCGCCGACGCGTCGGGCCACTCGCCGCGAGCCGCTGCTCCCCGCTCCCCGGTCCGGACGCCCGCCCGAGGGCGCGGGGGCGTCGCGGAACGAGGTCAGCCTGGTGCGGGGCGCAGTCGTCGAGGCGTTGGCCATGCGGATCCCTCACTGCTGGGGCCAGGGGCCCGCTCTTCCGGGGCCAGAGGCCCGCATTCCCGCCTAGTGTCTATACACTGAGTACGGTAGCACGCAGGGTGCGGGCAGAGTTGAGGAGCCGTCAGCGGCCGGTGGTGACCGGACGCGCGGCGTTCGAGCCGCCGACCGGAGCGGGAGCGAGGGTGAGCAGCACGCGCAGGGGCCGGTCCGTCGGGCACTCGATCCACCGGGACGCCCTCGCAGACCTCAGACGCGCCGGGAGGCCCGCCGGGTTCTTCCTCCTGACGCTCCTCGCCGTGCTGGCCCTCTTCGTCGGCGGAGGCGTGCTCGTCGCCCACCGGAGCGTCCCGACGCCTCCCGCGGCGGGCCGGGGTACGGACGGTCCCGCCGAAGGGGGCGCCGACGCGGGGCCGGACGCCGCGCACAGCGCCGATCCCGCCGCCTGGCAGGAGGCGGTCACGGCCTTCCTCACGACGGCCGACGACCCCGGGGGAGCGGACGCCGCCCGCTGGTTCCCCGGCGCCGCCGACGCGACGGACCGCTTCGCCTACACCCCGCGCGGGCCCGGCGACCCCGGCGAACGGCAGGGCGACGGCACGGCCCAGGTGCGGCACACCGGGCTGTCCGAGTCCGACGTCCGCGCGGTGCTCGACGCCGTCTCCGGGGACGGCGCCGTCGACCCCGGCACGCTCGCCGTCTCCGGCTCCTCCGGCAGCGACGCGGGGTGGAGCCTGCGCTTCGTGGTGCGCGCCGGGGACGACGTTTGGCGGCAGGGCCGCGCGGTCGGGTACCTCACGCCGTCCGGGCAGGCCGTCCTGCTGCGTCTGGCGTACGAGAAGTGACCACCGGGGGCAGCATGGCGTCCGGCACGCGGTCCGACGGAAGGGGAACGGCATGGAACGGCTGCGCACGGCGGGGCTCACCACGGCGCTGCTCGCGCTCCTCGCGCTGAGCGGCTGCGGGGACGGGCCCGGCTCCGGTGGCGGGAACCCGGACGGCCGTGGGCCGTCCCCCTCGGCGCCGCAGTCCACCGGCCGCCCTCACGACGACGCGTACTACCGCCTCCAGGTGGTCGCCTTCCTCGACTCCCTGGCCTCCCCCGAGGACGGCGGCTACCGGGCCTGGCTCCGGGACGACCCCGCGTACCTGGACTCCTTCGTCTACACCCCCCGGGACACCCGCGACCCCGACGGCGACGAGCGCGACGAGGACGGCGCGGTGTCGGTCGTCCCCAACCGGTTCACACCGGACGAGAGGGAGGCGTTCTTCGCCGCCCTCACCCGGGACGGCACCGTCGTCCCGGAGAGCCTGGCCGTCGAACGGCCCTGGAACCCCGGACCGAGCGACAGCGACTACACGTTCACCTTCACCGTGCGCACGACCGACGGGCAGGAGCTGACCGGCACGGCCACCGGCGCGCACAGCGGCACGCCGGAGGAGGGGGCGATCACCCGGCTCACCTACGACCTCCCCCGGTAGGCGCGGGAGCCGCGCCGGGACGCCCTTCCGCCGTGGCTCACCCCCGGTCGAACAAGGCCGCCGTCGGCACCGGATCGTCGTCCTGCCCGTCCTTCTCCAGCGAGACGGCGTCCTCGTCCTTCGGACGGTCGATCCGCTGCCGGGCGGCCGCGGCCTCGTCGCCGAAGATCTCGGCGATGATGCGGGCCATCTTGTCCGGGTCCTTCTCCGGGTTCGTGTCGAAGATGTCGAGCACGAAGTCGTAGATGAACTCGACCTTCACGCGGGCGAGTTTGCCCGTGCGGTCCTTGACGACGCACACGCCCTTCTCGCCGCTGCCGAGTGCGAGGACCACGCCCGTGTTGTCGTCGTCCGGCTCCACGCCCAGGAACGCGCACGTCTTCGCCGCCTCCTCCTTCGACGTGGTGCCGAAGGCCCACACGCCCGTGACGAAGCTGGAGTCGAAGTCGGCCGCGGACTGCGAGATGAGGCGCAGGAAGGTGTTCCGGGACCGGCCGAGCCGCTTGATGCGGTCGACGAGCGTGCGCGCCCGGGGGTTGTCCTTGCTGGTGTGCCACTCGTCCCAGGTGATGGCCTTCGGGATGGCCGGGTCGAGCGTGGCCATGATGTTCCAGGTGTTGTCGGCCATCAGACCGGCGATCACGTCGGACAGCAGCTCCCGCTCGGACATGCTCTCCGGCGTCTTGCCGGGGTCGGGCATCTGGAGACCGAGCGTGCAGAAGATGACCGTGTAGCCGACCGGGATGCGGAAGGGCCGCGTCGCCCGCCCGAAGACGAGCTGCCCGAGCCGGGTGCCCGAGACCTCGCGGAAGCGGCGCCCCGGCGAGCCGGAGAACTGGCGGCACCGCTCCTGGTTGATGTTGGTCGGCGACGGCGGCAGCTTCTCCCACGCCTCCAGGATCTCCACGACGCGCATGAGGTAGGTGGTGCCGTTCCCCTCGGCGATGGCCGCGCCGACGGCCTGCCGCACGACGTCGCCGAAGTCGCTGCCGTTCTGCCCGGCGAGCAGGTCGGGGATGAGCCGCAGCAGCGTCTCGCGCATCAGCTGCGCGGCCTCCTCCGGCGTCTCCGCCTGGGCCGCCGGGTCCAGGACGCCGGGCTCGGCGTCGTAGATGTTGATGCAGAGGACCTTGTCCGGGTTGAGGCCGAGCTCCTCCGCGTACTTCTTGAGCACCAGGTAGTCGCCCTTGGGGTCCCAGACGATCTGGGTGATCCCGCGCAGCGCGTCCTCCCACACCGGCTTCAGGCCCCGGCTGACGGTCTTGCCGCCGCCCGGGTCGCCCGGCACGCCCTCGGTGGGCGCGAGTTGGGAGGCCGTCGCGTACAGCATGTGATCCAGGAAGACGGGCTCGGCCGGCTGGCCGCCGGGGCCGATCGTGTAGCCCTGGTAGAGCCCCTCGCCGTCCCCGACGGAGGGGGAGATGTGCGGCATGCCGGCGGCCAGGTAGTCCAGCGGCACGCGGCGGATGTAGTCGGAGTCCCGGGTGCGGCCCCCGGGCAGCGACTCGTAGAAGAAGAACTTCTGGTGCGTGGGCGGCGCGTCCATCGTGTAGCCGCTCTCCCGCATGGCGCGGACGAGGTCGCGGGCGCGGTCGCGCAGGAGCTCCTTGTCGGTCGCGGAGACGCCGAAGAGGGCCCGCATCCGCAGGAACGGCGTGCGGTGCTGGTCCACCAGGAACTTCATCTGGGTGACCATCTCCTTCTTCTGGTGGTACGTGAGGTCGGTGGCGACCCCGGCCTCCTCGTCGTTGAAGAACTGCTCCTCGATGTTGCGCAGGGCCCGGTCGGCGTCCTTGCGGGTGTCGGACAGCTCCTGGATCTCGAAACCGACCGACTGGACGACGGGGAACGGCAGCGCCTCGGTGCCGTTGAGCCAGAGCGTGCCGGGGAAGTTGACCTCGTCCGGCCCGATGGAGAGCGCGAACCACAGCTGGTAGGAGGTGCCGGTGACCGTCTCGTGGCGCAGGCACTTGTACTGGTACTTGCCGACGCGGCCCAGCGGCTCGCGGGTGACCTCGCCGCCGCACAGGGCCTGGAGCTCGCCGGGCCCGTAGCGCTGGGGCGGCACGGCGGACGGGTCGGGCGCGGGCAGGCCGGGGTGGGTGAGGTGGAGGAGCAGCATCTCCGCCTCCTGGCGCCCCACGGGCTGGCAGCGCAGCGGCGAGCCGCGCAGCGTGTTGCGGACGTCGTCCGCGGCGTCGTGCCAGACGGCGACCTCCGCCGGCGGCGGCATCTCGTCGTCGAGGTCCAGGGGCTTGCGCACCTGGTCGAGCAGGCGTTGGACGCGGCCCCAGGCGCCGTCGTAGGACGCCCGGTCGCCCAGGCGGATGACGAGGTAGACGCGCTTGATCGGCCAGTCCGCCGCGTTGATGCGCTCGCGGACGTCGGCGAGCAGCAGCGGCCAGCCCTTGGCCGGGATGCCGTGCCGCTGCGTCCGCTCGTCCAGCCGCTCGGCCCACAGGTCGGCGTTGAACGGGAACTCCGTGGTGATCAGCCGCGTGTGGTGCGCGGCGCCGCGCGGCAGCCCGGAGAGCATGGCGTACATCTGGGCGAGGGCGGCCCGCTTGTCGAGCGGGCTCATCAGCTCCCAGCTGCGCGTCGGCACGCTGACGAGCGTGTAGGCGCCGTCGCGGTCGAGCATGATCCGGTCGTCCAGGTACCGGTACCCGATCCGCGACGGGGCCTGGTAGCCCTCCGGCTGCAGCCGGGACATCACGTTCTTCATGGGTCAGGCCCTCCGCGCCGTGATCAGGAAGTCCTCCGCCGGTGCCCGGTGGTCCGGGGGGCCGGGGGCCGCCGCCGGCCCGGTGGGCGGGGCGGCCGGGCGTTCCGGACGTGCCCGCGCGTGCGTCTCCTCCGGGGTCCGCACGGGCGCGGTGCCGGCGCTGTAGCCGTTCGGCAGCGGTAGCCGGGACGCCAGCTTCGGCAGGACGTCCGGGTGGGCGCGCCACACCGTGACGTGGTGGCGCGGCGCGCCGTGCCCCTTGCGGACGGGTACGCCCCGGCGGTGCACCGGGTCGTCGAGCAGGTCCCGCCACAGGGCGCGGACGAGCCCGAAGATGCCCAGGTTGTGCCGGACGGGCCGGCGGGACGCCATGGCCGCGACCAGCGGAGGGGTGAACAGGATGAGGAAGTACGGCAGGCCGACGGGCGGGCTCGTCCCGAGGAAGGCCGCCGCCGCCCGGATCGGCGGGGCGAGGACCATGGTGTAGGTCAGGAGCCAGACGACCAGGGTGACGCCGAAGACCTTGATGTCGTCGACGAACAGCCCCTCCTTGAGGGGGACGTTCGCCTTGCCGACCCTGCGCAGCGCCTTCTTGACCTTGAAGGCCTCGGTGTAGTCGCGCAGGGTGATCCGCTCGTCCTCCATCACCCCTCCTTCCCCGTCACTGCCTACGCCACCGGTCCCGTCCCCGTCACCCGGGTCACACCGCGGCGTCCCCGGTCCCGAGCATCGGGTCCCAGACGTTGGTCTTGATGAAGCCGCCGATGTCGCCGAGCGTCTCCTCGGGCGCGCCGACGATCATGAAGGTGAAGCCGCCGATGAGCACGATGCTGCCCACGACGACCCACTTGCGCTGGCTCTGGCTGAAGAAGGCGGTGACCAGGGCGAGGATCACGGTGATGGCGAGGATCGCCTTGCCGTAGGTCTCCGCCGTGGTGACCACGCCGCCCGGTGCGGCCAGGACCGTGTGCGCGCTGGCCGGTATGCCGTTCATCGTCTGCTGGAGCATGTGTCCTTGAGTCCTCTCCTGTGGGGCGTGCGCCGGAGCCGCCCCTTCGGTTGGCCGGGCACCCTGTCGGTGCGGGCCGCCCCGGCCGGCGCGACGAACCGCACGGCCCGCGTGGGAACGGGCCGGCGTTCCGGTTCTTGTGTATAGACGTTGAGAAGTGATCTCCGGATGCGGTGATCGCCGGTCAATCGGCGGGATCCGTGTCCGGGTCGGGCGTCGGCGACTGGCTCGGCGAGAACAGGTCCGTGGGGCCCTCCGTGGGCCGGACCTCGGGCACGCCCCCGCCGCCGTTCACCGTGCCGCCCACCGGCGGCGTCGGGTCACCGGCGAAGTACCACTGGCCGTCCCTCCGCTGCGCCGCGACCGAGTACCGCGAGGTCTGCGCCGCCTCGCCGTCGAGGCCCAGCATCGTCACGGTGAACGTCACCGTGCGGCGGTCGCCCGCGTCGCCCTTCTTCGGCACCGGCACGAAGACGTCGTCGACGGTGGGACGGCCGCCCGTCCCCGAGCCGGTGAAGGCGCCGCCGAGACCGAACGACGTGACCCCGGGCAGCAGGTAGCGCTTGAGGTTCGTCTTGTCGCCCTGCTGCCACGCGGCCATGAAGGGCGGCAGCAGCTCGGTGGCGAACGTCGCGGCGAGCTCGGTGTCGTTGTCCGCCCCGCCCTGGCGCTCCGGCGGCGTGGTGATGCCCGAGCACGACGTGTAGACGGGTGCTCCGGTGAGCCCGAAGGACGTCGTGCCCTCGCGCCGCACCATGTACAGCGGGACGGCGACGCACCGCCACGAGCCGTCCTGGATCTGCACGGTCGCGTGCACGGTCCCCCGGTCCTCCCCGGTGCGCTGGACGTCCCGGCCGATCACCATGTCGAGCACGCTCTGCCGTCCCGAGCCGTTCCAGCCGAGCTGCGGATCCAGGCCGTTGATCGCGTACGGGGCCAGAGCCTGGGCGCGCTGCTCGGCGAGTTCCGCGTCGTAGGTGGCGAAGGCCTTGACGACCGGGGCGGCCCACAGCTGCGCCGCTCCGTCGGGGAAGGTGTCCTTCTCCGGCTCGGCCTGCCGGTCCAGGATCGCCCGCACGTCGGCGGGGGTGGCCTTGCCGTTCACGGTGACGGCCAGGAAGAACAGCGTCAGGACGGCCAGGACGCCCAGGAACCGGCGCGCTATCACCGCCCGGCGCGCGCCCGCCCACTTCTGGGCGGGCGAGACGACGCGGCCCTTGGGGGCCTTTCCCGCCTTTCCCCGCTTCCCCGGCTTCCCTGTCGTTCCGGTGTCGCCCGTGGCGTCGGCCTTCCCCGGTGCCTGCTCCCGGTCCTGCCTTCCCCGGCCGCCCACGGCCCTGCGTCCGCGCTGGCCGCGCTCCTTACGGCCCTTACCCCCGGGCTCCGGGAGCGAGGGGGCGGGGCCGGGGTCGGCGCCGTCCGTCCGCGTCCAGGTGTCGCCCGGCGGGGCCGGCTCCGACGGCTGCTTCTGTCGACCCATCAGCCCCCGCATCCGCTCGGACGGGCCGGGCTGCGCGCGGATGACCATGTCCTCGGTCAGGGGCGGCAGGTGCGCCTGCGCACGGCCGTCCTGCCCGGCGGGGGCGCCGCCGGGCGGGCGGGGTTCCTCCGGCGGCTGCGTGCTGCCCCGAGGCGGCGTGGTCACGGTGTCCCCTTCACTGCCACCGCGCTCCGGCACGGAACGCACGAGCGGTCGCGGGCGGTGTCCGCGCGCTGGTCAGCGTGGGCCCCCCGAGCTTTTCTGTCTATACACTGGCCAGTATAGGGCGCGGCACCGACATCGTCCCCGGTCGGCCGCCCCGTGCCCAGGGCCTGCAGCAGGACTGAGACGCTTTCAGAACTCCTGTGCGACAGCGTGGTTCGGCAAAGCCGCACCGCCCGGTCGGTGACCCGGCGGGCCGGGACGCCCCTGCGTCGCCGCGTGCCTCAGGTGCGGGCCGACGGCTGGACGTCCGCCAGCGCGAAGCTCACCACCGCGCCGCCGAACGGGGAGCGGACCGCGCCCGTGCGGCCGGTCAGCGGGTGCCGCGGTGCTTGACGGTCGCCTTCTGCGTCTTGCCGTGGTGCTTGGCGTTGCCGCCGCCCCACGCCTCACGCATCGCCTGCCGGGTGCGCTGCTGGAAGGCGGCGTTCTTCGAGTTCTCCTGCTCGGCGAAGCCGCCACGGTTCTGCCGGTGCTTCTTGGACATGGCCTGCCCCTCCTCGTCGTCCCTCCACTGTCGCCCGAACGGAGCAATCCGGCATCTCGGGCGGCCCCTCGCCCCTCCGCACCCCGGGGCCGTACGATCCGGCCATGGCGAACAACGGCCGGAACGGTCAGTGGTACCCGCCGACGTGGCCGGACCGCATCCGCGCCCACCGGCGCGGCGAGCTCACCCCCGTGGCGCCCCGGCGGGCCGCCACCGTCATGCTGCTGCGCGACGGCGCCGGGACGGACGCCGGGCCCGAGGTGCACATGATCCGGCGCCGGGCGTCGATGGCCTTCGCGGGCGGCGCCTACGCCTACCCCGGCGGCGCCGTCGATCCGCGCGACGAGGCGGAGGTGCGCTGGGGCGGCCCGGACCGCACCGCGTGGGCGCACCGGCTCGGGGTCGGCCCCGCCGAGGCGCAGGCCGTCGTCTGCGCGGCGGTGCGGGAGACCTTCGAGGAGGCGGGCGTCCTGCTCGCCGGCCCGGACGCGCGGACCGTCGTCGCGGACACCACCGGCGAGGACTGGGAGGCCGACCGCCGGGCCCTCGTCGAGCGCGAGCTGTCCTTCGCCGCGTTCCTCGCCCGCCGCGACCTCGTCCTGCGCAGCGACCTGCTCGGCGCCTGGGCCCGCTGGATCACGCCGGAGTTCGAGGAGCGCCGCTACGACACCTGGTTCTTCGTCGCCGCCCTGCCCCCGGGCCAGCGCACCCGCAACGCCTCCACCGAGGCCGACCGTACGGTGTGGACCGCCCCCGCCGACGCGGCCGCCGGGTACGACCGGGGCGAGCTGCTGATGATGCCGCCCACCATCGCCACCCTCCGCGACCTGGCGGCGCTCGACTCGGCGGGCGAGGCCCTCACCGCGTCCGCCGGACGCGACCTGACGCCGGTCCTGGCGGAGGTCACACTGGAGGGTGAGGAGATCGTGCTCAGCTGGCCCGGGCACGAGGAGTTCGAGAAGAGGATCCTGCCCCGATGACGAACGCCGCCGAGCTCCCGGGGCAGCCGCGCGGAGCCGTGGTCAGCGGTCCGGCCACGCGACGGGCCCGCTGCGTCCTGGCCCCCAACCCGTCCGCGATGACGCTGGACGGCACGAACACCTGGATCGTCGCCGAGCCGGACGCCCGCGAGGCCGTCGTCATCGACCCCGGGCCGCTCGACGAGGGCCACCTGCGCGAGGTCGTCGCCACGGTGGAACGCGACGGGAGGCGGGTGGCGACCACCCTGCTCACCCACGGCCACCCCGACCACGCCGAGGGCGCCGCCCGGTTCGCCGAGCTGACCGGGTCGAACGTCCGGGCGCTCGACCCCGCCCTGCGCCTGGGCGACGAGGGGCTCGGCGTCGGGGACGTGGTGACGACCGGCGGCCTGGAGCTGCACGTCGTCCCGACACCCGGCCACACCCGGGACTCGCTGAGCTTCCACCTCCCGGCCGACGCCGCCGTCATCACCGGGGACACCGTCCTCGGGCGCGGCACGACGGTCGTCGCCCACCCCGACGGCCGGCTCGGCGACTACCTGGACTCGCTGCGGCGGCTGCGCTCCCTCGCCGTCGACGACGGCGTGTCGACGATCCTCCCCGGCCACGGGCCCGTCCTCGCCGACGCCCAGGGCGCCATCGACTACTACCTCGTGCACCGCGCGAAGCGGCTGGCGCAGGTGGAGACGGCGGTGGAGAACGGCCTGCGCACCGCCGCCGAGGTCGTCGCCCACGTCTACGCGGACGTCGACCGGGGCCTGTGGCCCGCCGCCGAGCTGTCCGTGCTGGCCCAGCTCGACTACCTGGAGGAACACGGCCTCGTCTGACCCGGCCTCGGCGGTTCGGCGGGCGGTGGCGCGACGTGCGGTGGCCCGGCGGACGTCAGCGGGAGCGCTTGGCCAGCCGCTCGACGTCGAGCAGGATCACCGCGCGTGCCTCCAGCCGCAGCCAGCCGCGGCTGGCGAAGTCGGCGAGCGCCTTGTTGACCGTCTCCCGGGAGGCGCCGACGAGCTGCGCCAGCTCCTCCTGGGTGAGGTCGTGGACGACGTGGATGCCCTCCTCGGACTGCACGCCGAACCGGCGGGAGAGGTCCAGCAGGGCCTTGGCCACGCGGCCCGGCACGTCGGAGAAGACCAGGTCCGACATGGAGTCGTTGGTGCGGCGCAGCCGGCGGGCCACGGCCCGCAGCAGCGCGGAGGCCACCTCGGGGCGCACGTTCAGCCACGGCTGGAGATCGCCGTGCCCCAGGCCCAGCAGCTTCACCTCGGTCAGCGCGCTGGCCGTGGCCGTGCGCGGGCCCGGGTCGAAGAGGGACAGCTCACCGATGAGCTCGCCGGGGCCGAGGACGGCGAGCATGTTCTCCCGGCCGTCGGGGGAGCTGCGGTGCAGCTTCACCTTCCCCTCGGTGACGACGTAGAGCCGGTCGCCGGGGTCGCCCTCGTGGAAAAGGGCCTCGCCTCGGGCCAGCGTCGTCTCTGACATGGAGGCACGCAGCTCAGCCGCCTGCTCCTCATCCAGCGCCGCGAACAGCGGGGCGCGCCGCAGAACGTCGTCCACGAATGTTCTCCTTGTCGACCTGCGCATGAGGGTACGGGGCCCATGATGCCGGACGTCTGAAACAGTGCGATCAATCACAAGTTTGACGCACCGGGCCCTCACAGTGTGAGGCAGGGGTGCGAACGGGCAGGGATTGGCTCGGGTCAACGGCGAATGTCGGCCCGCCCCCGTACGCTGGCCGGGTGGTCGATAGCCCAGTGAGAGCACAGGAGAGGGGGCCGGACGGGTGAGCGCTTCCGGTGATTCCGCCCGGGGCGAACGTGGTTCCGCCAACCGGTCGAAGGCGGCGAGCCCCGGAGGGCGGAAGGGAGCCCGCGCGAAGCCCGAGACCCGCCTGGGCATGGTTCGCCGGGCGCGTCGCATCAACCGCGAGCTGGCCGACGTCTACTACTACGCGCACCCCGAGCTGGACTTCGAGAACCCCTTCCAGCTCCTCGTCGCCACCGTCCTGTCGGCCCAGACGACGGACCTGCGGGTCAACCAGACGACGCCCGCCCTCTTCGCCGCCTACCCGACCCCCGAGGACATGGCGGCGGCCGACCCGGAGCTGCTGGAGCAGCTGATCCGCCCCACCGGCTTCTTCCGCAACAAGACGAAGTCGCTGATCGGGCTCTCGGCGGCGCTGCGCGACGACTTCGCGGGCGAGGTGCCCGCGACGCTGGAGGAGCTCGTGAAGCTCCCCGGCGTCGGCCGCAAGACGGCGTTCGTCGTCCTCGGCAACGCCTTCGGCGTCCCCGGGCTGACCGTCGACACCCACTTCGGCCGGCTCGTGCGCCGCTGGGGGCTCACCGACCAGACCGACCCCGACCGCGTCGAGACGGAGATCGCGGAGATCATCCCGAAGAAGGAGTGGACGGACTTCTCGCACCGCACCATCTTCCACGGCCGCCGCGTCTGCCACTCCCGCAAGCCGGCCTGCGGCGCCTGCCCGATCGCCGAGCTGTGCCCCGCCTACGGGGAGGGCGAGACGGACCCGGAGAAGGCGCGGAAGCTGCTCAAGTACGAGATGGGCGGGCAGCCCGGCCAGCGGCTGCGGCCCCCGGCCGACTACCCCGGCGAACCCGCGCCCGGCCCGTCCGCCGACCAGCCCGCCGATCCGGGGGTGGCCCGGTGAGGGTCCCCGAGACGGACGGCGCGCCCGTCCTCGTCAGCGCGGACGGCATCCCCGCCTGGCTGGAACCGGTCGCCGAGGCCGCCGCGACGGTCCGCCCCGAGCAGCTGAGCCGCTTCCTGCCCCCGGCCACGGGCGGACGGCAGTCGGCCGTACTCGTGCTCTTCGGCGAGGTGGCGGGACCCGACGGCGACCCAGGCCCCGACCTGCTGCTCATGGAGCGGTCCAGCACCCTGCGGTCGCACGCCGGTCAGCCCTCCTTCCCCGGCGGCGCCCTCGACCCGGAGGACGGCGACCCGCAGGGCGACGGACCGCTGCGGGCCGCGCTGCGGGAGGCCCAGGAGGAGACGGCGCTCGACCCGGCGGGCGTCCAGGTGTTCGGCGTCCTGCCCAAGCTCTACATCCCGGTGAGCGGATTCGTCGTCACGCCCGTGCTGGGCTGGTGGCGGGACCGCACACCCGTGCAGGTCGTGGACGTCGGGGAGACGGCGCGGGTGTTCACCGTCCCCGTGCGCGAGCTGGCCGAACCGGACAACCGCGGCACCGTGGTCCACCCCAGCGGCTATCGAGGCCCGTGCTTCCAGGTACGCGGCAGTCTCGTGTGGGGCTTCACGGCCGGCGTGATCGACCGCATCCTGCACTACGCCGGCTGGGAGCGGCCGTGGGACACCGGGCGGCGCATACCGCTGGACCGGTCCTCCTGAGCCCCCCGCCGCGCGGAGGTCCGCCGCGCGGAGGTCCGCAGTGCGGCCGGGGCGGATGGTGCATACGGTGCTGCTGATGCGGATGACGAAGAGACAGCGCACGTCGACGACGGCCCTCGGCGACGCGCGCGCACGACGTGAGACGGCGAACGAGGCGAGGCTGACACGGTGAACGTGCTGGACATCCTGCTGGTGCTCGCGGCCCTGTGGTTCGCCGTCATCGGCTACCGGCAGGGCTTCGTCGTCGGCGTGCTCTCCGTCGCCGGCTTCCTCGGCGGCGGGCTGGTCGCCGTCATGCTGCTGCCGCCGCTGTGGAGCGAGCTGAGCGGCGGTGCGGCGGCCGGAACCTGGCAGGCGGTCGCCGCCGTCGTCATCGTCATCGTGTGCGCCTCCGTCGGACAGGCCTTCACCACGCACCTGGGGAACCGGGTACGCCGCCACATCACCTGGTCGCCCGCCCGGGCCCTGGACGCCTCCGGCGGGGCGCTGGTGAACGTCGTGGCCCTGCTGTTCGTCGCCTGGCTGATCGGCTCCGAGCTGGCGAAGACGTCGTTGCCCACGCTCGGCCGGGAGGTGCGTGGCTCCGTCGTGCTGCACAGCGTGTCGCAGGCGATGCCACGCCAGGCGAACACCTGGTTCACCGGGTTCAGCACCGTCCTCGGGCAGAACGGCTTCCCCCAGGTGTTCTCCCCGTTCGCCAACGAACCGATCACCGACGTCCCCGAGCCCGACCCGGAGCTCGCCACGAGTTCCGCCGTGACCAGGGCCAGGGAGTCGATCGTCAAGATCACCGGCACCGCTCCCAGCTGCGCCAAGGCGCTGGAGGGCACGGGCTTCGTCTTCCACCCCGAGCGCGTCATGACCAACGCCCACGTCGTCGGCGGTGTCGACGAGCCGACGGTGCAGATCGGCGGGGAGGGACGGCTCTACGACGCGCGCGTCGTCCTCTACGACTGGGAGCGCGACGTCGCCGTGCTCGACGTCCCGGGCCTCGACGCGCCCGCCCTGGAACTCTCCGACGGCGACGCGACCACCGGCGACGGCGCCGTCGTCGCCGGCTTCCCCGAGAACGGCGGCTTCGACGCCCGTTCGGCCCGGGTCCGCGGCCGCGTCCAGGCCAACGGCCCCGACATCTACCACCGCGGCACCGTCCGGCGCGACGTCTACTCCCTGCGCACCGTCGTCCGGCAGGGGAACTCCGGCGGGCCGCTGCTCACGCCGCAGGGCGAGGTGTACGGCGTCGTCTTCGCCAAGTCCCTCGACGACCCGCAGACCGGCTACGCCCTGACGCTCGACGAGGTCCGCGAGAACGTCACCCGGGGCCGCGCCGCCCAGCGTCCGGTGGACAGCCAGGGCTGCGCGATGTGAGACCGCCGAGGGCGCACGCGAGGCAGACGCCGCCCGCCGCCCGGGGTCCGCGTGGGGCCGCGAACGTCAGGGAGCGTACGAGGGGCCGTGGCGAGAAGCCCGTGGCGAGGTCAGCCGCGCGGATGGCGCAACCGGGCGCCCACCCAGCGGGCGCGGCGGCCCAGGATGCGGGGAATGCCGATCCCGGGATCGCCCCCCTCGCGCGGTGCGCGCAGGACGCGGGGATGATGCACCGCTCGTCCGGCCGGGTACGAACCGGCCCCCCTGCCACGGATGTTGCGAGACACGTCACGTTGGTCGTGCGTCCAGCCCATACCTCCGACTGTGCCCGCCGAGTGGTGTGGGTAACCGCGAAAAGTTCCACCCGATCGGCCTATGCGGCGGTCACGTGTCGGCCCGGGCGGCGGGCCGCCCGAAGGCCCCGGCCGGTCGACCGGGTCAGCGGTCCGGCTCGGGGTCCTTCAGCCAGTCGATCAGCTCCGTGTTGAACGCCACCGGGTCCTCCTCGTGCGGGAAGTGCCCCAGCCCGTCGAACAGCCGCCACCGGTAGGGCGCCTCGACGTACTGCCCGGACCCGGCCGCACTGCGCGTCCGCAGCACCGGGTCGAGGGAGCCGTGCAGGTGCAGCGTCGGCACCCGGACCAGGCGCTTCATCCGGCGGTAGTACTGGAGGCCGTCCGGACGCGCGAGCGAGCGCACCAGCCACCGGTAGGGCTCGACCGAGCAGTGGGCGGTCGACGGGATGCACATGGCCCGCCGGTAGACGTCGAGCACCTCGTCGTCGAACGCGGCGGACACCCGCGGCCCCGCCCACTCCCGCACCAGGCGGCCCACGAGCGCGCCCTCGTCCGCCACGAGCTGCCGCTCCGGCACCCACGGCCGCTGGAAGCCCCAGATGTGCGAACCGGCGGCGCTCTGCTTGACGTCACGCAGCATCGACGCACGCCAGCGCCGGGGGTGGGGCATCGAGACGACGGCGAGCCGCCGGATCAGCTTCGGACGCATCACGGCGGCCGTCCAGCCCAGGTAACCGCCGAGGTCGTGGCCGACCAGCGCCGCGTCCGGCTCGCCCAGCGAGCGCACCACACCGGTGATGTCCAGCGCGAGGTTCGCCGGGTCGTAGCCGCGCGGCGTCCGGTCGCTGCCGCCCACGCCCCGCAGGTCCATCGCCACGGCCCGGTAGCCCGCGTCGGCCAGCGCCGTCAGCTGGTGGCGCCAGGTCCACCAGAACTGCGGAAAGCCGTGCACGAGCAGGACCAGCGGGCCGTCGCCCAACTCGGCGATGTGGAAGCGGGCGCCGTTGGCGGCGACGTCCCGGTGCGTCCAGGGGCCGTCGAGCGACGGGACGGAGGGGCCGGGTGAGGCGGGGTCGGTCATAGCGAGGAGTGTGTCACTTCTCCAGCGTCGCGCCGCCCGACCCGGCCCCCACGGCGGTTTCCCGGTCGGCCGAGGACATCGAGACCGGCCCCGGCGCCGGACGCTCCCCGGCCCCGGGGCGCGGGTGCGGCTTGGCGTTCGACAGCACGGCCGCCGACTCCTTCGCCGAGGCGATGGACCGCTTCGGCGCCTGGATCTTCTTCAGCAGCGACTTCGCCGCCAGCCCGCACACCACCGCGAACAGCAGCATCAGGGCGCCGACGATCGCCAGCGCGACCGCGAGCGGGATCTTCCACCACGCCTCCAGCCAGTAGGCCAGCGCGAAGCTGAAGACCGGCAGGGAGAAGAGCGCCAGCACGCCCGCGACGATGATCGCGCCGCTGCCCGCGACGCCGCGCGAGACGGACTGCCGCATCTCCGTCTTCGCCAGCGCGATCTCCTCGTGCACCAGCGCCGACAACTCGGACGTCGCCGAGGCGACCAACTGGCCGAGGCTGCGCCCCTCCTGGGCATCGCTCATCGCTCACTCCTTGGCTGACTTCTCTCAGCGTGTCGTTCCGTCGGTCGGGTCACACCGCTACCACGGGTACCCGGGGTATCAGCATGCCGGACGGGCCCGCCCGCCGCCGCGTCCGGCTCCGCGTTTCGGTCCGCCGCTGTGCCCGCAGGGGCCTCCCGTGGCCGCGCGTACCCCTGCGTACCGCCCGATAAGCGGCACCACGGTGCACGGAGCGGAACGGCGAAGGTGCCGGGACGCCCACGCGTCCCGGCACCTTCTCGGCCCGCGCCCCGGACGTACCGGGCCCGCCCGCCGTCAGTCCTCGCTGGGAGTGCTGGGCAGCTTCTCCTGGATCAACCCCATGACGGAGGGGTCGGTCAGGGTGGTGACGTCTCCGAGCTGGCGGTCCTCGGCGATGTCCCGCAGGAGGCGGCGCATGATCTTCCCGGACCGCGTCTTCGGCAGCTCCGCGACCGCCAGGACGCGCTTGGGCTTGGCGATCGGCCCCAGATGCTGGGCCACGTGCGCCCGCAGCTCGTCCACCAGCCCCTCGCTCTCGGCCGCCGTCCCGCGCAGGATGACGAACGCGCAGATCGACTGCGTCGTCTGCGGGTCCGCCGCGCCGACGACGGCCGCCTCGGCGACCGACGGGTGCGAGACCAGGGCCGACTCCACCTCCGTGGTGGAGATGTTGTGCCCCGAGACGAGCATGACGTCGTCGACGCGGCCCAGCAGCCAGATGTCGCCGTCGTCGTCCTTCTTCGCGCCGTCACCGGCGAAGTAGCGGTTCTCGAAGCGTGCCCAGTAGGTGTCCAGGTAGCGCTGGTCGTCACCCCAGATGGTGCGCAGCATCGACGGCCACGGCTCGGTCAGCACCAGGTAGCCGCCGCTGCCGTCGGGCACCTCGCGCGCCTCGTCGTCCACGACCGTCGCCGCGATGCCGGGCAGCGGCACCTGGGCGGAGCCGGGCTTGGTGGCGGTGACGCCGGGCAGCGGGCTGATCATGATGCTGCCCGTCTCCGTCTGCCACCAGGTGTCGACGACCGGGGTGCGGCCGCCGCCGATGTGCTCGCGGTACCAGACCCACGCCTCGGGGTTGATCGGCTCGCCCACCGAGCCGAGGATCCGCAGCGCGGACAGGTCGTACTTCGCCGGGATGTCGTCGCCCCACTTCATGCAGGCGCGGATCGCCGTGGGCGCCGTGTAGAAGATCGTGACGCCGTACTTCTGGGCGATCTCCCACCAGCGGCCCTTGTGCGGGGAGTCGGGCGTGCCCTCGTACATGACCTGCGTCGCCCCGTTGGCCAGCGGGCCGTAGACGATGTACGAGTGGCCCGTCACCCAGCCGATGTCGGCGGTGCACCAGAAGACGTCCGACTCCGGCTTGAGGTCGAAGACGGCGTGGTGGGTGTAGGCGGCCTGGGTCAGGTACCCCCCGCTGGTGTGCAGGATGCCCTTGGGCTTCCCGGTAGTGCCGGAGGTGTAGAGGATGAACAGCGGCTGCTCCGCGCCGAACGCCTGCGGCGTGTGCTCCTCGCTCTGCCGGTCCACCAGGTCGTGCCACCACACGTCCCGGCCCTCGGTCCAGTCGACGTCCTGGCCGGTGCGGCGCACGACGACGACGTTGCGGACGTCCTCCGTGCCGGGGCGCGTCAGCGCCTCGTCCACGGCGGGCTTCAGCGGGCTGGCCCCGCCCTTGCGGTAGCCGCCGTCGGAGGTGATGACGACGCGGGCGTCGGCGTCCTGGATGCGGGTCGCCAGCGCGTCGGCCGAGAAGCCGCCGAAGACCACGGAGTGGGGCGCGCCGAGGCGGGCGCAGGCCAGCATCGCGAACACGGCCTCGGGGATCATCGGCAGGTAGATGGCCACCCGGTCCCCGGCCCGGACGCCCAGCTCGGTGAGCGCGTTGGCCGCCCTGGAGACCTCGCGCTGGAGGTCGGCGTAGGTGATGGTGCGGCTGTCGCCCGGCTCGCCCTCGAAGTGGATGGCGACCCGGCTGCCGTGCCCGGCCTGGACGTGGCGGTCCACGCAGTTGTGGGCGACGTTCAGCTCGCCGTCCTGGAACCACTTGGCGAACGGCGGGTTCGACCAGTCGAGGGTCTCGGTGGGCTCGGTGGCCCAGTCCAGCCTGCGGGCCTGCTCCGCCCAGAAGCCCAGCCGGTCGGCGCGCGCCTGCTCGTAGGCGTCGGCGGTCACGTTGGCGGCGGCGGCCAGCTCGGCCGGCGGCTCGAACCTCCGCTCCTCCTTGAGCAGGTTGGAGAGGGAAGAACGCTCGCTCACTGTCCCATCCTCTCCTTCTTGAGCAGGTTGGCCAGGCTTTCGTTGCTCACGACATCTCCCTTTCCCAGGGTGTGCGCTGTGTCCCAGCTCATACCTCAGCAGCTTGCCGGGGGGTGTGACAAGGGTTTCCCGAGGATTGGTTTAGACCTCTTGCGCCAAGTGGTCGAACGCCGGGCCGAGCGGCCCACAGGTGGCCCGTGGGCGGCGGGGGAGCGGCCGCCTCACTCCGCCCGCACCGGAGTGAAGACCGCCGCACGACCCGTGGCGCCGTCCGTCGCGTCCAGGACGTACGCCTGCGCGTCGCCCACGTGGAAGTACATCCCGTGCAGCTCCAGCGAGCCCTCCACGACCCGCTTCGCCACACACTCGTGCGCCCGCAGGTGCCGGATCTGCTGGACGACGTTCGTCAGGCACAGCGCCTCCACCTCGTCGCTGACCGGCCGGTCCGCGAGGCGGGGCTCCGCGCCGTCCCGCGCGGCGAACCGGTCGAGACTCGGCCGCCCGTGCCGGAGCCAGCGCGCCAGCGATTCGGGCAGCGCGTCGGGTGCGCTCCCGCCGGCGTGCAGCGCCTGCATGGCACCGCACCCGGAGTGGCCGCACACCGTGATGGAACCGACGCGCAGGACGTGTACCGCGTACTCGATGGCCGCGGCCACCGAGTCGTCGCCCCGCTCGGCCCCCGGATCGGCCGGCAGCGGCACGAGGTTCCCGACGTTGCGCACGGTGAACAGGTCCCCCGGGCCGCTGGAGGTGATCATGCTGGTGACGAGGCGCGAGTCGGCGCAGGTGAGGAAGAGGTGCGACGGCTTCTGCCCGTCCCGCGCGAGCCGGGCCAGCTCCTCGCGCACGAGCGGTGCCGTGGTCCGCTGGAAGTTCCGCACCCCGCCGACCAGTTGTCCCCGCCGCTCCGGCTGCTCGCTCCCGGAGGGGTTCTCCGTGTCGGGACGGGTGCACTGGTGGTTCCGCCACGGCGTCCACGGCGTGCAGTGGTGCACGGCCGACGGCTCGGCGATGCGCGCCCCGGCCCGGCCCGCGAGGCGCACGGTGCCGCCGTGCGCCTCGTGGGCCGCGCGCCAGTCCTGCAGGGTCTCGTACGCGGCGTGGTCCATGAACGAGCCGTCCAGCTCCACCACGACGGGGCTGCCGGCCGGGACCCGGTTGAGGGCCCGGCTCAGCCGGGGCACCGCGAGGAAGGTGAGCTGGCCGCGGACGACGATCCGGTGCACGCCCTCGCCGCCACCGCCACCGCCACCGCCACCGCCTTCGGCCTCCGGGTCAAGGGCGGTGGCGGACGTCACGGTGTGCACGACGCGGGTGTGCGCCAGCCGGTGCAGGGCGACGGCGATGGCCACGGCGATACCGATCCCCACACCCTCCAGCACACCGAGCAGCACGACGCCCGCCGCCGTCGGGATGTAGACGACCACCTCGCGGTGGCGGGTGACCGTGCGGATGTGCGTGATGTTCACCATCTGCACTCCGACGACCATGACCAGGGCGGCCAGCGAGGCGAGGGGGATCAGCTCCAGCACGCCGACGAGGAGGACGGTGGCCAGGGCCAGCCAGCAGCCGTGCCAGATGGCGGAGTTGCGGCTGACGGCGCCGGCCCGGACGTTGGCCGAGCTGCGCACGGCGACACCGGTGACGGGAAGGCCTCCCAGGGCGCCGGAGACCATGTTCGCCGCGCCCTGGCCACGCAGCTCGCGGTCGAGGTCGGCGCGGGGGACGGGGATCTCACCGGTCTGCTTGGCCCGTGCGGCGGCGAGCTTGTCGATGGCGCAGGCCGACAGCAGCGACTCGACGCTCGCCACCAGCATCACCGTGAGGACGGCGGCGATCAGGCCCAGCACCGGGCCCTCCGGCATGCCCGGCAGCGCGTGGCTGCTCCACGTCGGCAGGTCCACCCGGGGCAGCTGGAAGGCGGCGAGCGCGGCCAGGCCCGTGGACAGGACGACGGCGGCGAGCGGCCCCGGTACGAGGCGCAGCGCCGCGCCGAACCGGCCGCGCAGCCGGGGCCAGAGCAGGAGGACGGCCACGGTGAGCGCGCTCACCGACAGCGCCGCCGGGTGCGGGTCGGACAACTGCTGCGGCAGTTCCCGGACGTTGGCGATGACGGAGCTCTCCGGGCTGCCGCCCAGCACGATGTGCAGCTGGGCGATGGCGATGGTGACCCCGATGCCGGCCAGCATGCCGTGCACGATCGCGGGGCTGACCATGAGCGCGGACCGGGCGACCCGCAGGTGGGCCAGGGCGAACTGGGTCAGCCCGGCGAGCACGGTGATCGCGCACGTCGTCCGCCAGCCGTAGACCTGGATCAGCTCGGCGGTGACGACCGTCAGCCCGGCGGCCGGGCCGCTGACCTGCAACGGCGCGCCGCCCAGCCGTCCGACGACGATGCCGCCGACGGCGGCGGCCACCAGGCCCGCCTGGAGGGGGGCGCCGGTGGCCAGCGCGATGCCGAGGGAGAGCGGCAGGGCCACCAGGAAGACGGTGATGGACGCCGACAGATCGGCCCGGTGCCGTTGCCGTGGTCCGGGGGCCGGAGCCGGGGTGGGGGCCGCGGAGGTGGTGGGCGGGGGGTCGGGTGGCGGTGCGGTGAGCGCTCCGGCGCCGGGCGTGGGGGTGCGGTCGGACATCGATCCCTCTCCGTCTTCGGTCGCGGCGGCGCGCCGGGTGCCGGTCAGCGGGCAGCCCGGTCGTGCAGCACAGACGTGGGTCACGGTGCGTGCTGGTCTGACTACTACCAAGGTTGAGTAAACGAAGCGTAATGCCGGGTAAAGAGCGACGAAAGCGAGCACCGGCGTTCGGCCGTCGCTTTCCCTCGTAAGGGTGAATGGCCCTCGCTAAGTCGGTTTGTCATACCGGCATACAAGTCACATTGTGCGATTTTCAAGGCACGCGGTGTGGAGGTCCGCGCCGGACCGGTGGCGCACCGCGACAGGACGTCGATGTGACGAGGTGACGGATGGCGGGCGCTCGTGGCCGTCGCGGCGGAGCCGTGGCGATGATGGCGATGACGGTGCTGGTGGCGGGCTGCGGAGGCGGCGCGACCGAGGAGACCGGCGAGCTGAGCGGCAAGAGCCGCACGGAGAAGCAGGCGAACGAGAAGCAGTTGCCCCGGATGATCGGGGACGGTTCGACGTCCTTCACGGGCGCCCAGCCGAACCAGCCCGAGGTGGCGCGGTTGAAGCACGGGGAGCGGCCGCCCCAGTTCGTGGTCTTCTCGTGGGACGGGGCCGGGGAGGACGACAAGAAGCTGTTCTCGCACTTCCGCGAGGTCGGCCGGAAGTACGACGCGCACATGACCTACTTCCTCAGCGGCATCTACCTGTTGCCGGAGGACAAGGCCACGCGCTACCGGCCGCCGGGGCGCGCGCCCGGCGCGTCCGACATCGGCTACCTCAAGGACGAGAACGTCCGGGCCACGCTGGAGCAGATCCGCGGAGCCTGGCTCGACGGCAGCGAGATCGGCACCCATTACAACGGTCACTTCTGCGGCCCCACCGGCGTCGACACGTGGTCGAAGGCGGACTGGCGGAGCGAGATCCGGCAGGCCAAGTGGTTCGTCAAGAACTGGCGCACGACGACGGGATGGAAGGACGTCGAGGCGCTGCCCTTCGACTACGAGCGGGAGCTCATCGGCGGCCGCACTCCCTGCCTGGAAGGGCGGGAGAAGCTCGTCGAGGCCGCGCGCGAGGCCGGCTTCCGCTACGACTCCAGCGGCATCGGGCGCCAGGTCTGGCCGCAGCGGGCCGGCGGGCTGTGGGACATCCCGCTCCAGCTCGTTCCCATGCCCGGGCGTAAGTTCGAAACACTGTCGATGGACTACAACTTCATGGTCAATCAGTCCGGGCCCGGCAGCGGCGACCCGGCCAAGCGCCCGTACTGGCGGAAGCAGATGCGCGACGGGCTGCTCCAGGGCTTCGAGCGGGCCTACGACGGCAACCGGGCGCCGCTCGTCATCGGCAACCACTTCAACAACTGGAACGGCGGCATCTACATGGACGCCGTCGAGGACGTCATCAGCACGGTGTGCGTGAAGGACGACGTGCGCTGCGTGTCGTTCGAGCAGCTCGTCGACTGGCTGGACGCCCAGGACCCCGCCGTGCTGGAACAGCTGCGCACGCTCGGCGTGGGCGAGACCCCGGCGAAGGGGTGGAAGGCGTTCACGACGCCGATCGCGGCCCCGGACGAGGACACCCCGGGCACGCGGAAGTCCTGACGGACGGGCCGCTCCGCCCGTCACCGCCTCGCCGCCCCCGCCGCGTCCTGCGGTGAGGGCGGCGACGGGCGGCGACGGCCGGAGCGCCGTCCCCGGCGCGTCAGGCGGGCTGCGCGGTCGTCGTCAGCGCGTCCTCGCGCAGGACGAAGTCGGGGTCGACCTGCTCCGCGAGATCGACGCCCGCGCGCGCGTTGCCCCAGCTCTCGGCGTTGCGCAGGTGGAAGTGGACCATCTGACGGGTGTAGCGCTCCCAGTCGCGGTGCGCGTAGGCCGCGTCGGCCGTCCCGAGGAGGGTGTCCAGAGCCTCCCGGTTGACGTCCTCCAGTTCGGACAGCGGCCGCTGTCGCCCCTTCTCCATCGCCCGCACCCACCCGGAGTGCCCGACCGTCACGAGCAGGTCGTCCCCGACCTCGTCCCGGAGGAAGGCCAGGTCGTCCGGCCCCTGCACCTTGTTGCCGACGACCTTCAGCGCGACCCCGTAGTCCCGCGCGTAGCTGCGGTACTGCCGGTACACCGCGACGCCCTTGCGGGTCGGCTCGGCGACGAGGAACGTCATGTCGAAGCGGGTGAACATGCCCGAGGCGAAGGAGTCCGAACCGGCCGTCATGTCGACGACGACGAACTCGTCGCGCCCGTCCACCAGATGGTTGAGGCACAGCTCCACGGCCCCGACCTTGGAGTGGTAGCAGGCCACGCCGAGATCGGCCTCGGTGAACGGGCCCGTGACCAGCAGCCGGACCGTGCCGCCCGCCCCGCCGTCCAACACGACCTCGCGGGCGCAGGCGTCGTACACGGGGTTGTCCTCGGTGACGCGCAGCAGACGTGAACCCGCCCCCGGGGGCGTCGTCTTGATCATCGACTGCGCGTCGGTGATGCGGGGGTTCGAGCCGCGCAGGTAGTCCTTGATGAGCGGCAGCCGGGCGCCCATGGCGGGAAGGGCCGCGGCCTCGTCCTCCGGGAGGCCGAGAGCGGCTCCGAGGTGCTGGTTGATGTCGGCGTCCACGGCCACGACGGGCGTGTGCCGGGCGGCGAGGTGGCGGATGAAGAGGGAGGACAGCGTCGTCTTGCCGCTGCCGCCCTTCCCAACGAAAGCGATCTTCATGTTCAACAGAGTAGGCCGCGCGGCCGGGTCCCAGGGGAAAGCGGGTGATCGAGTGAACAAGACCACTCGAACGTGGGCCTTGGGCACCGGGCGCGGTGCGTAGGGTCGTGCACATGAGTACGAAGCCTGACGCGCTGGCCCCGCTCGGCGCGCTGCCCGGCGTCGACGACTCCGTCGAGGCGATGCGCAAGGCCGTGGACCGCGTCTACGGGCACCGGGTCATGCGGCGCCGCAGCGCCGAGGTCACCTCCGAGGCGGTGCTGCGCGGCGCTCGCGCCTCGGCCGCTCTGGCCGGTGCCGACTGGGCGCTCGAAGAGGTGCGCCGCCGTACCGACTTCAGCGGTGACCCGCAGGCACGGACGGTCAGTGCCGCCCTGCGGGTCACCGCCGAGGCGGGCCACCTGCTCTCCGTCTGGCGCCAGTCCCCGCTGCGCGTGCTGGCCCGGCTCCACCTCGTCGCGGCGGGCGGGACGGACTCCGACGAGACCGTCGGACGTCCCCGGCTGGCGGGCGAGGCCGTCGACGAACCGGCCGTGGCCGCGCCGCTGCCGGACGCCGAGGAGGTGGCCGCACGCCTCGACGGACTGGCGCAGGTCGTCGTGACCGGTTCCTCCGCCCCCGCGCTGGTCACCGCCGCCGTGGTGCACGGCGAACTGCTGGCGCTGCGCCCCTTCGTCTCGCACAACGCCCTGGTCGCGCGCGCGGCGGAACGCGTCGTCCTGGTCGGCAGCGGGCTGGACCCGAAGTCGATCTGCCCGGCGGAGGTCGGCCACGCCGAGGCCGGCCCGGACGCCTACCGCGAGGCCCTGGACGGATACCTGGCCGGGACGCCCGCCGGCATGGCCGCATGGATCGCGCACTGCGGCCGCGCGGCGGAGCTCGGAGCCCGCGAATCGACCGCGGTCTGTGAGGCCCTCCAGCGCGGCGCGGCCTGAGTCGATGCCGGAGATGCACCCTTCCGGAGGTTGAACCGGAAAGTAAAGTTCCGCACCTCGGCTTCCGCTTCGTCCCCTTCAGGGGTACAAAGGACTTACGGCCCGCGAGACCAACGGCATCCGAGACGGATCACCGTATGCATCACGGCCCCACGGACCGAGCATGAACACCGGGAACCCACGCGACGCCGACCCGTCGATTACGGGCCTACCGCACCAGGGACGGGCAAAGACTCCGCCCTGAGCGGCTACTCGAGCACGCACTGGTACCCCGGTGGACATGCCAGCGGCGGCACGGCTCTGCGGAGTGGTGCCGCCGCACATCTGTGTCCGGGCGCGTTCCGTTTCCTCCGCCCGCTTCCTCCACGCCCGCTTACTCCGCCCGGCCGTGCGTCACCGCGCCCCGAGCCGCGTGCGGCGTCGGCTGGAGTACCAGACCAGCCCGGCCGTCGCCGCCGCAGCGCCCACCGCGGCGGCGGCCAGCAGTGGTGGGGGCGGCATCGAGAGCGCCGGCAGCCGTTGCTTGAGTCGCACCGGACGGGTGAAGGTGAGGACCGGCCAGTCGCGGGCGGCGGCCTCGCGGCGCAGTGCCCGGTCCGGGTTCACCGCGTGCGGGTGGCCGACGGCCTCCAGCATCGGCACGTCGGTTCCGGAGTCGGAGTAGGCGTAGCAGCGCGAGAGGTCGTAGCCCTCCGATGCCGCCAGTGCCGCGAGGGCCTCCGCCTTGGCCGGACCGTAGGCGTAGTACGCGACCTCGCCCGTGTAGCAGCCCTCGTCGACGACCATCCGCGTGGCGATGACGCGGTCGGCCCCCAGCAGGTCACCGATGGGCTCGACGACCTCGGCCCCCGAGGTCGAGACGATGACGACGTCCCGGCCCGCGAGGTGGTGCTCCTCGATCAGCGAGGCGGCCTCGTCGTAGATGATCGGGTCGATGATGTCGTGCAGGGTTTCGGCGACGATCTCCTTGACCTGCTCCACGTTCCAGCCGCGGCAGAGGGCGGACAGATACTCCCGCATCCGCTCGATCTGGTCGTGATCGGCCCGGCCGATCGACAAGATGAACTGGGAGTACGCGGTGCGCAGGACGGCGCGGCGATTCATCAGGCCACCCCGGTAGAAGGACTTACCGAAGGTAAGCGTGCTGGACTTCGCAATGACCGTCTTGTCCAGGTCGAAGAAGGCGGCGGTGCGCGGCGGCGGGGCGTTTTCCACAAGGAGAGGATAAGGCCCGCCATTCGGCGTAAGCTGTGGCGCGTGGGTTTGCCTGAGAGGGCTCTCGGGTACACCATGGAAGTCACGGATCGTTCGCGACCGTGCTAACCCGGTTCGACTCCTCCCCCCCCCCGAGTCGACCGAGGAAGACGACCCCCGCTCTCCCCCCCGGCGGGGGTCGTCGCATGTCCGGGGGCTTTTTCGCGTGCTGCCACGGGCCTGCCGCGGGTCGGCGTGCCTCCGGCCGTCACCGGGTCGAGTCGGCCGCCACCCATCAAACACGTAACCGAACGTAATCGTTGATGTGCTCTCCGGATGTCACCGGGACGGGTGGCGAAGTTATTCACAACCGTTGAGTTCTCCACAGATTTGGACCAAGATCCCCGGAATTTTCCGAGGTTCTGCACGGTGATTGCGCACGGCCTCCGCGGGTGTTCGCGGATGCGAGAGTGCGAAGCCGGAAGGAGAAGGCCCGATGGCCGAATCCCGTGTGGAACCGATCCTGATCGTCTCTGAGGACGCACAGCTTCTCGACGACCTGCTGCGTTTGTGTGCCGCCGCCGGGGCTGAAGCGGAAGTGGCGCACGGTGCACCCGTGAACGAAGAGGCGTGGCGCGCCGCGCCTCTCGTCCTCGTCGGCGACGACCGCGCCGAGCGGCTGCGCTCGTCCGGCGGGCGTCCACCGCGCCGCCCGGGCGTCCTGCTCGTCAGCCGCGACCCGAAGGACCGGGGCGTGTGGGAGCGCGGCGTCGGGGCCGGTGCGGAGCAGGTGGTCTTCCTGCCCGACTCCGAAGCCTGGCTGGCGGGTCGTATCGCCGACGCCACCGAGGGCACGGCCGAGCCGGCACTCACCCTCGGGGTCGTCGGCGGCCGGGGCGGTGCGGGCGCGTCCACCCTGGCCTGCGCCCTGGCCGTGACGGCCGCCCGAGCCGGCGTCCGCTCCGTCCTGATCGACGCGGACCCCCTCGGCGGCGGGCTCGACGTGCTGCTCGGCGGGGAGACGGCGGACGGATCACGCTGGCCCGCGTTCAGCCGGTCGCGTGGCCGGGTAGGCGCCGTCGCGCTGGAGGAGTCCCTTCCGATGCTGCACGGGGTGCGCGTCCTCAGCCAGGGCCGAGGTGACGGCGGCGGCACCGAAACGGGAGCACCGCTCTCCGACGCCGTACGTTCCGACGCCCTGCGTTCCGTCCTGGCCGCCGCGCGGCGGCGCGGCGGTGTGGTCGTCGTGGATCTTCCGCGGCGGGTCGACGACACGACCGCGGAGGCGCTCGCCCAACTCGACATGGGGCTGCTCGTCGTCCCCGCCGAACTGCGCGCCGTCGCCGCCTCCGGCCGGGTGGCCGCGCAGTTCACCACGGCACTGACCGATCTGCGCGCGCTCGTGCTCCGTCCCTCCACCTCGGGGTTGGACGGCTGCGAGGTCGCCCGGCTGCTGCGGCTTCCCCTGGTCGGCGAGCTGAGCGCCGAGGACGGGCTGCCCCTCGCGGTCGAGCGCGGCGTCCCGCCCGGCGGCACCCCCGGGCCGTTGGCCCGCTTCTGCGTCGCCTTCTGGGAGCACGCCCTGCCGGCCCGACAGCGGGGGAGCGTGACGGCATGACGACGCCCGCCCTGCCGACCACGACGCAGCGGACACGCCCCGACGGCGCGTCACCCGAGCTCGTCGACGCCGTGCGGACGCGGCTCGCCGCCTCCGGTGCGGAGCCCAGCCCCGCCGCCGTGGCGGCCGCCCTGCGCGCACAGGGGCGGCTGCTGGGGGACAGCGCCGTTCTCACAGTGGTCACCGCCCTGCGTTCGGAGCTGATCGGCAGCGGCCCGCTCGAACCGCTCCTCGCCGATCCCGCCGTCACCGACGTCCTCGTCAACGGGCCCGACACGGTCTGGGTCGACCGGGGGAGCGGTCTGGAGCGCACGACCGTGCGCTTCCCGGACGCCGCCGCCGTCCGCCGCCTGGCCCAGCGGCTCGCCTCGGCCGCCGGCCGTCGGCTGGACGACGCCCGCCCCTGGGCCGACGCCCGGCTGCCCGACGGGACGAGGCTCCACGCCGTCCTGCCGCCCGTCGCCGTCGACGCGCCCTGTCTCTCGCTTCGGGTCGTCCGACCACGGGCCTTCGCCCTGAGCGAGCTGGTCACCGCCGGCACGCTGCCGCCGGGGGGTGACGGGCTGCTGCGCGCGGTGCTGGACGCGCGGCTGTCGTTCCTCGTCTCCGGAGGGACCGGCACGGGCAAGACGACCCTCCTGAGCGCGCTGCTCGGCCTGGTCGGCCACGGGGAACGCATCGTCCTCGCCGAGGACTCGGCCGAGCTGCGCCCCGACCATCCGCACGTCGTGCGGCTGGAGGCCCGCCCGGCCAACCAGGAGGGCGCGGGCCGGGTGGACCTGCGGGACCTCGTCCGCCAGGCCCTGCGGATGCGGCCCGATCGCCTGGTCGTCGGCGAGGTCCGGGGCAGCGAGGTGCTCGATCTCCTCGCCGCCCTGAACACCGGACACGAAGGAGCCGCGTGCACCGTCCACGCCAACGCCGCCGCTGACGTACCCGCCCGCCTGGAGGCGCTCGGCATGACCGCCGGGCTCGACCGGGCGGCCCTGCACAGTCAGCTGGCGGCGGCGCTCTCCCTGGTGGTGCACCTCGTCAGGGACCGCTCCGGGCGGCGCCGCGTCGCCGAGATCCACGTCCTCGAACGACGCCCGGACGGGCTGGTCGGCACGGTGCCCGCAGCGCTGTGGGCACCCGCGGGCTTCACCCGGGCCGTCGGCTGGACCCGGTTGCGCGAGCTGTGTGAGCGCGGCGGAGGCACGCCGTGACGGGGTCGGGCCGTCCGGAGGCCGCCTACGCGGCGCTGCTGTGCGTCGGTGCCGCTGTCTGGATGGTCGGCGGACCGGATCCGTCGGTCCGCCGCGCCCGGCTGCTGTTCGCCGGAGGTGGTCCGGAGGGAGCGGCGGGCCTGCTGCGCCGTGCGCTCCCGTCCTCCCTCCGGGCCTCGGAGACGGCGGCCCGGCTGCGAGCACGGGCCGGCCCGCACTGGCTCTGCCCGCTGGCGGGGGCGGGCCTGGGGCTCCTGGGCGAATCCGCCCTGCCGGTGCTGGCCGGGGCCGTGGCCACGCCCCTCGTCGGCCGCTGGAGGCGCGCCGGGGAGCGGCGCCGGGTGGCGGAGCGGCGGGAGGCCGCCGTGATCGAGCTGTGCGCCGCGCTGGCCGCCGAGGTGCGGGCCGGTCGCCAGCCCGAGCAGGCGCTGCCGGCCGTCATCGAGATCGGCGGTGCCGCGCTCGGCGGGCCGGGGGCCGACGTCCTCGCGGCGGTCCGGTTCGGCGGCGACGTCCCGGCCGCCCTGCGCCGAGCGGCCGAGCTGCCCGGCGCCGGGGGGCTGGCCGGTGTCGCGGCGTGCTGGCGGGTGGCCGTCGACGGCGGCGCGGGCCTGGCCGACGGGCTGGACCGCGTGGCCGGGGCCCTGCGCGCGGAACGGGACCAGCGGGAGGAGCTGCGGGCCCAGCTCGCCGGGCCACGTGCCACCGCGGTGACCCTGGCCCTGCTCCCGGTCTTCGGGGTGCTGCTGGGGACGGCCATGGGGGCGGAGCCCCTGCGCTTCCTGCTGCACTCCCCGGCCGGGTGGGTCCTGCTCGCGGGCGCCGTCCTTCTGGAGTGCGCGGGCCTCGCCTGGACACGGCGGATCGTTCAGGTCGCCGAAGGTGCCCGGTCGGCGCGCTCCGCCCGGTCGGTGGCAGGAAGGCGCGCTCATGAACGGTGACGCCGCGCACAGCCTGTGGACGGTCGCGCTGCCGGTCGCGGTCGCCGCCCTCACCCTCGCGCCCCCGGCCGCCTCGGCGGTCTCGGCGCGCCGCCGTGCCAGGGGCGTCCGCCGTCGGCTGGCCGCGTCGCTCGGCACCGGCGGAGCACCGGTGCGGTCGCGGAGGCGTCGCCCCCGGGCGGGGCCCTGGGACCGGATGCGCCGACCCGCACGGTACACCGCGCTGGCTGCCGGGAGCGGAGCGCTCGTCCTCCTGGCCGTCGGCGGTGTCGGTGGAGCGCTGGCGGCGGCGTGCGTCGCCTTCGGCACCGGGCGCTGGCTGCGGACGCGCACCACCCGGGCCGAGCAGGCGGCGCACCGGGCGCGGGAACACGAGGTGGCCGAGCAGCTCCCTCTCACCGCCGAGTTGCTGGCGGCCTGCCTGGCTGCGGGATCCGCGCCGACGGCGGCGGCACGAGCGGTCGGCGAGTGCGTGGGAGGCCCCCTGGGCCAACAGCTGAGCCGGACCTGCGCCGAGCTGCGGCTCGGCGCCGACCCACCGACCGCCTGGGCCGGTGTGGCGCGGCTGCCGGGAGCCGCGTCGCTGGCCCGCTGCCTGGAGCGGGCCCACCGCTCCGGTGCCCCCGCCGTCGCGCACGTCGGCCGACTGGCCGAGGAGTGCCGGGCGAGCCGGGCCCGGACGGCTCAGGCCCGGGCCCGGCGTGCCGGTGTCCTCGTCACCGGACCCCTGGCGCTGTGTTTCCTCCCCGCCTTCCTCCTGGCGGGCGTCGCACCCGTCGTCGTCGGGCTCGGCCGGGCCCTCCTGTGACCCGCCCCCGCGCCCCGAACCCACCCCGACCACCCGAACCCACCCCGACCACCCGGACCGATCCCCACACGACCCACGAGAAGGACGAGACCCATGCGCGACACGAAACTCCGCGCCGCCTGGCGCGCCCTGCGCGGCCGGAACCGCGACAGCGGCATGAGCACCGCCGAGTACGCCGTCGGGACGATCGCCGCCTGCGGCTTCGCGGCGGTCCTCTACACGGTGGTGACCAGCGAGCCGGTCAGCTCGGCGATGCAGCAACTGGTCGAGAGAGCCCTCGATGCGAGCTTCTGACGACCGTGGGCAGGCCACGGCTGAGACGGCCGCCGTGGTCCCGTGCCTCGCCCTGCTCCTCACGATGATGATGTGGGGCCTGCTCGTGGCCGCCGCCCAGATCCAGTGCGTGGACGCCGCCCGGGCCGGTGCCCGGGCGGCCGCCCGGGGAGAAGCCCGGGCGACGGCACTCGCCGCCGCCCGTGCCGTGGCGCCGGAGGGCGCACGGGTGAGCCTTTCCCGGCGCGGGGAGGAGCTGCGGGTCCGCGTCACCGCCCGGCCGCCCGGCCCCGGGCCCCTGACCGTCGGTGTCCAGGCGGAGGCGGTGGCCCATGTCGAGGGTGGCTGACCGGAGCCCGGACCGCACGCGCGGGGCGGACCGGGGCGCTGCCACGGTGTGGGCCGTCACCTGCACGGCCCTGCTGTGCACCCTGTTCACCGGGCTGCTCGGCATGGGGCAGGCCGTCTCCGTCCGGCACCGCGCCGCGGCGGCGGCCGACCTCGCGGCCCTCGCCGCCGCCGAGCACGCGCTGCTCGGGGAGGACCGGGCGTGCGCCATGGCCCGGCGGGTCGCCTCGGCGCAGGGCGCCCGCGTGGTGCGGTGTGCGGTGCGGGGCCTGGTCGCCGACCTCACGGCCGAGGTCCGCTGGGGTCCGTACGCGCCACGGATCCGCGCCCGGGCCGGTCCCGGCCGAGCGGCCCCGGACGCCGGGGCGTACGCGTCCACCCCGGCCGGGTCAGCCGGCTTCCCGCAGCAGCTCCGTCAGCAACCGCAGAGCACCCCGCTTGTCCAGCGGATCGTTCCCGTTGCCGCACTTCGGCGACTGGATACAGGAGGGGCAACCGCTGGCGCACTCGCAGGACGCGATGGCTTCGCGGGTGGCCGTCAGCCATGCGCGCGCCGTGTGGAAGGCCCGCTCCGCGAACCCCGCGCCGCCGGGGTGCCCGTCGTAGACGAAGACGGTGGGCAGCAGCGTGTCCGGATGCAGGGGCACCGAGACGCCGCCGATGTCCCAGCGGTCGCACGTGGCGAACAGCGGCAACATGCCGATCGAGGCGTGCTCGGCGGCGTGGAGCGCGCCGCCGAGGATCTCCGGCGCGATGCCCGCCGCCTCCAACTGGTCCTCGGTGACGGTCCACCACACCGCGCGGGTGCGCAGCGTGCGCGGGGGCAGGTCCAGCCGGGTCTCGCCCAGCACCTCGCCGGTGATCAGCTTGCGCCGCAGATAGGAGACGACCTGGTTGGTGACCTCCACCGACCCGAAGCACAGGCGCGCCCCGCCCCACGGCACCTCGGTGTCCGTCTCCAGCACGGTGATCGCCGTGGTGTCCCGGGCCATGGTCGTCCACGGAGGGCTGGCCTCCTCCACGAGGGCCACCGAGCCGTCGGGCTCCTCCAGGTCCAGCTCCCGCACCACGTAGCTGCGCCCCTGGTGGAGATGGACGGCGCCCTCGTGCACGGTCGTGTGCGCGGCGGCGGCGTCGACGGTGCCCAGCAGCCGCCCGGTGCCGCTCTCGACCACCTGGACGGGACGCCCGCCCTGCCCCCGGATGTCGGCCAGGTCGGCGGCGCGTCCTCGGCTCGTCCAGTACCAGGCGGCGCCCCGCCGGCGCAGCAGCCGACGCCGTTCGAGCTGCGGCATCAGCGCGGCGGCGCCCGGGGAGAAGAGGGCGAGGTCGGTGTCGGTGAGCGGCAGCTCGGCGGCGGCGGCGCACAGGTGCGGGGCGAGGACGTACGGGTTGTCCGGGTCGAGGACGGTGGTCTCGACGGGCTGGGCGAAGATCGCCTCCGGGTGGTGCACGAGGTACGTGTCCAGCGGGTCGTCGCGGGCGACCAGGACGGCGAGTGCGCCCTGCCCGCGACGCCCGGCGCGGCCGGCCTGCTGCCACAGGGAGGCCCGGGTGCCGGGGTAGCCGGCGAGCAGGACGGCGTCCAGGCCCGAGACGTCCATGCCGAGTTCCAGGGCCGTCGTGGCGGCGAGTCCCAGGAGGTCTCCGCTGTGCAGCGCCCGTTCGAGCGAGCGTCGCTCCTCGGGGAGGTAGCCGCCCCGGTAGGCGGCGACACGCCCGGGCAGCGCGCGGTCCACGTCGGCCAGCCGCTCCTTGGCCAGGACCGAGATGAGCTCGGCGCCGCGCCGGGAACGGACGAAGGCGACGGTGCGGACGCCGCCGACGGTGAGGTCGGTCAGCAGCTCGGCCGTCTCGGCCGTGGCCGTGCGTCGCACCGGTGCCCCCCGCTCGCCGCGCAGGTCGGTCAGGGGCGGCTCCCACAGGGCGAAGACCAGCTCGCCCCGGGGCGAGGCGTCCTCGGTGATCTCGGTGACGGGGAGGCCGGTCAGTCGGGACGCGGCCCGCCCGGGCTCGGCGGCGGTGGCGGAGGCCAGCAGGAAGGCCGGCTCGGCGCCGTAGCGCGCGGCCACCCGCCGCAGCCGCCGGAGGACATGGGCCACGTGGGAGCCGAAGACACCCCGGTAGGTGTGGCACTCGTCCACGACGACGTAGCGCAGCGCGCGCAGGAAGGAGGACCAGCGGGCGTGCCCGGGCAGGATGCCCCGGTGGAGCATGTCCGGATTGGTGAGCACGTAGTTCGCGTACTGCCGGACCCACTCCCGCTCCTCGGGCGGCGTGTCACCGTCGTAGACGGCCGGCCGGACCGCATCGCCCAGCGGGGCGGCCAGCTCGGCCAGTGCCCGGCGCTGGTCCGCCGCGAGCGCCTTGGTCGGCGCGAGGTACAGGGCGGTGGCGCCGCGACCGCCCGGTCGCTTCGCGCCGTCCACGAGCGCGCTGAGCGCCGGGACGGTGTAGGCGAGGGACTTGCCGGACGCCGTCCCGGTGGCGACGACGACGGACTCGCCGAGCAGGGCCCGCTCGACGGTACGTGCCTGGTGCTCCCATGGCCGGTCGATCCCGGCGGCCCGCACGGCGGCGATCACTTCCGGCCGAATCGGAGCAGGCCAGTCCGCATGACGACCCGCTCGTGCGGGCAGGTGCTCCGTATGGGTGATGCGTGCGGAGCGCGTGCCCCCGGCGGTGAGTTGTGCGAGCACCGACCGGGGTGACGCGGCGTCGGTGCGGGCGCCCGCGACGCGCGGGTGCCGGGCGCCGAGTTCGTCGAACCCGTCGGGGCTCTCGGGGTCGTCTGGGGTACCTGGGTTCCGGGCCATCGGCACCGAGTGTGTCACCGGCGCGGCCGACAATGGCGGCAAGGCGTCGTGCACCATCGCACTGAAGTGATTGAATGCCCCTGCGGCTGCCGATCCATGGGGGGCGACCGCTCGCTTGCAAGGTGCTGGAGGAGATCCGTGGACCTGTCCTTGTCGACCCGGACCGTCGGTGATCGCACGATCGTCGACGTTGGCGGCGAGATCGATGTGTACACCGCGCCAAAGCTGCGCGAGCAGCTCGTGGAACTGGTGAACGATGGAAACTTCCACCTCGTGGTGGACATGGAGCGTGTCGAGTTCCTCGACTCCACCGGCCTCGGTGTGCTGGTGGGCGGGCTCAAGCGGGTCCGTGCCCACGAGGGGTCGCTGCGTCTGGTGTGCAACCAGGAGCGCATCCTGAAGATTTTCCGGATCACCGGGCTCACGAAGGTGTTCCCGATCCACAACTCAGTCGACGAGGCCGTCGCGGCCACCGACTGACGCCGCTTCACCGAAGACCCTCGGGTGGACGCCCGGGGGCAGCGCTCCAGGGAGCGGGGGCCGGTCGCGTACCGCCCGCCCCTGGACGACGCACCCGTACCACCGTCAGGGGGATGGCATGGCCACCGTCGAACTGCGTTTCAGCGCCCTTCCGGAGCATGTGCGCACCGCGCGGCTGGTCGCTGCGGCCGTCGCCCGCCGTGCCGGAGTGGACGAGGCGGTGCTCGACGAGGTCCGGCTGGCCGTGGGCGAGGCGTGCAGTCGCGCCGTGGGCCTGCACCGGAGCGGGGGCCTGGAGTCCCCCGTCCGGGTGGCGCTGATCGAGGACGAGAAGGCCTTCTCCATCGAGGTGGGGGACGACGCCTCCGCCGCCTCCGGTCGCGTCCCCGGAGCGCGTGACACCGAGACGCCCGCCCGGGCGGAAGCCGCCGATGCCGACAGCGACATGGGGCTCGCGGTGATCAGCGGCCTGGTGGACGACGTCGAGGTCACCGCCGATGAGCGCGGTGGCCTGATCCGGATGTCCTGGCCCACCACCACGGCGGCCGTCCTCCCCTGAGTCGACACCCTGCACGAAGCGGCGCCCGCCCCTGTGGTCGGCGCCGTTCTTCGTGTGACCTCCGCTTCTCCTTCCGCCACGCCCGTTCCGGTGCGGTGGTGGCGATGGGTGCGGGGCGTCGAATTTCTCACCGGAAGATCGTTAAACAGATCATTTTCTCGGTGTCAGTAAATGACGCCCCGTCCTCCTTGTGAGTGAATTCTCAAAGCGGCGTGCCTATTGATCTTCGCTGATGCAGGCGAATTCCCGTTACCGCGCCCTGTTTCCCGGCGCCGGTGATCCCTAGAATCCGCCACATCTTTCCCGCACGCCATGAGCGCACTCACGTGCCACACGTCAAGGAGGACGAATGGCGGGGCAACTTCCCCCACTTCACAACCATCACCAGCTGGCCGCGGACGCCGTACTCACCTCCGGCAACCGCAGCCTGGTGCTGGTGATCGCCGTCATCGCCGCCGCCGCCCTCGTCGTCGCCGTGGTGCTGCTGCGCCAGGTGCTCGCGGCCGGCGAGGGCACGGACGGCATGAAGAAGATCGCAGCCGCGGTACAGGAAGGCGCGAACGCGTATCTCGCCCGGCAGCTGCGCACGCTCGGCGTATTCGCCGTCGTCGTGTTCTTCCTGCTCATGCTGCTCCCCGCGGACGACATGAATCAGCGCGTCGGCCGTTCGCTGTTCTTCCTGGTCGGTGCGTTCTTCTCGGCGGCCACCGGGTATATCGGCATGTGGCTCGCGGTCCGGAGCAACGTCCGGGTCGCGGCGGCGGCCCGGGAGGCGAGTTCGAGCGCCGGTGGTCCGGAAAAGGATCTCGTCGCCGTTTCGCACAACGCGATGAAGATCGCTTTTCGTACCGGTGGCGTCGTCGGCATGTTCACCGTCGGTCTGGGCCTGCTCGGGGCGTCCTGTGTGGTGCTCGTCTACACCGCCGACGCGCCCAAGGTGCTGGAAGGCTTCGGTCTGGGCGCCGCTCTGATCGCCATGTTCATGCGTGTCGGCGGCGGCATCTTCACCAAGGCCGCCGACGTCGGCGCCGACCTGGTGGGCAAGGTCGAGCAGGGCATCCCCGAGGACGACCCGCGCAACGCCGCCACCATCGCGGACAACGTGGGCGACAACGTCGGCGACTGCGCCGGTATGGCGGCAGACCTGTTCGAGTCCTACGCCGTCGTACTCGTCGCCAGCCTCATCCTGGGCACCGTCGCCTTCGGTGACGCGGGCCTCGCCTTCCCGCTGCTCGTCCCGGCCATCGGCGTCATCACCGCGATGATCGGCGTCTTCGTCGTCGCTCCCCGGCGCACGGACCGCAGCGGCATGACGGCCATCAACCGCGGCTTCTTCATCTCGGCCGTCATCTCCCTGGCGCTCGTCGCCGCCGCGTCCTACGCCTACCTGCCGGCGACCTTCGCGGAGCTCGACAACGTCGGGGACAGCGAGATCGCCGCCCACAGCGGTGACCCGCGGCTCATCGCGCTCGTCGCGGTGGCCATCGGCATCGTGCTGGCCGCGCTCATCCAGCAGCTCACCGGGTACTTCACCGAGACCACCCGCAAGCCGGTCAAGGACGTCGGCCGCTCGTCGCTGACGGGCCCGGCCACCGTCGTGCTCTCCGGCATCTCCCTCGGCCTGGAGTCGGCCGTCTACACGGCGCTGCTCATCGGCCTCAGCGTGTACGGCGCGTTCCTCCTGGGCGGTGCGTCGATCATGCTCGCCCTGTTCGCGGTGGCGCTCGCGGGCACCGGCCTGCTGACCACGGTCGGCGTCATCGTGGCCATGGACACGTTCGGCCCGGTGTCCGACAACGCCCAGGGCATCGCCGAGATGTCCGGTGACGTGGAGGGCCCGGGGGCGCAGGTCCTCACCGACCTGGACGCCGTCGGCAACACCACGAAGGCCATCACCAAGGGCATCGCCATCGCGACGGCCGTGCTGGCGGCGGCCGCTCTCTTCGGCTCCTACCGGGAGGCCTTCGAGACGGAGGCGGCCAAGGTGGGCGCGGCGGCCGACGAACTGGGACTCAGCCTGGACATCGCGCAGCCGAACAACCTCGTGGGCCTGATCCTCGGCGCCTCCGTGGTCTTCCTCTTCTCCGGCCTCGCGATCAACGCCGTGTCCCGTTCGGCGGGCGCGGTGGTCTACGAGGTGCGCCGCCAGTTCCGGGAGCGGCCCGGGATCATGGACTACACGGAGAAGCCGGAGTACGGCCGTGTCGTGGACATCTGCACGAAGGACGCCCTGCGCGAGCTGGCCACGCCGGGTCTGCTGGCCGTGATGGCGCCCATCGCCGTGGGCTTCACCCTCGGCGTCGGCGCGCTGGCCTCGTTCCTGGCCGGGGCGATCGGCACCGGCATCCTCATGGCGGTGTTCCTGGCGAACTCCGGGGGCGCCTGGGACAACGCGAAGAAGCTCGTGGAGGACGGGCACCACGGTGGCAAGGGGAGCGAGGCGCACGCGGCGACCGTCATCGGCGACACCGTGGGCGACCCGTTCAAGGACACCGCCGGCCCGGCGATCAACCCGCTGCTCAAGGTCATGAACCTGGTGGCGCTGCTGATCGCCCCCGCGATCGTGACGCTCTCCTACGGCGACGACGCGAGCCCCGGCGTCCGGGCCGTGGTCGCGGTGCTGGCCATGGCCGTCATCATCGGCTCCGTCTACGTCTCCAAGCGGCGTGGCTCGGTGATGGAGGGCGACGGCGCGGCCGAGCGGCAGGCGTCGTCGGCGGATCCCGTCACGGCTCCGTGACGGGCTGACCCGCGGGCGGGGGCGGACGGCGCACCCTGGGCGCGCCGTCCGCCCTCGGCATGCCGGGGCCACGTCCGGGGGTGGGACAAAATGGCTGCGGTAAGGCCGGAAGCGGATCAACCGTGCCCGCACGCGCCGTCGAAGCCGCCGCGACGTGTATCTTCCGGCGCGGTAGCCATGAAGGGATGGGTCAACCGGTGAACAAGAAGCTTGCCTTGGTGCTCAGCACCGGCGCGGTCCTCGCGATGACGATGACCGGCTGCGGTGACGACACGGACGCCGAGACCCGCGCGTGGGCGGAGAAGGTCTGCGGCGAGGTGGAGCCGCAGGTCGAGAAGATCCAGAACGCCAACGAGACGATCGCCGAGGCCAGTGAGGCGGACGCCAGCTCCGCCGAGGTCCAGGAGGCGGACTCGGCGGCCTTCCAGCAGCTCTCGGAGGCGTACGGCGCGCTGGCCGACGCCATCGACGAGGCGGGCGACCCGCCGGTGGACGACGGCGCCGAGCTGCGGGAGAACGCGGTGGAGGAGCTCAACGACATCTCCACCGCCTACGAGGGCCTGAAGGAGCGGATCGACGGCCTCGACACGGAGGACCAGTCCGCGTTCGCCGACGGACTGGCCGGGATCGCGGAGGAGCTGCAGCAGCTCGGCCGCAGCGGTGACGAGGCGCTGAACACGCTGCAGTCCGGTGAACTGGGCCAGGCCATCTCCGAGCAGGAGGGCTGCCAGCGGCCCGTGACGGCCTCCCCGGAAGCCTCCGGCGACGCGTAGGGGGCACGGCGGTCCCCGGCGCCCGGGGCCCGTACGGCGGCATGGGACGGTGCGGCGGGCGGCGCGGCGTCGGTCGGAGGCCGGTGGGTGCTGCGGCGTCAGAGGCCCGCGAGCCGCGCCGTGCTGACGGGGCAGCGCCCGTCACCGCGCGCAGGCAGCACAATGGAGCGGTGAGTACGCATCCCCTGCCCACCGTCACCGACGCGACCTCCGACCGCCTGCGCGAGGCGTTCCTGACCGCCGACTTCACCGTGGACGGCTTGCTGGAGCTCCTCGGCGCCCCGGCCTACGCCGCTCTCGCCCGCAGCGAGACCGTTCCCGCGCTGCGGGCCACGCGCGGCGGGAGCCCGCTGGAGGTGCTAGTGCGGCTGTTCCTGCTCCAGGAACCCGTGGCGCGGGCCCGGGCGGAGTCGGTGCTGCCGCTGGCGCCCGCCCTGGCCGACGGGTGGCTGACCGGCGGTGACGGCGACGACGTGCGCGCCTCCGTCGACGTGCGCCCCTACGGCGGCCCGGAGGGCGAGGACTGGTGGATCGTCTCCGACCTGGGGTGTGCCGTCGGCGGCGCCAGCGGCGTCGGTCACCGGGACGCGGACGTGGTGCTCGGGGTGGGCGGAGCGTCGACGACGCTGGCCGGGATCACCGTCCGCAGGCCCGTGCGCCGCGCCCTGGACCTCGGGACCGGGTCCGGGATCCAGGCGCTGCACGCGGCCCGCCACGCGTCGCACGTGACGGCCACGGACGTGAACCCCCGCGCGCTGCGCTGCGCCGCGCTCACGCTGGCGCTCTCCGGGGAGCGGGCGGCGGACTTCCGGGAGGGCTCGCTGTACGCCCCGGTCGAGGGCGCGGAACCGTTCGACCTGATCGTCTCCAACCCCCCCTTCGTCATCGCGCCGCCGCGCCGGGGGGAGGAGCGGCTGGTGTACCGGGAGGGCGGTCTGAGCGGTGACGACGTCTGCCGCACCCTCGTTCGCGACGCCGCCGCCCACCTCGCCGAGGGCGGCCACTGCCAGCTGCTGGCCAACTGGCAGCACGTGCGGGGGGAGGACTGGCGTGAGCGGCTGCGGTCCTGGCTGCCGTCCGGCTGCGACGCCTGGGTGGTGCAGCGCGAGGTGCAGGACGTCGCCCAGTACGCGGAGCTGTGGCTGCGTGACGCCGGGGACCACCGGCCCGGGCCCGAGGGCGCCGGGGAGTACGCGGCGCGGTACGACGCCTGGCTGGACGAGTTCGAGCGCACCGGTACCGAGGCCGTCGGCTTCGGCTGGATCACGCTGCGCCACTCGGGGGCCGTCGACCCGGCCGTCACGATCGAGGAGTGGTCGCACCCGGTGGAACAGCCGCTCGGCCACACGGTGGCGGGCCACTTCGCTCAGCAGGACTTCCTGCGGACCCACGACGACGCCGCCCTGCTGGCGACGCGGTTCCGGCTCGCCGAGGGGATCGTGCAGGAGCAGATCGGCCCGCCCGGCGCGGAGGACCCCGAACACGTGGTGCTGCGGCAGAGCCGTGGCATGCGCCGGGCCTCGCAGGTGGACACGGTGGGCGCGGGATTCGCCGGGGTCTGCGACGGCACGCTCCCGGCCGGACGCATCCTGGACGCCATCGCGCAGTTGGTGGGGGAGGAGCGTGCGGTGCTGCGCGACCGCACCCCGCAGGCGATCCGCCTCCTGGTGGAGCAGGGCTTCCTGCTGCCCGCCGAGGACTGACCGAGGGGCGGCGGGCGGCCGCAGGCGCCGGGGGACGGCTCGTGCGGCCCGGACGGACGGGCGGCGGTCGGTGGTCGGACGCCGTTTGTCAGCCGTTCAGCCGTTCGCCCCCGAGGCGTTCCGGCGCGGGCCGCCGCGCGGTGGCACGCTCCCCGCATGGAAAGTGCACCCGCGGCCTTCGTCGGTCTGGTCTGCGCCCTGTTCGGCGCGGCGCTGTTGCTGTGGACGGTGATACGGACGGGGCAGCGTCGTCCGGTGGTCGCCCCCACGGAGCACGTCTCCCCGTCCGGGGCCGCACTGATCGCGGCCGTCGCGGGGCTGGCGCTCACCGTGACGGGCGGGTGGCTGCTGCTCGGCCTGTGACGGTCGGGCGCCGGACCCGAGATGGGCGCCCGCGAGGCCGGGCCACCGGCGGAACCCGCCACGCCGGACCCGCGACGTGCCGGTGGCCCGGCGACCGCGGAGGTCGCCGGGCCACCGGCACGTTCACGGCTGCGCCGAGACGTCAGGGGTGCAGCACGCGGCCCTGGGCGTCGGTGCGGTCGTTGCTGGTGAGGAAGAGAATGCCGTCGATGAGCGCCCAGACGCCGAGGCCGCCGCAGGTGAGCAGCTGCGCGATGGCCATGCCGGTGTGGCCGGTGTAGAAGCGGCCGATGCCCAGGCTGCCGAGGAGCAGGGTCAGGATGCCCGCGGTGATCTTGGACTTGTCGGAGTAGGGCTGGCCGTTGGGGGCCGTGGTGCCGGCGTACGCCATGGGTGGTGCTCCTTCTGAACAGTTTGATCGGGACGCGACAACCTGAGCGCCCACGGCCGCCCAGGTACACACACGAGCGTGAGGCGGCGAAGATCTGGACATGCTTCGCCCGCGTGCGGTTGTGCAAATGGGCAACCCGTGATCAAAGCGTGATCACGGGTGCGGGTGTGAACCGGTCCGACCCGGTCGAAAGCTGACAAAGCCGCGCCGGGTGCCCGGGTCGGCTGCCGGGACACCCCGGGTCAGCCCAGGATGTTGCGCAGCACCGTCCAGGTGACGGCGACGCCCACGATCGCGAGGATGCCCCGCGTGCCGATGGCGGGCCGGTAGCGCCGTCCGCGCAGCCCCTCGATCAGCCAGCGCCCGCCGAGATAGGCGGCGCCCGGGAGGCCGAGGGTGAGCAGGACGGCGTTGTCGGCGAACGCGGCGGCCACGTCACCGTGCATGAGGTCGTACGCCATCCGGGTGCCGCCGCAGGCCGGGCAGTCCAGGCCGGTCACCCAGTTGAAGGCGCAGCGCGGCAGCAGTTGCCCCGCTTCGTGCGGGTTGGTGCCCCACAGGTACGCCGCGCCCGCGCCGCCGGCCGCCAGAGCGGCCAGCGGCGTCACGGCCGGGTGAAGCCGGCGGGTGCGCGGTTCCGGGAGTCCGGTACGCGTGAGCACGAGCGGGTCAGCTCCGCAGGATGCGGCCCTGCGCGTCGGTCGCGTCGTTCTTGGTCAGCGTCATGATGCCGTCGATGAGCGCCCAGATGCCGAGGCCGCCGCAGGTGAGCAGCTGAGCGATGCCGATGCCGACGTGACCGGTGTAGAAGCGGCCGATGCCGAGGCTGCCGACGAGGAGCGTGAGCACACCCGCAACGATCTTGGACTTGTCGGAGTACGGACGACCGTAGGGGTCGTAGCCGTACGGCGCGTTCGGGTCGCCGGTGTACTGGCCGGGGGCGACGCCGCCCGGGGCGGGCGGGGCCTGCGGGTAGCCGTAGCCGGGCTGGCCGGGGTGCTGGCCGGGCTGGCCCGGCTGCTGGCCGTAGGGGCCCTGCTGGCCGTAGGGGTTCTGCTGCGGGTCTGACACGTTCGTCCCCCGAGTGAGCGTTGTATGGGTAGTGACGCCGCCATACTGCCAGCCGTTGCGGGCCCGCAGGAACGGGGTTGTCGGCGGAGCGCCCGGGGTCACCCAGGGTGTGGTGTTCACGACAGACGCAGGTGGCCTTCGGGGGGCGCCCCCGGGTGGATTCCGTGGGTGTCGGGCACTCTTGGACGTGTCCGGACGTTTCAGCACGTACGGGCGCCGGGCCGCCGAGGGTGCCCTGGCCTTGTCGAACGGCGGTGAGGTGATTAGTCGGGTTACCGTTCGAGTGGCGTTGCTGACTTTTCCCGTTTGACAGGAGAGCGGGAGGTACGGTCACACTCCGACCCACCGGCGCGGCGCAGCACCATCCCACCGCGCCGACGTCGGACACGGGGGACGTGCACTGAGTCCTTCCCCCGTGCATGGCGTCACGCCGGACGCAGCCCCGCACCACCCCCGCACCACCCCCGCAGCGCACCCGCTGACCACCGACCGGAGAGAAGAGCGAGAAGTTGTCCCCGACCAGCGATACCGCAACGGGCGGTCGTCGACTCGTGATCGTCGAGTCGCCCGCCAAGGCGAAGACGATCAAGGGCTACCTCGGCCCTGGCTACGTCGTCGAGGCGAGCGTCGGGCACATCCGCGACCTGCCGAACGGCGCCGCAGAGGTGCCGGCCAAGTACAAGGGCGAGCCGTGGGCCCGTCTCGGCGTCAACGTGGACCACGACTTCGAGCCGCTCTACGTCGTCAACAGCGACAAGAAGGACCAGGTCAGGAAGCTCAAGGAGTTGCTGGCCGAGTCCGACGAGCTCTACCTCGCCACGGATGAGGACCGGGAGGGCGAGGCCATCGCCTGGCACCTCCAGGAGGTGCTGAAGCCCAAGGTCCCGGTGCGGCGGATGGTCTTCAACGAGATCACCAAGGACGCGATCCGCGCCGCCGTCGACAACACCCGCGACCTGGACCAGAAGCTCGTCGACGCCCAGGAGACCCGCCGCATCCTCGACCGCCTGTACGGCTACGAGGTCTCGCCGGTGCTGTGGAAGAAGGTCATGCCACGGCTCTCGGCGGGCCGGGTGCAGTCCGTGGCGACGCGGCTCGTGGTCGAGCGGGAGCGCGAGCGCATGGCGTTCCGCGCCGCCGAGTACTGGGACCTCACCGGCACCTTCGGCACCGGCCGCACCGGTGACGCGTCCGACCCGAGCACGCTGACGGCCCGGCTGACCGCCGTCGACGGCCGCCGGATCGCCCAGGGCCGCGACTTCGGCGCCGACGGGCGGCTCAAGCGTGCCGACCAGGTCCTGCACCTGGACGAGGAGACCGCCCGCGCGCTGGCCGCCGCCCTCGCGGACGTGCCGTTCGCCGTCCGGTCGGTGGAGTCCAAGCCGTACCGCCGCTCCCCCTACGCACCCTTCCGCACCACCACCCTCCAGCAGGAGGCGTCCCGCAAGCTCGGCATGGGCGCGAAGGTGACGATGCAGGTGGCGCAGCGCCTGTACGAGAACGGCTTCATCACCTACATGCGTACGGACAGCACCACGCTGTCCGAGACGGCCGTCTCCGCCGCCCGTGCCCAGGTCACGCAGCTGTACGGCGCCGACTACCTGCCGGACAAGCCGCGCTCGTACGCGGGCAAGGTCAAGAACGCGCAGGAGGCGCACGAGGCGATCCGCCCCTCCGGCGACCGGTTCCGCACCCCCGCCGAGACGGGGCTGACCGGCGAGCAGTTCCGGCTGTACGAGCTCATCTGGAAGCGGACCGTCGCCTCGCAGATGAAGGACGCCGTCGGGCAGTCCGTCACGGTGAAGGTCGCCGGACGCGCCACCGACGGCCGGGACGCCGAGTTCTCCGCCACGGGCAAGATCATCACCTTCCACGGCTTCCTCAAGGCGTACGTCGAGGGCGCGGACGACCCGAACGCCGAGCTCGACGACCGCGAGCGCCGACTGCCGCAGGTGAGCGAGGGCGACGCCCTGGGCGTCGACGAGATCACCGCCGACGGCCACTCCACCAAGCCGCCCGCCCGCTACACCGAGGCGACGCTGGTGAAGGAGCTGGAGGAGCGGGAGATCGGCCGTCCGTCCACCTACGCGTCGATCATCAGCACCATCCTGGACCGGCGGTACGTGTTCAAGAAGGGGACGGCCCTGGTGCCGTCCTTCCTCTCCTTCGCCGTCGTCGGCCTGCTGGAGAAGCACTTCGGGCGCCTCGTCGACTACGACTTCACCGCGCAGATGGAGGACGACCTCGACCGCATCGCCCGGGGTGACGCGGAGTCGGTGCCGTGGCTGCGGCGCTTCTACTTCGGCGAGGGCGAGACGACCACGGGTGGTGCCGCCGAGGCCGGGAACGGCGACGGCGACCACCTGGGCGGCCTGAAGGAACTGGTCTCCGACCTCGGCGCGATCGACGCCAAGGGCGTGTCGTCCTTCCCCGTCGGCGAGGGCATCATGCTCCGCGTCGGCCGCTACGGCCCGTACGTGGAGAAGCCCGGCCCCGAGGGCGAGACGGGACAGCGCGCCGACGTCCCCGACGACCTGCCGCCGGACGAGCTGACGGTCGAGATGGCCGAGGAGCTGTTCGCCAGGCCCAGCGGCGAGCGGGAGCTCGGCACCGACCCGGCGAGCGGCAACCCGATCGTCGCCAAGTCCGGCCGCTACGGCCCCTACGTCACCGAGGTGCTCCCCGAGGGCACCCCGAAGACGGGCAAGAACGCCGTCAAGCCCCGCACGGCGTCGCTGTTCAAGTCGATGGACCTGGACACGGTCACGCTGGAGGACGCCCTGCGGCTGCTGTCGCTGCCCCGCGTCGTCGGCGTCGACCCGGAGTCGGGCAACGAGATCACCGCGCAGAACGGACGGTACGGGCCCTACCTGAAGAAGGGCACGGACTCCCGTTCCCTGGAGACCGAGGAGCAGCTCTTCACGGTCACCCTGGAGCAGGCGCAGGCGCTCTACGCCCAGCCCAAGCAGCGGGGCCGGGCCGCCGCCAAGCCGCCGCTGAAGGAGCTGGGCAACGACCCGTTCAACGACCGCCCGGTCGTCGTCAAGGACGGCCGCTTCGGCCCCTACGTGACGGACGGCGAGACGAACGCCACGCTGCGCCGGGACGACGACGTCGAGACGATCACCAAGGAGCGCGCCTTCGAACTCCTCGCGGAGAAGCGTGCGAAGGGCCCGGCGAAGAAGACGGCGAAGAAGGCCCCCGCGAAGAAGGCGGCGCCCAAGAAGACGGCCGCCAAGAAGACCACGGCGAAGAAGACGGCGGCCAAGAAGACCACCGCCAAGAAGACCACCGCCAAGAAGACCACGGCCGCGAAGGCGGCGGCGAAGAAGACCACCGCCGGCGACTGACCCCCGCGGCGACCGGTCCAGGCGAGCACCCCCGCACCCGCGGGGCTGCCCGCGCGGACCGGTCGCCGTACGGCCCTTTGTTCGGGTCCGGGCCAACCGTGTCGGCCGCAGTCGATACGCTGCCCGTATGACGCGTGCAGAGCAGCCAACGGCGGGCAACTCCGCCTCCGAAGCCCTCGCCGCGGACTCCCGCGAGCGTGCCGTACGGGCTCTGGTCCGCTACGCCCCGCTGCGGCGGCTGTGGAGCGCAAGCTATGTCAGCGGTATCGGGGACGCCCTGGCGTTGCTGGTCCTGACCCTCCTCGCCGTCCAGGCGGCCGTCCGCGTCGAGCTGACCGGCGGCGAAACCGTGTTCGGCGGCGGCTACCAGGGTGCCGCCCTGGCCGTCACGGCCGTGTTCGCCACCCGCCTCCTCGCCACGCTGCTCTTCGGCGCCGTCCTGCTCGGCCCGGTCTCCTCCCTCGTCACGCCGGGCGGCGCGCTCGACCGTCGCTGGACGATGGTCGGAGCCGACGGCCTCCGGGCCGCGCTGCTGATCGTGGCACCGCTGTGGATCACCTGGACGCCGAACAGCGCCTACGCCTTCCTCCTCATCACCGTCTTCCTGGCCGGTGTGGCCGAGCGGCTGTGGACGGTCGCCAAGGACAGCGCGGCCCCCGCCCTGCTGCCCGAGCCGCCGCCCGAGGGCGCCGCCGTACGGCCGCTTCCGGACCAGCACGAGGCGCTGCGCCGCCTGTGGGCCCGCAGCGCGTTCCTGGCCTTCCCCGCAGCGGCCGTCGTCCTGCTGGCCGTCACCCTGCTCGGCAATCTGCTGGGCACGGGCATCACCTGGTTCAGCGAGCACCAGGCCGCCCTGTCGTCGTACGTGGCGGCCGGGATGTTCGCCGCGTCGATCTCCCTGCTCGTCATGATGACGGTGCCCGCCACGCAGACGCCCCGGCCGCGTTCCCCGCTGGAGGGGCTGCGCCGTCCCCGGACGGCCGCCGGTACGGACAAGGGGCGCACCGGCTCGATCCCACCGCTCGTCATCGCGGCCGCCGCGGTGGCCGCCGCGGTGGCCGGTGCCGTCGCGGTGGGCGTGCTGCAGGCGTTCGACGTCGGCGGCGGCCCGGTGACGTACGCCCTCCTCGTCCTGGCCCTGACGGGCGGCACGACGGGCGGCATCCGGTGGGCCGGCCACGTGCTGCCCGGTCTGCCCCGGCGGCGCGTGCTGGCGCTCGCCCTCATCGTCACCGGCTCCGGGCTCCTGCTGACCGGGCTGGTCGCGGACACGGCGACGATGCTCGCCGCCGCGCTTCTCAGCGGGCTGGCCGCCGGTGTGGCCGCCCGGTCCGCGCACACCGTGCTGGACCAGGAGACGGAGGAGGCGCGCCGCTCGCGGATGACCGAGCACCTCGGCGCCGTCGTCCGGCTCACCGTCGCGCTCGCCGCGCTCGCCGCCCCGACGCTGGCCGCACTCATCGGCGACCAGCGGGTGGAGAGCGGCAGGTTCGTGTTCGCCCACGGCGGCGCCGCCTTCGTCCTGATGCTGCTCGGTGCGCTGGTGCTGCCCGTCGCCGCCCTGGTGCTGACGCGGGTCGACGACCGGCAGGGCGTCCCGCTGCGCCGCGACCTGCTCGACGCGCTGCGCGGCGGCGACCCGGCCCAGGCCCCGGCCGGCACCGGGTTCTTCATCGCCCTGGAGGGCGGGGACGGCGCGGGCAAGTCCACCCAGGCCGAGGCGCTCGCGGAGTGGATACGCGGCAAGGGCCACGAGGTCGTCGTCACCCGTGAGCCGGGCGCCACACCGCTCGGCAAGCGGCTGCGCTCCATCGTGCTGGACGTGTCGTCGGCCGGCCTGTCGGACCGGGCCGAGGCCCTGCTGTACGCGGCGGACCGCGCCGAGCACGTCGAGTCCGTCGTCCGTCCGGCCCTCGAACGCGGGGCGGTCGTCATCACCGACCGCTACATCGACTCCTCGGTGGCCTACCAGGGCGCGGGCCGGGACCTGTCGCCGTCGGAGATCGCCCGCATCTCCCGCTGGGCGACCGGCGGTCTCGTCCCGCATCTGACCGTCCTGCTGGACATCTCCCCGGAGACCGCGCGGGAGCGCTTCACCGAGGCCCCCGACCGCCTGGAGTCGGAGTCCTCCGAGTTCCACCAGCGCGTACGTGCGGGCTTCCTGGCGCTGGCGGCGGCCGATCCGGCCCGCTACCTCGTCGTGGACGCCGGCCAGGAGGCCGAGTCCGTCACCGGTGTCGTCCGGTACCGCCTCGACCAGGTGCTCCCGCTGTCCGAGCAGGAGATCCGGGAGCGTGCGGAGGCGCGCCGCAAGGCGGAGGAGGAGCGCAAGCGCCGCGAGGCCGAGGAGGCCGCCCGCCGCGCCGAGGAGGAGCGTCGCAAGGCCGAGGCGGAGCGCCTGGAGCGGGAGCGTCAGGAGGAGCTCGCGCGGCTGGAACGGGAGCGTCAGGAGGAGCTGGCCCGGCAGGAGCGGGAGCGTCAGGCCGAGCTGGCCCGGCAGCGCGCCGAGGAGGAGGCCAGGGAACAGGAGCGGCGCCGTCAGGAGGCGGAGGCCGCCCGACGTGCCGCCGAGGCCCGCATCGCCGAGGAGACGCGCCGCCGGGCCGAGGAGATGCGCGCCCAGGCGGAGGAGGAGCGCAGGCGCCGGGAGGCCGAGGAGGCCGCGCGCCGCGCCGAGCAGGAGCGGCTGGCTCGGCAGCACGAGGAGGAGAAGCGGCTGCGCCAGGAGGCGGCGGACCGGCGTGCGGAGAAGCAGCGCAAGGCGGAGGAGGCGCTGCTGCGGTCGGAGCAGAGCCGCGCCGCGCGGCGGCCGGAGCGGTCGCCGACCGCCGCCCCCGACGAGGACACCGTGCAGGTGCCACGCGTGCCGGACGCCGCGAGCGGTGAGGACGAGACGCGGGTGCTGCCCCAGGTGCCCGCCGACGAGCAGTCCGAGGCGGCCCCGGCTGACCGGACGCGCGAGCTGCCGCAGCCGCCCGCCGCGGGCGAGCCCGAGGACGTCACCCGCGAACTGCCGCGGCTCGACACCGAGGGACGCGCCCGGCCGCGTCCCGCCTGGGCCGAGGAGACGCCTATGGACGACCTGCCGACGCTGGCGGACGAACTGCTCGGCCCCCACCGCGCCCCCGACGACGCCCCGGCCGAGGACGCGCCGACCCACGATGCGCCGACCCACGACGCCCCGGCCGGGGACGCCCCGGCCGACGAGGGCCGGAGCACGACGGAAGGCCGCGGCAAGGACGGTGGGGGAAGCGGGCGTACCGGGAGCGACGGGAAGGGCTGAGCCGTTCGTCGTCCGGGCCGCCCCCGCGGCCCGGACGACGCGATGCGCAGCCCGGTCCGATCGCCGACGACCGGTGCCCGGCGGGCGGTCCGTCGAAGGCGGACGCCACGCGGGCTGACCTCGCGTCCTTGGGAGTCCGGCAAGGATGGGAGTCGCGGAGCCGGTCGCGGCGAGAAGCCGGACCTGTGGCTGCATGGCGACCATGCCATATGACTAGTCGGATTCCGGTGTGTCCGTCCCGGGAGGACGCCCCGGATTCGCCCGTCCGGCGTAGTGGGACCCGGTGTCAGCGCCATCCACGACAATGGACGGCAGACAGGGGCAGTGGCAGCGGTCGGCGGCAGCGAAAGGGCAACCATGGCGGTGTGGGACGACCTGGTCGGCCAGGACAGGGTGGCGAGCCAGCTCACCGCCGCCGCCCGGGACGCCGACGCCTACGTCACCGCACACGCCCGGGCCGGCGCCGACGCGGCGGCGGCGCACGTCGCGGCCGACACCACCGCCGAGTCCGCCATCGCCGCCGGTTCGTCCATGACGCACGCCTGGCTGTTCACCGGGCCGCCCGGCTCCGGCCGGTCCACGGCCGCCCGCGCCTTCGCCGCCGCCCTGCAGTGCGTCAGCCCCGACCGCGCCCTCGGCGGCGCCCCCGGCTGCGGCTTCTGCGACGGCTGCCACACCGCGCTCGTCGGCACCCACGCCGACGTGGACGTCGTCCGGACCGAGCAGCTGACCATCGGCGTCAAGGAGACGCGTGAACTCGTGCGGCGCGCCCAGCTGTCCCCCGCCGGAGGCCGCTGGCAGGTGATCGTCCTGGAGGACGCCGACCGGCTCACGGAAGGAGCCGGCAACGTCCTGCTGAAGGCCGTCGAGGAGCCCGCACCGCGCACGGTCTGGCTGCTGTGCGCCCCCTCGACGGAGGACGTGCTCCCCACCATCCGCTCCCGCTGCCGCCACCTGGGCCTGCGGACCCCGCCCGGCGCGGCCGTGGCCGACCTCCTTGCCCGGCGGGACGGCATCGACCCCGCGCTCGCCGCCGCCTGCGCGCACGCCACCGGCGGCCACATCGGCCGCGCCCGCCGCCTCGCCACGGACGAACGGGCGCGTGCCCGCCGCACCGCCGTCCTGCGGCTGCCGCTGCGCGTCGACACGGTCGGCGGCTGCCTCACCGCCGCGCAGGAGCTCATCGACGCCGCCACCGAGGACGCCAAGCAGGTCGCCGAGGAGCTCGACGCCCGCGAGACGGACGACCTGCGCGCCGCGCTCGGCGGCACCGAGGGCAAACGCATGCCGCGCGGCACGGCGGGCGCGATGAAGGAGCTGGAGGACCGGCAGAAGCGGCGCGCCACCCGCACCCAGCGGGACTCCCTGGACCTCGCCCTCACCGACCTCGCCGGCTTCTACCGCGACGTCCTCGCCCACCAGCTCGGCGCGGTCCCCGCCCACCCCGTGCCGGACCAGGGCCTGTCCGCCGCCGAGGGCGTCGCCCGCGTCGCGGCCGGCTCCCGGCCCGAGCAGACACTCCGACGCATGGAGGCGATCCTGGAGTGCCGGGAGGCGCTGGAACGCAACGTCGCGCCGCTCCTCGCCGTCGAAGCCATGACCCTCGCGCTGCGCGCGGGCTGACCGGGCGATATACGCTCCGGGGAACTGCCCACGGCCCCGATCCGGCGAAGGTGACCCGATGGAAACCAGGCGGCTGCTCCGCACCTCCGGCACGCTCACGGTCGCGGCCGCGCTGCTCCTCTCCGCCTGCACGGCGCAGGACAGCTCGGCCCCGCCCACCCCGGCGGCGGGCGATGTCGACCGCGGGGTCGACCGCGTCCTCGAGCCGCTCCCGGCGGAGATCCCCGGCAGCCTGCGCCCGTACTACGATCAGGAGCTCGACTGGCGCGACTGCGGTCCCGAGGGCTTCCAGTGCGCCGACCTGACCGTCCCGCTCGACTACGACGCCCCCGACGCCGCCGAGGACATCGAGGTCGGCGTCGTCCGCTCCCGCGCCACGGAGGACGGCGACCCGGCCGGCTCCCTCCTGGTCAACCCCGGCGGTCCGGGCGGCTCCGCCGTCGACTTCGTGCAGAACTTCGCGGGGGTCGGCCTGCCGGCCGACGTCCGCGCCGCGTACGACATCGTGGGGATGGACCCGCGCGGCGTCTCCCGCAGCGAGCCCGTCGAATGCCTGACCGACGAGAAGATGGACGCCCACACGCAGACGGACGTCACGCCCGACGACGCCGCCGAGACGGCCGCCCTGGAGGAGGCCAACGACGCCTTCGCCGCCGGCTGCGCGGAGGACGCGGGCGAGCTCCTCGGCCACGTCTCCACCGTCGAGGCCGCCCGCGACCTGGACGTCCTGCGCGAGGTGCTCGGCGACGAGAAGCTCACCTACCTCGGCTACTCCTACGGCACCTTCCTCGGGGCGACCTACGCCGGCCTCTTCCCGTCCCGCTCCGGCCGCCTCGTCCTGGACGGCGCGATGGACCCCTCGCTGCCCGCCGAGAAGCTCAACCGCGACCAGACCGCCGGCTTCAACACCGCCTTCACCGCCTTCGCCGAGGACTGCGCCGGGCAGTCCGGTTGCCCCCTCGGGGAGGACCCGGAAGCCGCCGGCGCCACGCTGGAGTCCCTCCTCGCCTCCGTCGACGAGAAGCCCCTGCCCACCGGCGGGGACCGCGAGCTGACCGAGTCGCTCGCCACCACCGGTGTGATCAGCGCCATGTACACCGAGCAGTACTGGCCGCGCCTGCGTCAGGCCCTCGCCGATGCCCAGGACGGCGACGGAGCGGGCCTCCTCGCCCTCTCCGACAGCTACTACGAACGCGCCCCCGACGGCTCCTACGGCAACCTCATGTACGCCAACGCGGCCGTCAACTGCATCGACCAGCCCGCCGCCTTCGACGGCGCCGAGGCGGCCGAGGCCGCCGTCCCGGACTTCGAGGAGGCCTCCCCGGTCTTCGGCCGGAACTTCGCCTACTCCGCGCTGATCTGCACCGACTGGCCCGTCGAGCCCACCGGCCGCGCCCACCGCATCGAGGCCGAGGGCGCCGACCCGATCCTCGTCGTCGGCACGACCCGCGACCCGGCCACCCCGTACGTCTGGGCCGAGGGCCTCGCCGCCCAGCTCGACTCCGCGAGCCTCCTCACCTTCGACGGCGACGGCCACACCGCCTACGGCCGGGGCGACACCTGCGTCGACGGCACGGTCAACTCCTACCTCCTAGAGGGCATCGTCCCCGACGACGGCAAGCGATGCTGACCCCGGCGCGAGCACCCCGCCAACCTGTGTAAACTGAACCGCGCTGCACCGCAGCAACGCCGCCTTAGCTCAGTCGGCCAGAGCGACGCACTCGTAATGCGTAGGTCAAGGGTTCGATTCCCTTAGGCGGCTCAGAGAAGCCCCAAGTCACATAGTGCGTGACCTGGGGCTTTCTGCTGCTCGGGGCATGACGCGTCACACGGCCGGGTTGCCGTGACGTTGCCTGCGTGAGCGATGCGTGAGCGGAGCCGCTCGGGACCTACTTCTTGAGCTTGCGGCGCGTCGCCTTCTTGGCGGCCTTGGCCTGAGCCTTCGCCTTGCCCTTCTTCGGCTTGCCGCCGTTGCCCTCGCCGGCCTTCTTGCCCTCAGCCTTCCTGGCCTTCTTCTTCTCCTTCTTCGCGGCCTTGCGCGTGGCCTTCTCGGCCTCGGCCTTGCGCTGGAGGGGAACAAGCTTCGCGGTGGCCTCGGCGGCGCTCTTGCCCACGTGGGGAAGCACGCTCTGGTAGATGTCGCGCGTGATCCGAGTGTCACTGTGCCCGAGTGTGTCCGACACGATCTTGATGTCGATGTCGGCGGCGAGCATGAGAGTGGCCGCGCCGTGGCGCAGGTCGTGCAGGCGGATCGGCGGGAGGTCGGATGAGGCGACCAAGCGCTCGAAGAGGTCCGTCACCTTGCCGGGGTGGAGCCAGGAACCGTCCTCCTGCGTGAAGACGGCCGGTCTCGACCCAGGCCGTGCCCCACTCCTCGCCGGCCTCTTCCTGCCGCTCGCGATGTCGCTTCAGGACGTCGACGGTGTCTTCGTCGAGGGCGACCACGCGGGAGCCGCTGTTGGTCTTGGGGTCCGACGCCTCCACCTCCCAGCCGTCCTGGACGAGTTGGGAGGAGACGGTGAGGGAATGGGTGTCGAGATTCGTCTCCGACCACGGCTGCCCGCACGCTTCGCCATGGCGCAGGCCCCGGAAGGCAATCAGGTGCCACATGGCGTACAGCCGGTCCTCGGCGACGAAGTCGAGGAAGGCGCCGGTTTGCTGAGGCGTCCAGACCATCACGGGGGCGGCTTCTCGCCGGTCTGCTCCCACTTGGCGACCCGCTCGTCCGTCCACACCAGGGCCTTCGGCTTGCGCACGGGGTCGATCTCGACGTGGGCGGCGGGGTTGAACGTGATGATCTGCTGCCCGATCGCGTCGTTCAGGGCCGCGCGAAGAGTGGCCTTGACGAACAGCTGGGCCACGATGATGACCAGCAGCAGCCACTTGCCGGCCGCCGCCCCGAGGGCATCCATCAGGATCTGCGCCGGGGGTACGCCGTTGGCCGAGCCGAGGGCGCCGTCGTAGACGGTGTCCCGTAACTGCTGGCCACGGATGAGATGATCTTGGCGTGGCTGGTGTGATCAGGCGTCGGAGCCGTCCTGGATAGCCCCATTCACCGGGCTGAGCCCGCGGCAGTTCGCCAAGCTCGTCACCGCGCTGCAACGCGAGGGCGCCGACCCGGTGCGCCGGGGCCGGCCGTGGTCGCTGCCGCTTCAGGACCGGGTGCTGCTGGTGGCCGCGTACTGGCGCACCAACCTCACCCTGCGCCGGCTCGCCCCGCTGTTCGGCGTCTCCAAGTCGGCCGCCGACCGGATCATCGCCCACCTCGGCCCGGCGCTCGCCCTCCAGCCCCGCAAGCGGTACCGCACGGACACCGTGCTCATCGTGGACGGCACCCTGGTGCCCACCCGCGACAGGAGCGTGGCCGCCTCCAGCAAGAACTACCGCTACTCCACCAACCACCAGGTCGTCATCGACGCCGACACCCGGCTCGTCGTCGCCGTCGGCAAACCGCTGCCGGGCAACCGCAACGACTGCCGGGCCTGGGAGGAGTCCGGTGCCAAGGACGCCGTCGGCACCACCCCCACAGTGATCGCCGACGGCGGCTACCGCGGCACCGGACTGACCAGCCCGCACTACCGCCGGCACCGGGACGAGGACCTGCCCGCCTGGAAGGAGAGCCACAACGCATCCCACCGCCGGGTCCGCGCCCGCGTCGAGCACACCTTCGCCCGCATGAAGACCTGGAAGATCCTGCGCGACTGCCGCCTCAGAGGCGACGGCGTCCACCACGCCATGCTCGGCATCGCCCGCCTACACAACCTCGCCCTCGCCGGATGACAAGCAAACAAGCAGGTCAGCCGACACGTCCCTGAGGATTTACGGGACACCGTCAGGACTGGATGGCGTAGGTGAAGCCGAAGAGGAGGACGAATCCGGCTGCCAGGGAGACGAGGAGAGCGGACGATGCCCTTGGGGCCGGTGGTGGAGGCGTCGATGGGTCTCCTCGGTCATGTGGGCGGAGGCGTCGTAGCCGGTGAAGGTGTACTGCGCCATCAGCAGCCCGAGCAGCACGACGTAGATGCTGGACGAGAAGCTGGTGTTGTTGACGAACTCGCCGAACACGAAGTGCGTCGGCTGGTGGCGCTCGGGGATCACCACCAAGGCGCCGCAGATGACGATGACGCCGAGGATGTGCCACCAGATGGACACCTCGTTGAGGAAGGCGACGATGCGCACGCCGAAGGTGTTCAGCACGCCGTGGAGCACGAGGATGACGTCGAACAGCGTGATCGTGTGACCGGGCGTGGCCTCGAGGCCGAACTGCAGGTCCAGTAAGGCGTTGAGGAAGGTGGCCGCGCCGAAGTCGATCCCCGCTGTCACGGCTACCTGTCCGAGGGTGTTGAACCAGCCGGTGAACCACGCCCATGCGGCCGCCGACCGTCGGGGCGCCATGCGGTGGGCCCAGAAGTACAGGCCCGCGGAAGTCGGATAGGCGGAGCAGACCTCCGCCATGGACAGGGCGACGAATAGCGTCACGAGGCCGACGAACAGCCAGCCCCACATGATGACCGCCGGGCCGCCGGTGTTCATGCCGTAGCCGTAGAGCGTCATGCAGCCGGACAGGATGGAGATGATCGTGAAGCTGACACCGAAGTCGCTCGGCCGGACATCGAGCGAGACAGGGTCTGCTGGTAGCCGAATTGCTTGAGGCGTTCCTCGTCGGAGACGCGTGAGACATCGAGGGGCACAGGGAATCCGTCCTTCGTACGGGAATGGATGGTTCAGGGGTTTCAGCGGCGCCGGCGCCTTGGCGGGCTGTACGCCCAACGGCGGTGCCGCAGGAACAGTTCGTCGGCCTGGCCGCAGTACGACCACGGGACTTGGGTGGCGTACGGGCCGATCGCGTCGAAGACCTCCAGGGCCTCGTGATGCCGGTTCGCGAACGACGAGGCGTGGGCAAGGTAGTTGGCGTCGTCGGCGAAGCAGGCGTGCGGACGCGGCGCGCGGTAGCGCCACCACCGCTCCAGCACCAGGTCGATCTGCGGGCACTCGACCCAGGGTGGATTGTCAGGCCGTAGGCACTATGGTCCTGCTCCTGGCGGGTCCGGTGTGCCTCCGCGATGACGACCAGGGGGGGAAGGACGGCGACGGGCAGGCCCGCGGGGCGATGGATGCCTGCTCCTCGGCCTACCAGGCCGCCTCACCGTGGGCACCGTGATGGCGGGGGAAGAGGTAGGTGGCGACCTCGTGGTGTGCTTCGCGGTTCCATGGGTCGCGCTGCTTGATCTCCGCCCAGACACGGCCGAGCGTGTCCCGGTCGGGGGCGTGGGTACGCAGCAGCGCGAGCATGACGACCAGCGGCGCCACGTCCTGGGGCCACGCGTCTAGCGCGGAGTGGCAGGTTGACCAGGCTTCCTCCATCAGAGGGCGTCCGGCCCTGCGCCCGGCGATCATCGCGCGCAGGGCCTGCACGTTCGCGAGGAGAGCGAGGGCGTGCGGAGAGCGGGGCTCGGCCTCGGCCCAGGTGTCGGCGAATCTGAGCCGTGCCCCTGCTTCGGCCAGGATCTGGAGGCGGAAGATCCTGCGGTCCCAGTCCGGGCCCGTCGCGGTCAGCAGGTCCCGGGCGCCCTCCCACCGTCCCATCGCCGCGTCCTCGACCACTGGCCGTAGCGCCGCGTCGTCGCGAGCCGGATGCTGTTCGAGCGGAGGACTGCGGTCGTGGCCGTGTCGCGCCATCAGCGGGTCCGCCAGGACATCCGCGGGTCGCCGTACGTGAACCCGAGCGACGTGTACAGCGGCTCGCCCTCTGGGCTGGCGGCAAGACTGATGCGTTTGCAGCCGCCGGCGGTCATCCAGTCCATGAGCGCTGTCACCGTGGCCCGCGCGTAGCCGCGCCTGCGGAATTCTGGATAGGTGGCGACGGTGCTGATATCGCGCCGTTGAATGGTTTGCCGCTGTCGGGGCCCGGAAGCCGGGGCTGCAGCAACCCCATCGCCCAGGCCGCCACGCGGCCGGGTCCGGCGTCGACCACGAACGCGGCGGCCGTGTCCTGGTCGCGTAGCAGGGCGGCGATGGCCTCCTGGCACTCCTTGACCCATGGCCCGTCCGGCGCCACCCTCGGCTCGGTCCACGGCTCAGCCGGGCAGGTCAGCGCCAGCTGTCGCAGGCGGGCCAGCTCCCCGGCGTCGTCGGCCACCGCCCGTCGCACGAACACGGTCACAGCAGACCCCTTCCGATCATGGGTGCGTTCTTGATAGCGGCGGTGCCCGCGGGGTCCGTATCCTGCTGGGCAACGCGTTGACGGAGACGAGTAGCCAGGGATCACGCGAGCAGAGAGAGCCGCCGGAAGCTGGGAAGGCGGCCTCGCGCCCCCCGGGTGAAGACCCTCCCGAGCGCGGGGAGGAACGACCACGTCGTGGTTCAATGCCCCGCCGGCCGGCCCCCGTCACCGGGCCCGAATGAGGCCGCCACCTGGTGGCGGCGAAAGTGCGGTGGTACCGCGAGTTCCCTTCTCGCCCGCACTCCCAAGGGATCATGACGATGTCCTTCGGAGGACCGCAATGATCCAAAGCCGCGTACACGTCTTCGACCTGCGAGACCACGTCGGCCGTACCGTTTCCGTCTGCGGGTGGGTGAACACCCTGCGCCTGCAGCGCAAGATGCAATTCGTCATCGTGCGGGACAGCACCGGCATGGTGCAGGTGACCCACAAGCGCGACGACGGGCCACTGGAAGCCCAGCTCGAAGCACTCACCCCGGAGTCCGCCGTGCGGATCACCGGCCGCGTCGTCGACGCCGCTCAGGTGAAACTCGGCGGTCTGGAGATCGTCCCCGAGGCGGCCGAGGTCCTGAACCTCGCCGCCGCTCCGCTGCCGATCGACGAGCACACTGGTCTGGAGCAGCGCCTCGACTGGCGGTTCCTGGATGTGCGCCGTCGTCCCGCCGCTCAGCTGATGTTCGCCGTGCAGACCCCTCTGGAGCAGGGCATGCGCGAGTACGCCTACGCGCAGGGCGCCACGGAGATGCACACCCCGAAGCTCATGGGCACCGCCTCGGAGTCCGGCGCGGAGGTCTTCAAGCTGGGCTACTTCGACCGCAACGCCTACCTGGCGCAGTCCCCGCAGTTCTACAAGCAGATGGCGATCTCGGTCGGCATCGACAAGGGCTTTGAGATCGGTCCGGTCTTCCGCGCCGAGCCGTCGTTCACCTCCGGCACGCCACCGAGTTCACCGGCGTCGACGTGGAGCTGGCCTGGATCGACGGCGTCGAGGACGTGATGGTCTTCGAGGAGCAGATGCTCGCCCACGCCATCGGCAAGGTAGCCGACGCGCACGGTGAGGCGATCGCCGAGCACTTCGGTGTCGAGGCCACCGTGCCCTCCACGCCCTTCCCCCGCATCACCATGGATGAGGCGCACGAGATCCTGCGCACGAGCGGCTGGGGGCCCCGAGGGCGTCAAGGAGGACCTGGACCCGGAGGGTGAGCGGAGCATCTCCGCTCACATCAAGGAGGCCACCGGCCACGAGTTCGTGTTCATCACGCACTACCCGACCGGCATCCGGCCCTTCTACCACATGCGGCCGGCCGACGACCCGAGCGTTACCCTGAGCTTCGACCTGCTGTGGAAGGGGCTGGAGGTCACCACCGGCGCCCAGCGTGAGCACCGCTATGACGTGCTGCTGAAGCAGGCCGCCGAGAAGGGCATGAGAACGGAGCCGCTGCAGGACTACCTGAACGCCTTCCGGTTCGGGTGTCCGCCGCACGGTGGGCTCGGCATGGGCCTGGGGCGGGTGCTGATAGTGATGCTCGGCCTGGACTCGATCCGCGAGGCCAGCTTCCTCTTCCGCGGTCCGAACCGGCTCACGCCGTGACCGGCAGTGGGCTGCGTCCCACGGCACGGGCCAGCGCCTCGTGCCGTGGGACGCGGTCTCAGTAGCGGACATTGCTCAGGTCATGCGTCCACGCCTCGTCCGGGTTCTTGTCCCAGTAGGACCGCAGCGCCAACTCCCGCTCGGAGTAATGGCCTTGGCGGCACAGGCCGCCGTGGGAGAGGGTGACGCTCATGGCGAGGCCCGACTCAGTGGTCACCCAGTGCGGAGTGAGCGCATGGCTCCAGAGCTGTTCGCCGGGGAGCATGGTGACGGACTGGCGGTCGGCCGGATCGTGCTCGGGCGGGTCCTCGCCGGTGGTCTCGCCGATGACCGCCGCCTCGGCCGACAGGCGCTGGTCGGGGTCCCGGTAGCTGTGGAAGGTCTTGCTGCCGTGGACCTGCCAGACCAGGCCGTGTGAGTTGTCGTTGTGGTAGGTCGAGGCGGCACCCTCGGTGGACAGGAACAGGATCGGCGCCAGCCGCTGCCAGGTGAATCCCCGTTCGCACAGATGGGTGCGCCAGGGGATCATGACCTCGTCATGGAAGCCGTGCAGGAGGTCGTCGTAGAAGCGACTGAGGTTGAAGTGCACCAGCCGGAACGGCCAGGCCGCGATCTCCTCGATCGGTGCGGTACGGAAAGCGGCGGTGCGGTCCAACGCACCTGCCAGTCATCGTCTCCGAGGATCGTGAACCGAACCTCGTCGTCCTTGCGGAGGTGGTCGAGGACGTCAATGGCCGGCAGGAACAGGTAGTCGAAGACCTCCAGCGGGGAGTTCGGCGGCTGCCTCCACCGGAGGTCGAAGTCGTCGGGAGTCGTGATCGTCATAGAGCGGTCCATGGAGTCGGGGGGCATCGAGCCGGCCTCACGCTGCGGCGCACGACGCGCTGTCGTCGCACGCACGCACGGGCGGAGCGGCAGATGGCCGCCAGTCCGGCATCACCCGGTCCTGCGCCGGAGCGGTCAGGAACTGTCTGATCGCAGCCCGGGGAGCATGGGCACTGACCGATGCCTGGCCGTAGGGGCAGCGCCGGATGTCGCCGTCCGCGGACACGTACGCGGCCGCTGAGCGGCATGACCACCGCTCGCCCCCATCCGTGGGGAACTGCAAGTCCCCCAGCTCGTCGAGGTAGGCCCGGTACCGGTCGGACAGATCGAAGTGGCGGCTCAGTACGTCGGCGTCGAGCCGCTGCTGCACCAGGTAGTCCTGAACCGACTTGCCGTCGCGGCGAAGGGCACGCTCGTCAAGGACAACGGGACTGAACTGGACCTCCACCCCCACCTCGGATACAAGGCCGGCCAGGTCCTGGCACTCCTCGTCACGCAGGCCCCAGCAGGTGACGTGCAGGATCTTCGTCTCGGTACTGATGGCGCGCGCAGTGTGTCGAGGCCGGAGGCCGCGGTGCGGGTGGTGCGGCCCAGCAGCATGGCGCCCTGCGAGTCGGCGGAGACGGTCACATTGGCCAGCAGGTGCGCCACCTGGGAGAGGGGCGATGACCTCGGCCACGGTGCGGGCCGAGGTCACCATCGACACCGCCATGCCGAACGGGTGGGCCAGCCGTACGAGCTGCCGGAGCTGCGGGTGGTGGGTCGGTTCGCCGCCGCTCAGGCGCACCCCTTCCACGCCCGCCTCCTTCAGCCGCGACAGATGGCGGGTGTAGGTCGCGGTGTCGAGGAATCCGTGAGCACGGTCGGAACGGAAGCAGAACCCACAGGCCACCTTGCAGTGCCCAGCCGTGGAGATCAACGCGGTACGGACGCGGGTACTCATTGCACCCCTGTGTTGTCCCACACCGCGATCTCCACGGTGCTCGTGTAGAACGCGCACATCTCCGGGTCCGGCGTGCCGCCGCCGATGAGGGCCTGCTCGTTGCGGGATGGTCCGCCGCAGATGGCGAGCGCCGGGCAGTCGCCGCACTCCGGGATCGGCGCGACCTTCTTCGCCACGCCGGCTAAGAGGCCGGGATCGGCCCGGAGCTCGTCGAGGGTGTGCAGGAACGACGGCTCGGCGAAGTTGATGTCGCACAGGCTGACCCGGTTGCCGGGCAGCAGGGCCGCGTTCAGGCTGCGGTCGCCCTGCATGTGGTCGAACAGCATCGGCCGTCGGGTGTCGAGCGCTTGGAAGGCGCGGTCCAGGACGGTGAACAGCATGCCGCCCCGCCCCAGGGCGGCCACGCGGGCCTCGTACAGTTCGCGGGCCAGATCGGCGCCGTTGACGCGCCAGCGACCCGCAGTGGAGATGGGCGTGTTGACATAGATGAACTTCAGCCCGAGATCGTCGATGATCCACCGGACGGTCTCGGAGAGGCGCCTGATGTTCGCGGCGGTCGGGGTGAGGTTGCAGCCCACGTGCAGGCCGTCTGCCTCGACGAACCGGGCGACGTTGCGGCGGATCCGGTCGTCGGCGGGCTGGCCGCCGAGCAGGAGGTGGTTCGCGGAGTTGATGCCCGGAGGGCCGTCGATGGAGATGCCGACCCCGTATTCGTACGCGACGAAGTGGTCGAGGGCCTCGTCCGTCAGCCGGGCGCCGTTGGTGACGACTGTGCGCCGCACCCTCGCCACCTCGTAGCGGTCGGCGAGAGTGTCGGCGAGCTGGTCGCCGTACCGCATGAGGTCGAATCGGATGGTCGGCTCGCCACCGAACCACTGGATGGAGACCTCGTCCTGCCCGGCGTTCTGCTCGAACAGGAACTCCAGCCCCTCCGTCAGCTCCTCCTTCGTCATGTCCGGCCTGCCGGTGTTCGTGTCGACGAAGCAGTACGTGCAGGCCATGTTGCAGCGATCGGTGAGGACCACGCGCAGGCCGCTGATGCGGCGAGGGGCAGCGTCGAAGAAGCGGAGATGGCGGGCCTGAGGCCGCCGACAAGACATGGTGTTCTCGAAGTCCACCCGCGCCCCCGTTTCTCGTGCTACTCCGGCCGCCATGCCACCGGTTCATCGTGAACTGGCCGGATTTGAAAGCTGGTTGGCGCGTAACTCATGTGGCTGAAGGGGGCTGATGCGCGATAGTGTTCGGCGTTCCCGCGGTAACTCGAACGTGCCTTCTGTGTCCTGGTCTCGTTAGTCGGACCAGTGACCAATCACTCCCGCCAACTGCGCCGAATCACGCGCCGGGCTCGACTATGATCGATCATCTCGACACGTGGAACGCCGGTTCGAGCTCGTAGGTCGCGGGGGTGCGTAAGCCGAGCTGGGGAGCTGTCGGTACCTCCGTCGATCCCGGTGTCCGGAGTGCCGGAATCCTTGCTTCCACCAGTGGGTCTGTGATCTCCTGGTGCTCGTTCATGTCGTGCGTATGGAGGGTTGTGCTGTGAAGGGGAGCGGCTACGGCGTACCTCTTGAACGCAGTGACTACCTCAAGCTGGCCCCGCACTCCGACAGCTGCACCCCGGAGACGTTCCAGGAGTGGCTGGAAGGCTTCGGCGAGGGCAAGCGGCTCGCCGTCGATCTCTTCTCCGGCGCCGGGGGGCTCAGCGCTGGTGTGGAGCGGGCGGGATGGACCACTGCGGCAGCGGTGGACTTCGACGAGCGTGCACTGGAGACGCACCGGGCGAACTTCCCGGGCCTCAGTCTGCACATGGACCTCGGTGACCCCGCCGAACGCGACAGGCTCGTGGAGCTCCTTACTTCGGCGAACATCGACCTCGTGGCCGGTGGCCCTCCGTGCCAGCCCTTCAGTCGGGCCGGGCGGAACAAGATTCGCGACCTTGTCAAGAACCACGGGCGTGATCCGGAGGACCGTAGGAAGCAGCTCTGGAGCGCCTACCTGGACATCGTCACGCGGGTCCGGCCCCGCGTGGTCCTCATGGAGAACGTGCCCGACATGGGCCTGCACGATGACTTCTTCGTGATCCGGACGATCGAGGAGAAGCTCGAGGAACTCGGGTACGCGACGCAGGTACGCCTCGTCGACGCGTGGAACTACGGCGTCCCGCAGCACCGGAAGCGACTCATCCTCCTGGCGCGGAGGGATGTCGCCGAGTTCGACTGGCGTGATCCCGACGCGCAACCCACCACCTTGCGTGACGCCATCGGTGACCTGCCCGAGCTGGAGGTCGTGCCCACCGCGAGGGTCGGCGAGCGGGAGATGTCCTACCGTAAGCCGCGCAACCTGTCTCCGTTCGCGGAGAAGATGCGCGCGGGCGCTCCTCGCGGGCGCGTGTGGGACCACATGACCCGCAGGGTCCGCAAGGACGACCACCGGATCTTCGAGCTCATGGGATCCAGCACCAAGTACTCGGACCTGGGCAAGCTTCTGAAGACTAAGGAAGAGAAGAAGTACCAGCGTTACGCCACCGACAAGTACACGGACAAGTACAAGAAGCTGGACTGGCAGCAGCTGAGCCGCACGATCACCGCTCACATCGCCAAGGACGGCTACTGGTACATCCACCCGGAGCAGCTGCGCACGCTCACCGTGCGTGAGGCCGCACGTGTGCAAACGTTTCCCGACAGGTTCCGGTTCGCAGGCACTCGCAGTGACGCGTTCCGGCAGATCGGCAACGCTGTCCCTCCTTTGCTGGGCGAGGCCGCCGCCGAGGCTCTCAGGCCGGCCGACGACGCTTCTGACGATCGCGAGGGTCTTCAACCTCATTGGCGTGAGGTCCGGGGCGCGCTCACGGAGTGGGCGAAGCAGCGCCGGGACGGCGCCGACTGGTACCAGCTCCCGGACGAACCGGACGTGGAGCAGGTCTCGCTCCACGCCGCGGTGGTCGCCATACTGTCCGGGGCGAAGGTCAGGCCAGCCGAGATGGCCGAACTGATGGGCATCGTCCGGCGGGCGAAAACGCTGACCGCGACGTTGCTCGTCAGGTTGCTCGAGATGGCACCCACGTCACCGGCGCGGTCCCGCCTCGACCGTCTGACCCCGCTCGTGGACAAGCCGTATGCCTGGCGCTGGCAAAAGCGGCTCGACATTCCTGAGAAGCTGGGCATGAAGCCAGGCGAGAAGGCTCTCTACCTTCTGCTGATCGGTGAGGACCTCATGCTCGTCGGGCAGGGGACACTGCGGGTCGCTGCCCGGATGAACGGCCTCGAGACGAACCATCCGAACCGGCTCAGCGAGGGACGCGTCAACCTGGTGAAGCTCATGGGCGCGGGTAAGGACGCCCCCCTGCGGATGGGGGCGATCCGGCTCATCGGTGCCGACCTGTGTCGGGAGGATGGGCCCGTCTGCTCCGAGTGCCCGTTCCTCGCGTACTGCCCCGGCCGGAAGGCCCGTCCGGACGACCTTCTGACGCTGGCCGCCTCACAGGAGTAGTCGAGGTCTGACGCGGAGCTGCGGCGCCCCTGCCTGTGGCCTCCGCCACACGTCTCGCAGCGGCCTCCGCGTCCCGACGGATCTCGCACTCCCAGACCCTGACCACGGTCCAGCCGGCAGCCGTGGCCTGCTCCGTGTTCCGCCGGTCCCGGTCCTTGTTGGCGTTGATCTTGTCCCGCCAAAGAGAGGCGTTCGGGCCCCGGAACTCCCTGGGACCGTGCTCCGGACAGTCGTGCCAGAAGCAGCCGTCGACGAACACGGCGACGTGGTGGCGGGGCAGAACGAAGTCGGCCGTGCACCTGGGGGCCACCCGCTGCTGGAGACGGAACCTGAGGCCCATCCGGTGGACGGCCTTCCGCAGAAGGATCTCCGGCCTCGTGTTCCGCGCCCGGCGCCCGCGTAGGTGATCGCCTGCGGCGGTGGAGACCCACCGCCGTCCCGGCCCGCCACCCACGTCCATGATCATTACCTTGGTAAGCCGTCGACATGCCCCGATTCGGAGGGTGCCACACTTTGCCCATGCTCCGGGAACCCGTCGAACTCAGCGTCGACGACCACGGCCGTGTCGAGTTGCCGCTCGGGTTGCTGGCGGAAGCCGGCATCTCACCGGGCGCCGAGCTCGTCGCCTTCAGCAACGGTGACGGCCGCATCGTGCTCAGGCGAGCGGAGGACTCGATCAGGGACCTGATCGAGGAGGGGCATCCCTGACCCTCTGCTGTGGTGGACCCGCGACAGGCGTACGGGCTTCGTCGCGGGCGTTCCCTCCTCTTCCTACGGGGCCGGGGTGAACCCCAGCCCCAGAGCCTCATGGCGCGTGCGTAGCGCCTGCACGGCCTGTGCCTCGGGAACGTCCTCGCCGAGCTCGAGGCGCTTGCCCACGAAGTGAGCCAGCTGCCGCTGCCACGGTTCGAGGACCCGAGTCTCCTTGGCCCAGTCCCCGATCGCGTACCACTCATCGGCAGGAACCAGCACGGCCTCATCGCTCGCACCCGTCTCGTTGCCGGTGCCGCCCGCGAGAGCGTCCTCGTCCAGCGGCTTGTCACGCAGCTCGTGCGAGAGTGCGGGAGGGACGGTCCAGGGCACCTTCGACACTGCGTCCCAGCAGGCGACCTTCTTGGCCCACTCACCGACGTGGTTCCCCGCCAGCGGGGTGGTCACCGCTCTCATGACCCTGGGACAGAGGTCGTGGACCGCGGCCATCACGACTGGCGAGAGGGCCTGCTCCCGCCAGATCTGGTCGAGGTCGATCCGACGGTCGGTCGCCAGGGACAGCCGGGCCACGGTGTATGTGGTGATCATGCTCTTGTGGCTGCCGGCACCGTGGATCGCAGCGATGCGGTCCACGGCCTTGAAAAGGACAGCCATGGCGATAACCCGCTGGCAGTACCGGAGGTCCACACGCGGCGGAGCCTCGTCGACATGCAGCATGAACTCCACGAAGTTCTTCTGGGCACCCCGGCTGACCATGTGGGGCAGTCGGTGCCACGAGTGGACGTACTTGGCCAGATCTGCCTTCGTGAACTTCTGCTTCGAGGGGTTGAGCCTCCTGAACTGCTTCTGCCGAGCGGGGGTCCGGGCCTTCGCCAGGGCATCCGTGTACTGGCCGCGGGCCCTCTCGTAGAACCAGTGGGTCTCCTGGCCACTGCCGTCGATGGCGGGTGCCCACAGGGAACGGGTGATCCGTTGCATCTCCACGTGGTACTCGTGGTTCGAGCTGAAGTCGACCTGGGTCACCCGGTTCTGGGTGTTGGAGTACTCCGAGATCTTCGGCACGATCTCCGCGAGCCGGTCCGGGGCGACCTCGGTCAGCTTCATCTGGACCCGTACCTCGGACAGGTCGGCCTTGTCCCGCGTGAGGGCATGGTGGAGCGAGGCGGTGGTCTGCCCCCCGTTCACGATCTGGAGGCCGTGCACCCCGGAGATGTGGGTGGGTATGCCATCCGGCCCCCGCACGAGGTCGACCTGCGACGCGGTCGCCGTGATCCCGTTGTTGTAGGCGAGGAACCGGCCCGGCGCGTGGAGCAGGGTTTCCCTGATGCCTTTGTTGACCGCACCCCGGGTCTGGAGGAAGGAACGGACGTTCAGCTCCAGGAGTCGTGTGTCGTACTCCGCGTACAGCTCGGCGAGCATCTGCCCGGGAACGACTGCCAGGACCACCGAGTGGTCCTCCTCGGAGCTGGGAGCCGCGACGCAGGGAAGCGGCGGGGAGAACGGCACAACGATCGGCTCGCTGAGGGCTCCCGAGGTCGCGTGACGGTGCAGCCGTGCCAGGTCCCACACCTCGTGGGTCACCGGCAGGCCGTCGAGTTCCGTGGCGGAGACCTCGGTGTGGGTGGCCACCCTGTTGCTCAGCAGGAAGAGCCTGACCCGGTGGATCTCGGTGAGTGCCTTGGCGACGGCCGAGCACATGTCGTACACGTCGGAGAACGGCTCGAAGTCCTTCTGGAGCCCGTCCCGGCACCGCACGGCGAACGACAGAAGACGCCTGAAGTACGTCTCGACCGGTCCCTTGGTGAGCCTGGTGTCCAGGGGAGCGAGGTGGAAGTCCGTCACGAACAGGTCCAGGGACTCACCCGACTCCCCGATGCCGTAACCGTGCACGAGGAGGCCGTGTGCCTTGTGGTAGGCGGTGAAGGCGTTGGAAACGACGCCAGCCTCCTCCAGGTCCTCGAAGACACGCCGGGTGAACGTCTCGGGAGTGGTTGCCGCCTCGGCGTCGGCCGTTGCCTGGACGTCGGCCAGCAGGCTCCTGGAGAACTCTGCGAGATCGAGCTCAGCCATCCGATCCCCCGATCAGTTCCTTCACCTCGTCGGCCCCTGCCCTGTAGGCGTCCAGTACTGACACGTCCAGGCGGTAGGAGCAGTCGCCGACGCCCTCAGGGAGGTCGGACTCGACCAACCGCGGGAAGTTGTCCCGCACGTGCCAGAACCTCAGGTCACGAAGCGTGTAGCGGGGCTCGTTGTACAGGTCCCGCTGCACGGGCAGGTACCCGGCCTGGATGAGCAGGCCGTCGAAGCGGGTCCGGGCGGCGGGGTCGGTGAGCTGCCTGCGTATGTCGTCCACGCGTCTGTTCAGGCTCTCCCCCGTTCCTCCCCGACGCTCGTCGAGCTGGACGAGACCGAGCAGGAGCGCTGCCGTGCCCGTTCCGTCGAGCTGACGCTCGCTGGCGATCCGGATGCTCCGAGGCCGCTTGGCGGTGCTTGCCTTCGTCTCCACGGCGACGTCGGGCATCTCGAAGTCCTGGTTCGTCCCAGTGGGGCCGGTCCATGCTGCTACGGCCTCGGCCGGGGACAGCTGGGTGAGCAGCACGTTCCCCAGTACCAGCAGCTCTCCGTAGAGCCCCCGACGCGCCTCGACTGTCAGCCCGTCCCTGCCCACGGCGCTCAGGAGCTCCTGCCACCTGCCGAACCGCTGCACCGCGGCGGAGAGGGCGCCAGCGGCGTCGGGGGCGTCCCTGGCGACGTCGGCGACGTCGGCGACGAGCGGGTTGAACACCTCATTGAGATCGTTGGTGGTCAGGACCAACTGGAGTTCGTACTCGATCCGCGACACCGCGCTCAGGTTCATCTCGATCCCGGCGGCCTTGGGCAGGCGGCTGACCGACCGCACGATCGGGTCGGCCGAGCGGGCATCCGTGCGAAGAACCAGCATGCGCTGACGGCCAGGGTGGGAGACAGCAAGGTGGATGTCGAGGGGTGAGTCCGTGTACAGACTGATGCTGGACCGCCCCGGAGTGTCCTGCGGGCTCTCCAGCGTCTGCCAGTCATCCTCGGTGACGCTCACTCGTCGTCCTCCTCTGCGAGGGTGTAGACGTCCTCCTGGAACCAGATCGGGTTGGCGACGTACTCGGTCTTGGACTGGTACTCGGAGTGCGGGAAGCTCAGCTGGAATCCGACGAGGGGCGCCTTCGTACCCGCGCTGTCGGCGTCCGGGACCGCGATGGGGTAGATCAGCAGCAGGCCCTCTTCGGTGCGGCGCTGCCGGCGGATGTACGGGCCGGCCGGGGTTTTCGACCTCGACTTCTTCTCCTGCTCGTTCGCCGTGATCCCCGCAGCCTTCTCCGCTGCCTCCCTTTGACCGTCGTCGAGGTCGATCAGCTCGTCCGGCGGGCTCAGCACGCGGCGGATCGTGTACCTGCCCTCGGCCCGGAAACCCTCAGGGTTGAGGGCCTTGCGCGTAACGAGGCCGATGGTGTGGCCCGCAACATCCCTCAGCTCCTTCGACTTCGTGCTGCCGACCAGGACCACGGTCCAGTTGTCGAGCTCGCCGACCTTCGTGCACTGCTCGATGTACTTGGCGATGAGCCGGGGACGCACACGCTGCGCCATACGGTCGGCCTCGTACGAGGTCAGGAACTCGGCAACGACGTCGGCTGGCACACCGTCCCACTTGACGTTGCCGTTCGTGGAGGGCTGCTCGGCGTCACCACTCGCGTCCAAGCGACGGACGAGGGCTTCCAGCGCCCCGAAGTTGTGGTCGACGGCCCTGTCGGCGAGTTTGAAGATCACGGTCTCCGGTCCCTCACCGGAGTAACTAAGCATGATCTTCGTGCCCTGACGCATCTTGTTCGGCGCGGTCACGGTGAGCCCCAGAGAGGAGGAGCGGACCTTCAGGCCGAACTCCGTCGGGGTGAGGCCACGGGTGGCCATCTCCTCGACCTCCCTGCGCAGCTCGTCCGTCGCGGAGGTGACCTCCACGTAGGCGTCCTCGAGTGCAGGGGTGGTGTACAGGCGGCACAGGTCCTCGTGACGGGGACGGTAGCCGAACCACCGGCCCATCTGCAGCAGTGTGTCGTATGTCTTCGAGGTCCGCAGGTAGTAGCTGACGGTCAGTCCCTCGAGCGTGAGACCACGGGAGAGTTTCTGCCCACCGACGGCAATCACGGAGAGCCCGTTCCTCCGGTTCTCGTAGTAGTCGAGGGCGTCCTTTGAAGCTCCGTTGACGGTCTTGACCTGGATCTTCCTGAGGGCAGGCAGAAGCTGTTCGGAGACCTGCTCCCAGGTGACACGCTCGGCCTGGTCCGCGGGGAAGCAGTCGGTGGTGGGTTCGAAGTCCCTTTCCCAGAGAGCTCGGAGCTCGGCGCGCAGCTCGGGAGCCTTCCCGTACCGGTCACGGATCGTGTCCACGATAAGTCGCAGGTGGTCGTCGACCTGGTCTCGGACTCGGGCCTGTACCGAGGTGAAGCGGGTGACGTGCACCAGCATCGAGTTGTGTACCTTCGTCTGCCCTCGGGCCCGCCGGGCGGCGCAGGAGAGCACGAACGAGAGGATCGCCTTGCGCAAGGATCCCGGGAGGGGCTCCCCCGGACCATCACCGGCCTTGTGTTTGGGCGGCAGCCAGGCGTCCGCGTCGTTCACGTGCCGGACGAGTGGGAGAGGTTCCACGTCGGCGTCGTCCTCGTCGTCCACTTGGAGCCCGAAGACCCTCTCGGGACCGAGGTAGTTGGTCGGCGAGGGAAGACTGCGGATGAAGCTGGCAGGAAAGAGGTCCTCTCCCGCCTCGGAGTGCTCCGCTTCCGGGTCGATGTATATGTTGGCGAAGGGGGTCGCTGTGTAACCGACGTAGGCGGACTTGTCGAAGCTCCTCATGAGCTTGCGGATTTCCGCGTTCGTCTTGGTCGGATCCGCCTCGGGATCTCGCACCGTGTTGATGGAGGCATTGTCGGCCTCGTCGTCGATGACGAACAGTGGAAGGTCCTTGACGGTCTTCTCGCCGTTCTCGTTCTCGGTCCCGTGGACGTCCAGCACCCACTTGCGGACGTATTCAAGGATCTTGTAGTGCTTCTTGACCACTAGGACGACGGGGAAGCTGCCCAGGGGGAAGTTGATCGCCTTGGCAGTGGCAAGCCCGAAGTCGCCCTTCTCCCCGCTGTTGGTCGGCGACGCGATCTTGAACTCCTTGACCAGCGAGGGCATCTTGCCCACACCCATCGCACGGGACCGGCCGTCCTGGTCCGATCGGCTCTGGTGCTGGGTGTCAAAACCCAGGAGGCCCTCGTCGATCCGGAGCTGAGTCTGGCTACGGAGGTCGTTGTGGATGCCCGCGAGAACCACGACGAAGCGATATCCGGCGTCCACGGCCTTCGCAGCGAGACCGATGTACTGGCCGGTCTTGCCGGACTGCACCTGCCCGATCACGAGCCCCCGGCGCCGCCACGGGCCGGGACGTCGCGGGTCCTCCAGCTGGCTCAGCACGTCGTCCGAGGTCTGGTCCAGGCGACGCACTACCCAGGGCGGGAGACTCACCACGTCCTCAAGGTACCTGCGGTACCGCTCCCAGAAATCCCAGTCGCGGTCGATCTTCGCCTCGGGCAGCCACGGCTCGTGCCCCTTGGCGTCCGTGAGGGCGAGGGAACGCTCCTGGAAGACTGCGACCAGGGTCCGGATCTCCTTGACCAGCAGCTCCCGGTCGACCTCTTCCCCCTGCGCAGCCAGCAGGCCGAAGATGGCATTGACCGCGTTCTGTACCTCCTCCGCCCCCGGCTGCCGGTCCTGTGGCAGGAAGCCGAGGACCAGGCGCTTGGCCTTGGCCATCGAGTCGTCAGACACGTCACTCACGGGGACCTCCAGCAGGACACGGACGGTACGTACGGAGAGTAAGGGCGACCCCTGACAGTCTGGTCACCTGCTCCAGAAGCCATGGAGCTGATCGAAGGGCGACATCGTTCGGAGCCTCTCCCGCGCGGCGGCCGGCGAACGCCCGCCCCGGACCAGTGACTCGTAGATGCGCTGTGCGACCTCGATCGCCTCGGCATCCGCGACACCGGGGCCGCCGAAAGGTTCGGGATCGTCGCTGCTGTCCGCCTCGTGCATCACCCGGAGAGCCGTGACCGGGATCGTCTCTTCTAGGAGCCGGACCAGGGCACGCACGTCCGCGGTGCTAGCACCTCCAGGACGCAGGGCCGCCTCCACCAGTGGATGGCTGCGGTTGATCTTGCAGACGACCCTGCCATCGGGGCGACGTACGAGCCACGCGTACGAAAGGGGATCGCCATGCGTCCGTGCGGCCACCTGGCCACGGTGTCTCAGGGAGTCGGCGGCTGTGGACCGCGCCTTGCGTGCGATGCGGTCGAGATGCGGCCTGAGGCCGACGGGCGGGACGACGCTCGACTTCCTCACGTCCACGCCCCACTCCGTGTCCGTTTCGGCGGGGATGTCGACGGCTATGCGCGCCAGGTTGTACTTCTCCTCCCTGCGCATGCCACGTTGTCCCAGCCAGTCTCCCGCGAGGATCAGCCGGTTCCTGCGGTAGACGTAGAACCCCTGTTGGTCGAGCCAGCCTCCGGGGCCGGCAGCCCGGTCGTGCTCCTCCGGAGTGAGCCTCTGCGCGCTGGGCAGGACGAAAGCCTCGACCCTCACGAGGCTTCCGTTCAGGGGGAGTTCCTCCTCCGGCAGACGCTGCACGGAGGGGTGACTGCTCATGAACGGGTCCCAGGGCTCCACGAGGGCGCCGCGAACCTGCAGCCTCCGACGGCGGGCCCCGGTGAGGAAGCGGGCGAAGACCATGCCGAGATGCGACTCCGTGCGCGTCGCCTCCGCGTAGAACTGCTTCTGGGTGCGCTCGTCATCCGTGCTGACGCCGTCGGTGCGATATCCGTTGAGCCGCCGCCAAAGCACGATGGTGCCGCAGGCGGACGAGCTTCGAAGCCTGTCGAGCACGGCCGTGGTGTCGTCGTCGGCCCCGTGAAGAAGGCGCCACTGGCCGGACTCCTCGACGACGTCGAGGTCCCATGTGCGAGTGTGCCACTCCCCATCCCTGGCCGTGGTCACGGTCAGCTGCCTGGCCTGGGAGAAGGAGGCCGACTTGAGGCCCACCCCGAAACGTCCCAGGTCGCCGGACGCGCGTGCGGTCGCGGGTCCGCGGGCAGCCACGGTCATGGCCGTGATGAGCTCCTCGACGGTCATGCCCCAGCCGTCGTCGACCACGGCGATCCACGAGTCCGCTCCTGCCCAGGTGAACTCCACGTCAATGTTCTTCGCCTCGACCGAGATGCTGTTGTCCACCAAGTCCGCGACGGCTGCTGGCAGCGAGTAACCCAGCGAGCTGAGCGAAGCCACCATGCCCGCTGGCTCGGGGGCGGCAATGTCGTACTTCATATGTGCCCGGCTCTGCTTCCCCGTGACGTTGTTCTCCGGAGGGTGACCGTCCCGGAGACTCGGTGAAACCGGGCGGATGCGACCCCCGGCGAAGAGGGATCACTGCGTGCGTTCGTCCGCTCAGGGCGACACACCCCACCACCAGTCGATGCTACGGGAGCAGCACCGCATGCTGGCCGGAGTTCGCCGGACCCGTGGTTTCGGGAGGTGGGCTGGAGTCGGGACTTCCTGTCCGTCCCGGCAACGGCTTCGGACCTGCTCACGCAGTGATCCCGACAGGCCGTCCATTTCGTCGCCCTTCACTGGAATCGGGGGCGCCAGTGGCCGGGAACCAGCCCCAGCGCATCGAGATGGACCTGACGGCTTCCCACGGGGAAGGATCTCTTGGCGACCTTGAAATGCACCCCTTCGGTCGGTAGGTCGGGCCTCACAAGCACGTCTGACAAGGTCCTCAGGTCGGGTGGCGTTCCCAGAGCCTGTACATAGCGAAGGGACGTGACATGCATGGCCTGCGCTGGGAGCGCGCGCAGGCAGAGCTGCTGTGGGGTGCCGACGCACCAGGTCCAGTCGATCGAATCGAAAGGTGGCCAGCCGCTCGGCAGCAGGGCTGTCGCCGTTCCCGCGCGGAGTTCATCTCTCAGCCGGTCCAACTGGCGGGCGGCAGAGGAGGCCCAGTTCTCCACCTTCATCGACTCGGGTAGTGACAGCGCCTCGATCGGCCACTTGATCTCGAAGCACAGGCCCACACGTCTGGCCGGGTCCACGGCGACCACGTCCAAGTCGTCGGCAGATCGGCCGTCGGTTCTCGTCGCGGGCACTCGCTCGGCGGCCAGGGCACCTGGGGTCGCGCGTAGCCATTCGGTCCATGCGGTTGCACGGTTGCCCAGCTCACGTCCGATACGGCCGAACCCTCGGGAGTCGTAGGCAGCGGAACGAAGCATGATCGGGTCCACCGCTCGGGGAGTGATCAGGGGCGGACAGATGATCGCGGCGTCACCCGTACGGTACTAGCGGTGACGTCCTGCACGAACGCCCGGTGCGGTAGGTGAGCCTCTCCACTGCCAGGGTCTGATGAGTCTCGGACACGGTTGGGCACATGTCCGCGAGGAGGGCCATCAGCCGTGGAATCGGCATGTGAGCGAGGGTTGACTCCAGTCTTGAGAGCCGGTGCGCGGTCTCCTCGCACAGCGAGGCGAGCCCCATGATCACCGCCAGGACGCGGACCATGTCTCCGGCGGTCATCCCCTCGCCGAGGGGGAAGGTGTCGGAGACCTGGCCCTAGGGCACCGCCTTCCGGTCAGCCTCGATGGTCACGGTGGCGCGGTTGACGGCAGCCTCCAACACGTCCCCTGGCGGCCCCTTCCGAGAGCTGGCGCTCCTCGTGGAGATCCACCGGCGTTCTGTCTCGGACAGTTTCGGCAACTGCGTCGGAACCGAGGCTTCTGCGAGGAACGCGTCGGCGACCTCGACGGCGGGGTTCCAGCTGTGACGCACACGGAAGCCCCCTCCAGCCAGACGTACCTGGTAGGCGCCAGTTCGGACACCGGTCTCCAGGCGGTCCCAGTGCTGGGCTGCGGCGGCCGCGCCGTGACCTCGCCGGCAGCGGACTCAGAGCCCGGACCCGTGCCGAGCATGAAGTCGTGGTGCCATTGGACGAGTTGGGAGAGGACGCTTTCCCACGGCAGATCGGACTCGACACCTGAGGCGATCTCCATGGCTCGCAACCTGATCGCCGTGCGGAGCAGGTCGTAGATCCTTTCCGACCCTGACTGCCAAGCCGGGTGCGCACCTATGCGGGCACGCGCGTCGGAGACTACCTCCAGGAAATCCAGCTCGGGCTTCACGGAGACTCCGAATCGTCCATGGCTGACGGTTGGTTGGGAATTTCGCGCACGCTCGGAATGTGGTGGGGGAGAGTGCTGGTTCAGTTCCCGCCCCCAGCACCGGTGGTTCACAGGGTCGGATCCCAGTACCCGACCCTGGAACCATCGGGAGATCCGAACAGATGCCAACGGGAGAGGTTCCGGTTCCAGGACTGGCAGGCGGTCTCGGGGAGTTGGAGACAGCCGTGATCCGCACCCTCGTTGGTGATCATGCAGTTCGGGTCGTACAGACACGCGTCGTTGTCGACGGCACGGCTGACGACCGCGTCCAGATTCTGTTCGAGTACCGTCCGCATGGCACCGAGGCTGAAGTCGCTCCCACCGTTGGGGTAGATGGCGAATGCCAGGTCGTACGGGAAGAGGTACTCGGACAGGCTCGTCTCGCTGTAGCCGCTGTCGACCGCCAGAGCCCGGAGCAGCTGGTGGGCCAGGGAGTGAAGCAGGCCGAACAGCTCGTGAACAGGGAGATCAGGGTGCCCGGGTTCCGGCCGGGTCTCGTGAGAGAGGGCTTGGCCGTCGCTGGGGCCCAGCTGGTGCACCAACCACTTCGTGACGCCCCCTACGTCGTCCAGGGTGCTGCGGCTCACGAGCTCGTTGCGGACCAGCCACCGGCTTACCCGTTCCCGGTCCACGGGGAAGAGGAGAGCCTCCGCCTCTGTGGGGTGGGCGTAGAGGAGGGTCTTCTCGGGTGCACCTCGTGCGGCACGTCCCCGATAGGGCACCAGGTCGGCCTCCTCGGGGCTGAACCCCGTCCGGCTGTATCCGATCGCGAGGTAGGTGATCGGGAGATCACTGATCAGGCAGGTCTCCTGACCGAGTCCGGCAGCCCCCAGTACGCCGGGGTACCGCTCGTACAGGGCGCGGCGCTCGGGGTTGCGGGCTTCCCGCTGCAGGCGGGGGACACCCAGGCGCTCCAGGTTCAGGACCCGACGATAGGTGTGCAGTTCGGCCGCAAGCCCGCGGGCGTCGTCGCTCTCGGTGTCCAGCCCGAGGGCTTTGCTCACACTGTCCCGCAGATGGTCCACCTCGACCGGCATGAAGCGTGCCCGGAGTGCGCGTGCCTGATCGTTCAGGCCGGCCTCCTCCATCGCACGGATGCTCTCGACGACCTCGTCGGGGACGTCCACCGTGTGCCCGTCCGTGAGCCGCCGGAACTCGTCCTCGGTGATCTCACCGAGCCACCAGCCGAGCACGGCAGCCGTGTACAGGGGGTTGCTCTGCCGGGTGGCCTCTTCTGCCGTGGTCACGTTCACGAGCGTCAACCCCTGCCCGACATGCGCCGTGCCCGCGGTGTGGAGCAGCGGGTGCATGAACTTGTCCGGGTAGCTGCACGAGGAGTTGCTGCAACTCCACTGTACGGACAGTGGAAAGCCACAGGTCATGCACTCCCACCGGAAGTCACGGAACCGACTCGCGCGGTCGTCCAACCTGAACCGGGTATGTCCCCTGGGGCACTTGCTCGGTGGGTACATGGGCGACATCTCGCCACACTTGTGCGCGAAGACGAACTGAAGCTGTCGATTCCCGACTGCGTTGCCACAGGTGGGGCAGGCCGGTGGCCAGTCGTCCGTTCCGGGCCGTGGGTCACTGGACGTCCAGACATGTCCGCACCCGCCGCTCGAGCAGCGCACCACCCGAGGCCAGATGCGGCAGAAGACCTTGCCCGGGACCACGACCTCGTAGTGGCGATCGGCAAGCCGGTCCTCGTCCCCGGGGAACTCCGGCGCCCGGTCAGCTCCGGCGGAGAGCGCACGGCCGGCGGCCCGCCATCTGCGCACGAACCGCATCGCCTCCTGCACCAGGTGGTCCCGGTCGAGCGAGGGACCGTCGAACTCCTCGTCACGCCCGAACTGCACTACCTGGGCCGTGTAGCCGCCGCGGTGGTCGAAGGTCTGGCCGGGGCGGTACCGGTAGAGAACCTGGCCCCGGTCCCGGGCCATGTCGTCGTTCCTGGGATTGAACGCCATCACGACCTCCTGCTGTCGGACACGACGTGGAACGGGATGCCCTCGGAGACGTCGCGGAGGCTCGTCATGGGCCGGTACTCGAGGCCCAGGTAGTCGCCAGTCGCGCGGTATCCCCGGTTGTTCCCGCCCGTGAGACCGGCGGAGGCACCGGCGGAGCGGAGGCTCGCCAGGGCGTGCTCCACCATGTCCTCGAGATCAGTGCGGAGTTCCTGCCCCTCCGGTCGGTCCGACTGGAAGACGGAGTGCAGCACCTCCAGCAGCTCGGTGAGTTGGACTCCTTCCAGACCCCCGCCGGAAGGGGTACGGAGTGCGGCCTGCATCTTCGAGAGGTCGTGCAGGTGGCCAGGGGCGTTACCCGCCCGCCACCAGTCACGGTTCGCGATCTGGAGAAGTTGCCCCATCAGTATCCCCGGCAGGGTCTTGCGAACCGCGAACCTGCTCCAGCGGTTGATGGCCACCGGTTCGACCATGCGGTCGAGGTACTCGTGGAACTTGCCGTGATAGCGGTAATGCGACCGGTCTCTCTCCCTCACGGGGTTGAAGAGCATGAAAACGAGGCCGTGGTAGGCGCGGCCCACCCTCGACGACGCCTGGATGTACTCCGCCATGGACCGGGGCATGCCGTTGAACAGCATGAGGTTCAACCGGTCCACGTCGACTCCGTGGCTGACCATGCTGGTGGCGACGACCATGCCCGTGTTGCCGTTGGTGCTTCCCAGGTCGTCGAGGACGCCGCGCACTTGGTCCAGGCGCGTTTCGCCCTTGAGCTCGGCCACCCTGAGATCGGGAAAGCCCTCCCTGCGCAGGGCCTCGTTGACCTGAGTGTCCAGCGAACGACGGATACGACCGAAGTCGACCAGAGTGGTGGCGTACGTGAGGCTCGTGCGGTAAAGGTCGACGACTGCGCGGAGCTCGTCCTCCGACCAACTCGCGAGGGCGGGGGGAAGATTCTTCCGCCGGTCGAGTTTCCACAGTGCCCGGTGGGCGGACGTCAGGATCCTGACCAGAGTCATCTCCGCCGTGCCGCGTGTTGGCATGACTCCGACGAAGCGACGGAGCGGAAGGCTCCGGTCGAGGCGCCAGTAGAAGCTCTCGTCGAGGTTGGGCCCCGGGAGGGGCACCACCACCGACCTGAGACCGAAGAGGTGCTCACTCTGGCGGTCCTCACCCCGGATGGTGGCCGTGGTGGCGATCACCTTCATCCGAACACCCCGACCGTCGGGACGCTGCCGAGACGACAGAGTGCGCTGCACCTCGGCCAGGAGGCCCTCATAGTGGCCGGAAAAGGCTCCGAGTTCCTCGTTGACCATGTGGAGCTCGTCGATGATCTCCAGCGACGGGGAGGGGTCGTAGAGAGGCTCTCCCAGGGGCTGGGGCGGGGTCTTCGGATGACCCGGCGCATGACGCTCGTGGCACTTACCACCCCGACCGAAACCGTGGGGAGGGCACCAGCAGTCCACGTCGCCGAAGAGGGCGCCGAACTTGTCCGACAGTCCGATATTGGCGAGCTTGTCCAGGGTTCCGACCACGACGGTCGGCAGGTACCGGTAGATCTCGGTGTCGACGACGAGGATCGGCAGGACCTTCCCGCACGCCTCGTTGCCGCAGACGTGTTGGAGCCTGAGCCGCTGTGGGTCGGGCGCCGGGATGCGTACTGACCGCTCACCGCAGTAGGGACAGTCATGGACAAGGCGGTACGCATGCCGTTCCTCCTCGCTTGAACGAAGGCGGTCGATCATGCGGTCTGCGATCAGCGAGTTGGGGGTGTTGCCGCCACCGGCGTAGAAGCCAATGAAGAACGGCCAGCCCGGGGCGCCGCCAACCTCCCTGAACAGGTCAGCGTTCTCGCTGCGGACCGTCTCGGCGGCGGCGACCACGTCGAGCTGGCGTTGCGTCTGCTGCAAGGTCAGCAGTCGCAGGGGGAAGCGACACCATGCCGAGACCCCTACTGACTTACCCCTCGCACGGTCGTAGAACATGCAGACCAACACCAAGCCGAGATACGCCTCGGTCTTGCCGCCGCCGGTGGGGTACCAGACGACGGTCGCCGCCTCGGTCGGATCCACGTCGTGTTCGTCGCCCCAGAGGCCAGGTGTGAAGAGGTCCTCGGGGTGCTCCCGCCAGGCCAGGGAACTGAGCTGGCTGACGATGGCGACCAGTTGGAAGAGCCTCCACCCACGGCTGGGCTGCTTCCGTCGCTTGTTGAGCTCCACCATGGACTCGTTGGCCAGCCGGAACGCTGTCAGGAGACGCCTGTCTTTTTGAAGCCAAGCGACACCGTCACGGAAGCGGGCGACCTCCAGGGCCGCGGCCCTTCGGTCTGCCTCCTTACGCTGGGCCAACTCCGGCCTGTCTTGCAGATCCTCGGTGCTCCAGGCAGGCGCCCCCAGGTACGCCTCCATCTCGTCGGCGAGCTCGTCGAGAACGGGAAGCGGGTCGGCCGAAAGTGTCGCGTAACTCCAGCGCTCATCGGTTCTGGCCACGGCCCGATGGGTGTCGTGCTGAGGAACGGGCACGCTGCGTACGGCCACGAGCCTGCCTTCGTGCCACCGGGGCTCGACACCGCAGTTGTTCGCGTACGCCCCGAGCTCTCCGGAGTAGCGGTAGGCGTCGGCACCGAGGTCCATCACGATGGGGAGGAGATGGTCGCCCTGGATCTCCAGCTCCGCGCGGAACAGGGCGTTGTCCCTGGTCTCGTCGCGACGGGTACGGCCGGCGTTGCTGCCTCGTCCCTGGACGGTCACGACGGGATCGGTGGCGAGGTTCTGCAGAGTGGCGGTCACGCGGAGCCGCCCGGACGCGACGGGCCTTGACGTGACGACGACGTGCGCGGCGGGAGAAGGCACCACGGGGTCCCCGCCCACCTCCCGGGTCAGCCACTGTTCAAAGGCCCCGTCGTCTGCCATCGCGCCAGGTGGGACCAGCCGCTCTCGGCGGTCGTTCCCGACACGGCGGTCGATCCGAGGATCTTGGAGGGCTACCTTCACGGCGTCCGTGAAGGCGCGCCGGAACTCAGCTTCCAGGGTCTGACGCAGGCCGGCCTCGTGTCCCAGAACGATGTCCACGGGCCCGACGGTCACAGTCAGTCGTTTGAACAGAGGGGCCAGCCTGTACGGCTCCTCGCGCTCACCGGCCCACTCCAGCTGCTGCGCTCGGGTCGGAAGCGCCGCGTAGTAGAACGATGCCCGAGCCTTGACGGTGATGGAGCTGGCGTTCTCGGCCTCGAACTCGAACCCGAGACTGTCCGGGGTCGTGCGGCCATACCGCGGGGCGGCTCCGCCCGGTTCGACGGCGTGCGGGCCGAGGCTCTCCATGAAGTACCGAGCACTTGGGGGCTCGCCCAGACAGACGTCTCCCTGGGCCTCGCCGGTCGCATCGCTGACCACTGCGTTGACGAGGTGGTCTACGAGAGCGGTCTGCTGGGCGACGCTCGGCTCGAACGGGGGGATGGTCACCGCGCCCCCCTGTCGGATCCGACAGGCTCTGCCAAGAACAGGGGAAGGGGGCGAGTGCCCGCACATGCAGGGCGAGGCGAGAGCCGCGATGGCTCAGAAGGGCGCGCCGGTTCGGGCGGACATGCCGAACCGGCCCGCAGGACATGAATGTCCACGGGATCTCCAAGGCTCGCGAGTCAGAAGCCGCCATGGCACGACGCCATGGCCGGACACCTTCTGCTGCTTCGAGCCTCAGCAGCATCGAACGCAACCCCGCGAAGTCGCAAGCGGATACGTCGGGTTGATCGAATCTGTCCGGATCCGATCCGTCGATGCCTGGATCTGACATTCATCGGTCGCGGCAGTGCAAGACAGGAGAGCGTGGACGGGCAGCGAGCGACTCTGTCGGGGATCTTGAGGTTCTCGGGACGAGGGTTGGTTGCGCTTGGAACACTTCAGACGGTCCTGCGCAGTTCCGTCCTCCTGAGGTGATCAGTGTCCGTTCGTCCCCGGTCCGGTGCGGTAGTTCCCGAGCTCACAGCCCAGATGGCGCGGGCCAGCAACCCCAGTGGCACCACGGCGATGTGGGTACGTGATCACCTCGACGGACTCTGGAACGACAGGGACTTCGCCTCCTGGTACCCGCGCGACGGCCGCCCCGGACTCTCCCCGGCCCAGCTCGCCACGGTCTGTGTCCTGCAGTTCCTGCTCAACCTCTCCGACCGGCAGGCGGCCGAGGCGGTCCGGTGTCGTATCGACTTCACGTACGCCCTGGCCCTGGAGCTGGATGACCCCGGGTTCCACCACAGTGTGCTGACGGACTTCCGTGATCGTCTGTGCGAGGACGACCGCGCGGACCAGCTCCTTTCCCTGTCGTTGGAGCGGATGCGGGAGGCCGGCATGGTCACTGAGCGCGGGAGGCAGCGCACCGACTCCACCCAGGTCCTGGCCGCCGCGCGGGACCTGTCCCGTCTGGAGCTGGTCCTCGAAGCAGTACGCGCGGCCCTGGAAGAAGCCACCCAACGGGCACCTGACATCCTCGACGGTCTGGTGGATGCGGAGTGGGCCACCCGCTACGGGCGTCCGGTCCGGCTCCCCAGCCAGCCCAGTCACCCTGCCACCCGGCTCAAGCAGGCGGGAGCCGACGCCCGGAGGCTCCTCGAGCGCCTACCGCCGCACCGGCGCGGTCCTCGCGCGGAAACGCTGCGACAGATCGTCGTGCAGAACTTCCTCCTCGACGCCCGTGGCGGGATACGCCCGCGCACCGAGAAGGACGGACAGCCCAAAGGCGCCATGCGGATCGTCACGCCCTACGACCGCGAGACCCGCCGGGCCATCCGGGGCAACACCCGCTGGAGCGGCTACCTGGTCCACGTCACCGAGACCTGCGGGACCGACGATGCACAGGCCAACCTGATCACGGACATCGCCACCACCAGGCCGACCCGGGACACCGAGGCCCTCCCCGGCATCCACACCCGACTGAGTGACCGCCGGCTACTGCCCCGGCAACACCTGCTCGACGGCGGCTACCTCTCCGTCTCGCTGCTGCACCGCTCCCTACACGACCACCAGGTCGAACTCGTCGGCCCGGTCAAGGCCAGCGGGGCCTGGCAGAACAAGGGACAGGCCGGCTTCAACCGCGACGACTTCACCATCGACTTCGACCAGCGCAAGGTCACCTGCCCCAACGGCGAGACCAGCCACATCTGGCTCGAGCCACCAGCCATGGCGCCCTACACCGTGGCCCGGTTCCACCCACACCAGTGCGACTCGTGCCCCGACCGGCCCGCCTGCACCCGTGGCACCGCCGCCCGCACCGTGAACTTCCTCCCCCGCCACCTGCACGAACTGCAAGCCCAGAACCGCGCGGACCAGCAAGACTCCCAGTGGAGAAGGCTCTACGCCACCCGGTCCGGAGTCGAAGGCACCATCTGCGAGTTCATCAACGGACACCGGGCCCGCCGCAGCCGCTACCACGGCCACCGCAAGACACACGTGCAGCACGTCCTGACCGGCATCGCCATCAACATTGAACGCCTCGCCTCACGCACTACCCGACACCCCCACCGCCCCCGAGGCCCCACGAGCTTTCAGCAGTACCTCGACGCACGCGGCCTGACCTGGGAGTGCTGGTGGCGACAAGGCAAATGAGCCGCCCGCACAAGATCCCCGACAGAGTCGCTCACTGCGTGGTTGATGTTGGCGCTGGGTGACAGCCGAGAGCACGCTGGGAACGACGGATATGACGACAGTGCGTCTCAGCACTACAGCTGGGACAGTACTGTTCAGAACCACTCCCGTGTGGCAGTGGGGGACGTGATAGCCCTGTGGGACAGGAAAGAGCTCATCGGCGTTTCGGTGATAGAGGCTATCGACACCGCGACTGCCGAGAAGACGCTGTACTCCTGTCCGCAGTGCGGGAAGGCCGACATCAAGCGGCGTCAGCGGGAGAAGCCAGCGTACCGCTGCGGCAAATGCGGTCACCTCTTTCCCGCGCCGCGTCAGAGCGCCAGGCCAGTGACCACCTACCGGTCTGCGCATGGCAAGCGATGGATGAACGGTCGCGGTCTGCTCTCGGGCCCAGAGCTTCGGTCTCTTTGCGATGCTCCGAAGTCGCAGCTGAGTATGCGTCCTGCCCGATGGGAGCGGCTGCGGCAGGCGCTTCTTGACGCCACCGGCCAGACCAGCAACGTCAAGGACATAGCCGCAGCCGTTCGCCTGGCCATAGCAGGGGGCCACAGGCAGTCGCTTGTGCGAACACGCGTTGGCCAAGAGGCGTTCCGTAAACGGCTGCTGCGAGAGCAGGGCGAAGTATGCGCCTTCACGGGCCCCACACCGCCTCCCGCCCTGGAAGCAGCTCACCTCTACAGCTATGCCGAGAGCGGTGAGCACCATGACTATGGCGGACTGCTACTGCGCCGTGACATCCACAGGCTCTTCGACCTTGGCCTTATCGCAGTGGACACGGTCTCCGGAACCCTGGATGTCGCCTCGAGTCTTGACCACTTTCCGTACTACGCGCAGCTTCATGGTCGGCCTCTGGCGGTACGGCTACGACCGGAACACGAGGTCTGGCTCGATACCCATTGGCTCAGCAGGCGACCACAGGCGTGGCAGACGGGCACTGCGCCGTACTGCTCGACGGGGCCTCAGCCAAGCGACGCCGGTGGTCTCGGCGCGTGAGCGATGCGTGAGCGGACGGGTAGGCATTCGCTGGACTCGGGCATCACGTGTGAGATCCCGGCAAGCTTCTGACCAGGCAAAACCGGACCGACTATGATGACGGATCACCATCTGTCACGATCTTGCAGGCTCGTAATGCGTAGGTCGAGGGTTCGAATTCCCTTGAGCCGGACCCTGCTGCTGAATCGTCCCCTGCGGCCCCGGCGGATCAGCGCCGCCGGTGACCCCGTCCGGCGGGCGGGGCCGGGCCGAGAACGTGTCGGAGGAGGTCCTGAACTCCATCGCCCGGGTGCTCCGGATGAGCGAGATCCAACGCTGTACCTGTGTCAGCTGGCCGGGACGCAGGCGGTCCTGTCGCCTGCGGCGATCCCGGCCGAAGTGGAGAACATGCGCCCCTTCGTGGAGAGCCGGTCGCCGCATCGTTTTGGCCTGGGGCCCGTTGGAATGTGGGGCCTGCACGGCCGGACCGTCAACGGTTGCGCAGCGTCCCACGGGAGAGGGCCGGGGGAGCCGACCGTCCTCCGGGCCGACTGCAGCGGCGCAACCATGCCCATCAGCACCCGGGTCGGGCTGAGTTTCGCTACTCTCCCCTGCGGGTGGGACGGCACTCCGGGAGCGGGCGATGGACAACGAGATCCAGCTGATCAGTGACGGTGACGGACTGGCGGTGATCGGGGACGCGGCGGACGTCGAGCGCTTCCTCGCCACGGAAGGGCTGCCGTCGACGGACCTCGGGCTGCAGCGGCTCACGTCCGCCCTAGGCGCGGGGTCCGTGCTCGCCGAGGCGGGCTCGGGGGCCGCTGCCCACTCCGGTCGCTGGGTGAAGCTGACGCGGGAGTCGGCGGAGCAGGTCAAGACCTACGGGCTGAGGGAGAACGCGAAGAACGGTCTCGCCACCGGCGTCGTGAAGGGGCCGGGTGGTCAGGTCAAGGGATTCGTCGAGTTCGTGAAGAGGCCGGGGTCGCTGCTGCCCAACCCGGCCACGCTGGCCAACGCCGCACGGCTCATGGCGCAGATCGCGATGCAGCAGACCATGGACGAGATAGCCGACTACCTCGCCACGATCGACGCCAAGGTCGACGACGTGCTCCGGGCCCAGAAAGACGCCGTTCTGGCCCGCATGATCGGCGTGGGCTACGTCGTCGAGGAGGCCATGACCCTGCGCGAGGCGCGGGGCGGGGTGGACGAGGTCACGTGGTCGAAGGTGCAGTTCGCGCCGACTACGATCGCGGATACCCAGGCGTACGCGTTGCGCCAACTTGACGCACTCGCGGAGAAGATGGAGCGCGAGACCACGATCGGAGAGCTCGCCACGACGGCTGAGGAGGCTCGGCGCGCAGTGCGGGAGTGGCTCGCTGTTCTGGCTCGCTGCTTGCACCTGCAGGACGCCGTCGCCGTGCTCGAACTCGACCGGGTACGGGACGATTCCCCGGAGGGGCTGGACGGACATCGCCTGGGGCTGAACGCCGCCCGGCGGGACCGGTTGGATCACATCGCCCGGTGCACCGGGCGGCTGATCGCCAGGATGGAGGCGGCGGCCGGCACGGCGAACGCGAAGGTGCTGCTGCACCCGGCCAAGTACCCGGCGGTCGTCCGGTCGAGCAACGATGTCGCGACCTGCGTCTACGAGTTCAACGGGCGCCTCGGAATCGAGTCCGGTCGTCGGTCGTCGGAGGCGAGACGTTGGGTGGACGCGGCGTCGGAGGCGAGGGACAGGGCACTCGAAACAGGAGCGAAGGGCTTCGGGGCCGCCAGAAGTCTCGGTATCGAGACCCTGGACCGTGCCGGTGCTGTCGGGGGCAGGCTGTCCGGCGGCCTCGCCGAGCGGGCGCGCCGTCGCCGGGGGGCGCAGGGGCGTGACGAGGAAGGCTGACCTTCACCGACCGGGCGGAATCAGGCGGTCGCGTGCCCAGCAGGGCGCTGTGGTCATCACCGGTCGGCGGTGCCGGGTGGGACGCCCCACTCGGCGGGTTGGCCGGTGAGTGACGCGATCATGTCGAAGTTCCCGTCGTAGTGCAGGAGCGTCAGCCGGTTCAGCTTCGCGGTGGCGGCGATGAGGAGGGCGGGCGGGGAGAGTGCACGGTGGGCTCCCCCGGCGAGCGCAAGCCGCTGCACCTCCAATGCGCGGATGCAGGTGTCGTCGTCCGAGCGCAGGTAGTCGAAGGCGTGGAGCCACGTGCTGATGCGCACCGCCTCGGCACCGTCCCGCGCCGAGTGGATCATCTCGTACGCGGTGGGTTGGCACACCGCGAGCAGGGAGCGCTCGTGCAGTGGCGTGAGGACGTCTCTCACGTCAGGTTTCGTCCAACGGGCCAGCGCGGACTTGTCGATCAGGTAGCGGTCCTGCATCAGGCGGCGCGGCCCGCGTCGTCTCCGTTGCCGCGCTTGAGGGGTGCAGTCGGCGTTGCGGGGGCCGGTCGCCGCGAGGATGTCGCTGAAGTCGAGATCGTCGGCGTCCATGGCGTCGAAGAGCTTTTGCCGGAGGTGGCGCTTGACGGCGTCCTCCATGGCGAGGCGCACCGCCTTGGCCTTCGTCTTCGTGCCGAAGATGCGCATGGCTTCGGTGACCATCGCCTCGTCGAGGTCGATGACGGTCCTGGTCACGTTCGGGAGGGGCGGAGGAGCAGGCCCGGATGGGTCAGAGGGTGGTGAGGAGGGAGGTGAGGGGGGTGGGGGTGCGGTCGGGGTCGAGGGCCTCGACGAGGACGCGGCCGTAGTGGATCTTGCGACCCTTCTTCGTGCCGAGGAAGCGCCGCAGTTGCTGGGACGCGGGGCGGCCCTGCTGCGCCGGTTGGCGCAGGAACGTGTGGAGGGCGCGGTCGTCGCCCTGGGCTCGGACGAGCTCCGTGACCCGGCGGGTGCCGAGTGCGCGGATCAGTTCGTCCTCCAGGTCGGCCGCGCAGACGAAGACGTCGCGCTTGGGCGCCTCGGCGCGTTGCCAGGCGCGCGCGTAGTACGGGCGCTCCGCCTCGTCGCACAGGCCGGTCAGCCGCAGGCCGAGGCCGGGTGCCCCGAGGAGGGTCGCGTAGCGGCCGACGCTCATGGCCCCGCCCATGGGCAGGACGCACACGCCTTCGGCGGCGAGGTCCCGGCCGTGGCGGGTGGCCAGCGCGCCGACCGCCGCGGCGTCGCTCGGGCCTTCGAGGAGGACGACCGTCCGCACGGGCAGCCGTGCGGCCAGCTCCTGGGCCGGGTCGCCGGGGCCTCCGGCGGCCCAGGCGGTGACCGCCTGCCGGAACGCGTCCATGTCAGTCATGAGACGAGTGTCCGCCTTTTCCGGACGCCACCGGTAGGGGATTTCCGGGAGGTGGCGGGAGCCTCCCGGGGGCGTGGTCGGAGGAGGGTCAGGAATGGCGTAGGGTGGTGTTCACCGACGCGGGGTGGAGCAGCTCGGTAGCTCGCTGGGCTCATAACCCAGAGGTCGCAGGTTCAAATCCTGTCCCCGCTACTGGCCGAAATGGCCCGGCGCATCAGCGCCGGGCCATTTTGCTGTTCCGGTGCATGCCGGGCGGTGTCGGCGTCGTACCGGGCCGGCGCCGGTGCGGTCGGCGGGCCACCGTGGTCGTGCGGAGGCTCACCAGCCGAGCCCTGCCCGGGCGAGCCGGTCCAGCGCTTCGTCGAGTACGTGCCCCGGCTGCCCCACGAACAGACGCACATACGGGCTCGACGTACCGGCCCCCCGGGGCGGTGTGTTGGGCGTACCGGTCATGCTGCCCGCACCCGGTATGACTCCGGCGGCCACGCACAACCGGCGGTAGTGCGCCTCCGTGCCGTCGCGTACGAAGCGAGCCGGTACCCGGAACCGCAGGTAGGCGCTGCACGTTCCGGCGTGCACGGCCTGCGGCGGAAAGCCGAGATCGCTGTGGAGACGGTCCGTGACCTGTCTGCGTGCCGAGGCGTACGCCCCACGCAGGTGGTGAAGGAAGGCGTTCGCCGCGTCCTTCTCCAGCCAGGCCGCCATGGCTGCCTGCAAGGGCAGTGCACAGCCGTACGAGCGCTCCTGCGCGATCCGCGCCAGACCGACCAGGGTGGCCGGAGCGGCGGTGAGGGCCCCGATACCCCAGCCGTTGCAGTGGAACTGCTTGCCCAGCGTTCTGGTGGCCAGCCACGGAGCGGTGGTCCGCCGCATCTCCTCCACCAGGATCCGCAGCGCATTGGTGGGAGGATGGCCGGGGGTGTGGATCGCGTAGTACGCGTCATCGATCAGGACGGCCGCGCGGTGCGTCGCGGCCGCTCTGATGATGCTCCTGACCCGGTCGGCCGCCCAGTCGGTGCCGGTCGGGTTGTGCTGGGGGTTGAGGACGAGGAGAACATCGCGCCCCGCCCGGTCCAGCATCGCCTCGATCTCCTCGACGTCCGGCTGCCACCCCTGGTCGGGGCGTAGGGAGTAGGAACGCAGCCGGTAGCCGAGTGGCGCGAGTACGCCGCCGTAGTCCCAGCCGGGGGAGGGAACGAGAGCCGTGGGCGTCGCGTCGGCCGTCCGGGTGCCACGGAGTAGCAGGCGGCCGAAGTCCGACATGGCGGCCCGCGTGCCACTCTGGCTCACGGCCACGTCGTACGGTGCGGCACCGGTCGGCGGCAGGTGGTGTGTCCGGGTGATGTAGGACCGCAGCACTTCGCGCAGGGCGGGCAGCCCGTAGGGGGACAAGGTGTAGCCGTGCGCGTGGGCGGGCACCTGCTCGGCGAGCGTCGCCGCCAGCCCGGGTGCGACGGCCTTCCACGTCTCACCCAGGCTCAGGTAGACGAGGTCGCGGGCGTCTCCTCCGTGCGCCTCGTAGCGCCGTATGAGGTGTGTGTCCTCGTGGTCGTTGGGAAGCCTGCCGCTGTCCAGGACCGACCGTGTGGGTTCCATGCCGCTACTCCGCTCCGTTCGGTGCACGCTCTGGGAAAAGACACCTCAGGCCGGCGAGTTCGCGCGGGTTGAGCGCTATGCCGAAGTCGCGGAGAACGCCGGGGAGAGTGTCCCGGGTGACGTGTTCGGCCGCTTCCCCTGACGGAGTGACGCGCCTGAGGTGGTCGCCCCGCAGGTGGAGCCAGGTGTCGGCCGTCAGCCGTTGCAGCAGCGGTGCCGTGCGCAGCATGGACCTCGGGTGGGTGCTCAGGAAGTGGTGGGCGACGGTGACGTCCATGGGCTGTCGCGGTTCGTGCGTGAACTCGTACAGGCACGTCCACCCGTCGGGCTTCAAGGCATCGACGCTCCACCGGAACCGGTCGTGGGCCACGACCCGGAATCTCCGGCCGTACTGCCTCACCTCCGCCCCGTCCCTGGCCGGCAGCGGGTCGAGGTAGCCGTCCGATCCGAAACCCACGTCGCACAGCCACTCCTCGTCCTGGATCCGCGCCTTGAGCAGCATGTGGGTACGCGGCCGCGGGCCCTCCCCGCCGAGCAGGACGCGGGCCGCGAGGCGCTCGACGGGCAGCCCCAGGCGTTCGAGCACAAGGGCGAAGAGCAGGTTGTGCTCGTGGCAACACCCTCCGCGTCGGTGTCGGCACAGCTTCTCCACGATCGCGCCGGGCTCCAGGCTCACCGGGACGCCCAGCACGAGGTCGATGTTGTCGAAGGGGATGGCGGCCAGGTGGGCGCGGTGCAGCGCGTGCACCGTGTGGAGGGTGGCTTGGGACGCCCCGGGGGTGGCGGCCTCCGGGAGGTCGCGCAGGCCCACGCGACGGAGGTAGGCGTTGAGATCCAGCCGCTCGGCTCCCCAGCCGGAAGCGGGTACGGCGTCTTGTCGGCTGACGGGTGTCATGGGGTCTCCGGATCCAGAGGACGGCGTACGGCGGACAGGTGGTGCGCGCACCGGTGACCGACGTCGAGCAGCTGCTGGTCATGGTGGCGCGGGGCGTCGAGCAGCAGCCCGACGGGGAGGCCGCTGGAGGTGTACCCGGCGGGCACCGTCAGCGAGGGCCACCCCCAGACGGCGGCCGGCGCGGTGTTGCGGATGTAGGTGGTGAAGGTCGGACGTTCGCGCCCTCCTGACGTCATCCACTCACCGGTTCCGATGGGCGGTGCGGGTGTGGTCGTGGTGGGGGACAGGAACGCGGCGGCTCCGCTGTGCCGAAGGGCCCGCAGGGCGGCACCGGCCGTTGCGTATCCCACGAGCCGGGCCGCGCGGTACGAGCCGGGGTCGATGGCGGGGCCGTCGAGGAGGGGCTCCAGGACGCCGCGTACGTCGGGTGAGGCGATCGCTTGGAGCACCGCGTCGAACGTCAGCGAAGAACCGTGCTGACGCAGGTACGCGGTCACGGCCGTTCGCGTCTCCGCCAACGGCACCGTGGTGGCGGCTTCCAGCAGCGCGGCCGAGTCGTACAGCGGCTGTGAGAGCTCCAGCAGGGACCACCCCACAGCACGCAGGGTGTCGCACGCCTCCTCCGCCACGCGGGCCACCTCCGGATCGAGTCCGGCCCAGGACGTCGCACGGGGCAGCGCGAGGACGGGAGGTAGGGAAGGCGGCGGGGGCGGGGGAGATGGCCGTTCACCGCTGAGTACCGCGTCGAGCAGGCGCACGTCGTCGACGCTGCGCGCCAGGACACCGACCGTGTCACGCGTGGGTGAGATGCGGACGACCCCCTCGCTCGGGTAGCGGCCCGTGCTGGGGCGGAAGCCGACGACACCGCAGAGCGCGGCCGGGATGCGGACGGATCCGCCGGTGTCCGTGCCCAGCCCGGCCGGTGCGATCGCGGCGGCCACGGCCGCCGCCGTGCCGGAGCTACTGCCGCCCGCGAGTCTGCTGAGGTCCACCGGGTTGCGGGCGGTGAGGTGCTCGGCGTGCGCACCGGTCACCCCGTAGGCCAGTTCGTGCAGCGTCGTCTTCCCCATCAGCTCCGCGCCCGCCTCCGCGCAGCGTCGCCAGGCGGCGGAGTGTCGCAGTGGAGTGTGGTGGCGCAGGGCGGGCGTGCAGGCCGTCGTGGGGACGCCCGCCACGTCGATGTTGTCCTTCACGGCGAGGGGCACACCTCCGAGCGGACCCGTCGGCCGTGGCTCGACGGGCGGCCAAGCCCCGGCGTCGTCCATGAAGGCGCACAGGTCGGCCAGCCGCTTCTGGCGACTCCTGAGCTCCGCAGCGTATTCGGCGGGGGAGATCTCGGCGCGGCGAAGGGCTGCGCGGGTCCGCCGCAGGGTCCACAGGTGAGGCGCTGTCATCGGGCGGCCTCACCGTTCGGCTCCATCGGCGGGGTGGGCGGACCGACCGGGCGGTCCCTCAGGAGCTCGGGGTGGTGATCGGCCACGTAGGGACGTAGCACACGCAACGTGCGGGCGAACGCCTCGACGAACGCGTCGATGACCGGTGTCCCGGTCACGATGTGCTGGCACATCAGGCCGTGGCGTGCCGTCAGGAACCCCTCGTTGAGCAGGTGGAGGTGGACGAGGGCGCGCAGACGCCCCCTGCCCCGGCGTGCCGCTGCGGTACCGGCGGCGTCCTGAGGCGGCGCGGTACCGAAGTGGAAGTAGCTCAGGCCTCCCTCGCCGACGCTCCTTCCTGCGACTCCGGCGCTCCGGGCCGCCGCGTCGAGGCCGGAGCGGAGTCTTTCACCGAGGCGGTCGAGATGGGCGATCTCGGCGTCGCCGAAGGTCTTCAGTGCGGCGGTACCGGCGGCCAGGGACAGGCTGTTCCCGCCGAAGGCACTGGCGTGATGAACGGGTTGCGGTTGCGAGGGGGAGAAGAGGGACATGATGTCGGCCCGGCCACCGAACACACCGATGGGCAGACCGCCTCCCACGACCTTGCTGAACGTGCTGAGGTCCGGACGCACCCCGTGCTTCACCTGCCAGGGCCCCAGGCGGAACGTGGCACATTCGTCGAAGATCAGCACAACGCCGTCACGTACGGTCAGCCGCCGCACCTCCTCGAGATACCCGGGGTGGGCGGGGACGCCGCCCCCCACGCCGAGCACCGGCTCCACGATCACGCCGGCCACCCGACCACGGAGCCGGGACAGCACGTCCGCGACCGCCTCCGCGTCGTTGAAGGGAACGGTCACCACGGCCCGCAGGACGGAGTCGGGCACTCCCGGCGCCAGCTCCGCGGGCGCGAGGTCGGGAAGCAGTTGCGGGTGGGTCGTCCCGCCGGGCATGAACGCGCTGACGTGGCCCCAGTCGTGCGTACCGTGGTATCCGCCGTCGATCTTCACGATGACGTCCCGGCCGGTATGGGCGCGCGCCGTCCGCAGGGCCCACATCGTGGCCTCGGTGCCTGAATTGCAGTACCGCAGGCGTTCGAGGGCCGGTACGCGGGCACGCAGCAGGTCGGCGTGCTCGTACTGAAGGGTGCTGGGCCCTCCCAGGGCGGTGCCCCGCTGAATCTGCCGGTGCACGGACTCCGTCAGCGCGGGGTGATTGTGGCCATGGGTGAGGGCGCCGTAGTTGGCCACTATGTCGTGATACCAGCGACCGTCGAGGTCCTGGACCCGTGCGCCGTCCCCGCGGCTGAAGTACAGCGGATAGGGCGCGTAGGTGGTCATGGTCCGTGTGTCGCCCCCCGGCAGCGACTTCGCCGCCGCGTCGAAGGCCCGCGCGGACGCGGGGCTCAGCGTTCGGTAGCGTTCGGTGATGCGCTGAGCCACCTTGATGCCCGGTGTCATGCCGTCGCCTCTCTGGGTGTGTTCGCCGGTTCTCCTGATCGCCCCGCGCCTCACCACGGAGGGGCGCCTGACGGGAGCACGGATCGCGCCTCCCACAGCTCGGGGAAGAAGCGATGCTCGGCCGCCTGCCGCAGCCAGTCGATTCCGGTGGTGCCCCCGGTGCCGGGTTTGTTGCCGATGGTGCGTTCGACCAGCAGCAGGTGGAGTGAACGCCATCGGCTGAACGCGTGGGCGAGGTCCACGAGCGTCTCGCCGAGCCGGAACAGGTCGCTCGCCGGGCCGTGCTCCTGGTAGACGCGGGCCCACGCCTGTCGTGCGGCTTCGGGCTCCCACGCCCCGTCGCCGGATGCGCCGGCGAGGAGGCCGCGCCGGTGCAGCAGCTCCAGGGCCTCGTCGTAGACGCTGCTTCGGTGCAGGGCCCGGTGGACGGACTCCGACACGCCGACCACGTCCGCGTGCCGACGTGCCATGGACTCCGACTTCCGTCCGAGCGTGAATTCCAGCATGCGGTACATGAAGGAGTCGATTCCGGAAGCAGATCCCAGCTGATCGCGGAAGGCGTTGAACTCCGCAGGTGATATTCCGCTGAGGACGTCCCAGGTCGTCGTCAGCGGTCCGAGTGCCTTGGCGGCGCGCCGCAGGTTCCATGCCGCCTTGTCGGCCTCGTCGACGACGAGGGACAGGCGGGCTGCGCAGATCTCCTCGTACACCAGCTTGAAGAGCAGTTCCTTCGCCTGGCCGACGAGGTAGAAGGTCATTTCGGCCGGGTGGTCGGTGTGGGGTTGCTGCAGGGAGAGCAGCGTGTCAATGCTCTGGTAGGCGATGTACTCCGACTTCGGTGCGACACCTTTCGCCGCGGTCTCGTACAGATCGACGAAACGTTGCGGGAGATGGCTACCGGAACGTTTCGTGCGGTAGCGGTCACCGAAGCGTCGATCATACTCGGCGAAGAGTGCCGGATCGTCGTGCAGGAATAGGATGTCGTGCACCGCCATCCGGCGGATGGCGAAGGTGGGCTGAGGCGCTCGTGCCACCGTGAACGACGAGTTCCACACCGAAGGCTCCGGGCAGTGACGTTTTCTCAGCGTTGATCATTTCCAGATCTTGTTGAGGACGAGGGCGGCGCGGGCGATGTCGCCGATTCGGCTGGTGCTGATGGTGACGTGTTGCAGGGTGCGCCAGCGTTGCTTGAGTTCGGCTGCGGCGCGTTCGCCGAGGGCTCGGACGCCTGTGATCAGGCTGTTCGTGGTGCGCGTGTCGGCGTCCAGGGCCTGTTCGGACCGGCCCTTCGGGCGCCGGACCGGGACGAGGACGCCGATTCCGGAGCCGAGGTAGCCCTTGTCGGCGAGCGTGGGCAGGCCGTCGGCTGCCGCCTTGTACAGCGCGGGCAGAGCGTGGATGCGGGCGGCGGTGATGTCGGGGGTGGACCCTGGCTCGGCGTCGGAGACCCACAGCGGGGTGCCGTCGGGTGCTGCGAGGAACTGGACGTTCCCGCCGAACGCCTTGTTCTTCTGGCTGAACCAGAGGTCGTTGCCGTTGTCCCGGACGCCGGTGAGGCGGTCCGTTTCGATGAGCGTGCCGTCGAGGATCACATGGGTCATGCCGTCGTGCTGACTGTGTTCCAGGACCTCGTGGAGGTCCGGGGCCTGGTCGGCGAGGACGTCGATGCCCTCGTGCAGGTAGCGGTAGCCGGTGGCCTGGGAGACCCCGGCGTCGCGGGCCAGGCAGTGCACGCAGCCGCGCTCGCGGAACCAGCGCAGCACCAGCACGGCCTGGCGGAACGGGCCGAGCGCGCGGCTGCCACGCGGAGTGCCAAGTCGCCGTCGGCGCGCGGCCAGCAGACGGGACAGGTACGCCACGACATGGCGTGGGACGTCGAGCGTGGCAACATAGGTGACCAACGTGAAGCCTCTGGTGTTGCGGACATGATCTTGTGGTGAGACCTGTCCTACCAGGGGCTTTACGTCTGCCTGCGGCCGGGCCCAGCCCGACCGGCCTGCTCACGCACGGGGGATTCATACCCCTTCGCGGAGATCATTTCGCTGAGAAAACGTCAGTGGGGATGGAACTGCCCGATCATCAAGCCACGACGCGCCGCTTCGCCCTTCACTCGGCGCTGTGCCTCGTCGAGCAGGGGCCAGTGATGCGCGGGCATGCCGAGCAGCACGGTCGTCAGCGAGGAAACCGACTCCTTCCCCTCGGGCCAGGTGCGCTCGGCGTAGTTGTCCATTTGGCTTCGCATGGCATCCGCTATGCCGTGCCAGTGGTTGTCGGTGTCGTACCTGATCGTCTCGATACACAGGGACCCCGCTCGCAGGGCGGGCTCGACGAAGGGGCAGACGCTGCCCTTTCGTCCGAGGTCCTCGTGCGGCTCCGAGAGGAATACGGCAAGCCATTCCCGGACCTCGTCGACTTCGGTGGGTACGGCGGCGGAGTCTGCGTCTGATGTCTTTCTCACTGAGGTCCTTCTGATCGGTCGGGCCGGACGGGTACCCGGCCTGGGCATGAAAGGACGGGCTTTTTCCGGACAGGTGTTCAGGGTGAAACCGGGAATAATGGGCCGCGTGAGATGCTCTTTCGGTCACGTGCGCCCCGCTGGGCCCCCGCGAATCCCGGAGAGGTTTGCGGGGCGGACGTCGAGTGGCGGAAAACAGAGCGGCCCGACGCCCCTCGGAATCCGGCATCGATCGGTGGCGCGGAGAGGGCCACGCTTCGGTGCGGACACGGCACGGCGGGCGTTGGGGCCTCCTCGGGGAAGAGGGGCGTGCGGCGGGTTCGAGCGGGGCTCGGGCGGCGGGTGGCAGCGTGAGGGGCGTTACCCCGAAGGCGAGCGAGGAGCCGTCGTGCCGGATGTGGACGTCAGGAATGTGCCGAGAGGTGTGACGGGTCGGCGCGTGCGCGGGGGCGCCGGAACGCCCCCGCCGCTCGGTTTGCGGCGCACGCTGGCGGAGGATCTGCGGACCGTCGTGGAGCGGGACCCCGCGATCCGGAACCGACGGGAGGCGCTGCTGCATCCGGCGCTGCCGGCGCTGTGGTCCCATCGTGTCGCGCACCGGCTGCACCGGCGGGGACGGCGGATCGCCGCGCGGTTGGTGAGCCTGCCGGCCCGCTTCGCCACCGGGGTGGAGGTGCATCCGGGCGCCGTGCTGGGGCGGCGGGTGTTCGTCGACCACGGTTCGGGCGTGGTGGTCGGTGAGACGGCCGTGGTCGGTGACGACGTGACGATCTACCACCAGGTGACGCTCGGCGCCCGGGGCTGGTGGGAGGACAACCTGCGGGCGCCGGGGGAGCGCCGTCACCCGGTGATCGGGGACGGTGTCGTCCTCGGCACGGGCGCCTCCGTCCTGGGCCCGGTGACCGTGGGGGACGGCGCGCTGATCGGCGCGCACTCCATGGTGCTGAGGGACGTGCCGCCCGGGGCGACGACGCAGGCCCCCGGCGCCTCCCTGGCCGACCGGGACGTGCCCCGGCACCGCCTCGAACTGCTCCGTCAGACCGCAACGATGGGCTCGTGGTGACCCCGGTGGGTCCGCGCACGGCGCCGCATTCGTCCACACCCCACCAGCAACGGAGACCGCCTGTGTCCCACCGCATGTCACTGGAGCCGCTGACCGTCGCGCCACGGGTCGTCGACGGCATCGACGAGTTGATCGGCAACACCCCCCTGCTCAGGATCCCCGTCGAGAACGGGGCGCCCGGCGTCCAGGTGCTCGGCAAGCTGGAGGCGGCGAACCCGCTCTCCAGTGTCAAGGACCGGACGGCGCTGTGGATGCTGCGGGCCGCCGAGGAGTCCGGGCGGCTCGCGCCCGGCGGGACCGTGATCGAGGCGACGTCGGGGAACACCGGGATCGCGCTGGCAGCGCTCAGCGCGGTGCGCGGGTACCGGTGCGTGATCGTGCTGCCCGACAGCGTCACGCGGGAGCGGATCGCGTTGCTGGAGGCGCTGGGCGCGGAGGTCGTGCTGACGCCGCGTGAGCTGCTCTACCAGGGCGCCATCGACCGGGCGTGGGAGTTGCACCAGCGCACGCGGGGTTCGTGGTTCGCCCGGCAGCACGAGAACGCCGCGAACGTGGCGGCGCACCGGGAGAGCACGGGCCCGGAGGTCTGGGCCGACACCGAGGGCCGGGTGGACGTGTTCCTGGCCGGGATCGGGACGGGCGGGACGCTGTGCGGCACCGCCGGGTACCTGAAGGAGCGCGACCCGGGGGTCCGGGCGATCGGGGTGGAGCCGGCCTCGTCGCCGCTGCTGACGCGGGGGCGGGCCGGGGAGCACGCCATTCCGGGGCTCAACGGCGGTTTCGTCGCCCCGACGACGGACGTCGGCCTCATCGACGAGGTGCTGGTCGTCTCCGACGAGGACGCCCTGGCGACGGCGCGGTGGTTGGCGGCGCGGGTCGGGGTCCTGGCGGGCATCTCCTCTGGGGCGGCCGTCTGCGGGGCGCTGAGCGTCGCCCGTCGGCCGGAGAGCGCGGGCAGGACGATCGTGACCGTGCTGCCCGACACGGGCGAGCGGTATCTGAGCATCTGGTCGCACGCCGCCGGTGATCCCGGCGCGGGCCGGACGGAGGGGGAGGGCCGGTGAGGACGGAACGGACCGTGCTGCTCGTCGGGGCGACCGACGAGACCGTGCGTCAGGCGGTGGAGCTGGGGCTGCACGTGCTGCTGCTCCAGCATCCGACCAAGGCGAGCGAGGAGCAGCGGCGGCTGGCCGCGTCGTTGACGGTCGTGGACTACACGCGGTGGGAGCTGGTGGAGCCTGTCGTGCGCGAGCTGTTCGCGTCGCCGGGGTTCGCGGCGGCCACCTCGCTGACCGAGCCGGGGCTGGAGAACGCGGCCCGCGTCAACGACCTGTTCGGCCTGGGCGGTACGGGGCACGAGGTCGCCCTGCGCTTCCGCGACAAGCAGGTCATGCGGGCCCACCTGGCGGCCGTCGACCCGGGGGCGGTGGCGGCGGCGCCGCTGCGGAGCCGGGCGGAGCTGGACGAGTTCGGTGTGCGGTGCGGCTACCCGTTCATCGTGAAGCCGACGGACGCGACGGCGAGCATCGGCGTGCAGCGCGTGGACGGGCCGCAGGACGCGGACCGGGTGTGGGCCCGCGTGCGCGCGCTGTCGGGGACCCGGACCGACCGTGTGACGTCGCTGTTCCTGCTGCGGGACTTCCTGATGGAGGAGTACCTCGACGGGCCGGAGTTCAGCGTCGAGTCGTTCAGCTTCGCGGGCCGGCACGTCGTGGTCGCGATCACGGAGAAGTTCACGCATCCGGCGCACTTCGCCGAGCTGGGCCACGCGTTGCCCGCACGGCTGGCGCCCGCGACGGAGGAGCGCGTCCGGGCCGACGTGGGCCGCTTCCTGGATCTGATGGGCTTCCGCGACGGGGTCTGCCACACCGAGATACGGATCGGTGAGCGGGGCGTGCGGGTCATCGAGAGCCACAACCGGATCGCCGGTGACGCCATTCCGGAGCTGGTGCGGGCCGCGTACGGGGTGGACCTCGGCACGCTGGCCCTCGGCTGGCCGTTCCGGCTGGTTCAGGAGCTGCCCGACCGGCCCGAGGCGCACGCCGGGGCGGCGGTGCGGGCGGTGGTGGGCGAGCCGGGGGAGGTGGAGTCCGTCGGCGGGGTCGAGGAGGCGCTGCACCGGGACGACGTCCTGGACGTGCGGCTCACCGCGCGGCCGGGTCAGACCGTCCGGGACGTGGCCGACAACTGGGACCGGCTGGGCCTGGTGGCCGTCACCGCCGAGGACACGACCGCCGCCGTGCTGCGCGGGGCGGAGGTCGTCGAGGAGGTCGTCGACGTGCGGGTGCGCGCGGCCGACGGCGTCTCCCGCCGGGCGCGGGTGGCGGAGATCGTGGAGCGGACGGTGAGCCCGGCGTGAGCGTCCTGGTGCTGCACCGCAATCCGCTGGAGCCCTTCCCCTACCGGGAGTGGCTGACCGGGCTGGAGGGCGACGTCGTCGTGCTCGCCGACCGGGGGAAGATCCTGGCGGCCGGTGAGGAGCCCCCGGAGGGCGACCTCGGCTACGCGCGCCTGGAGGTCTTCGACGACTTCGACGCCCCCGACGTCCTGGAACGGGCCCTGGAGCTGGCCGTCCGGCACCGCGTCACCTCGGTGATCGCCTTCCACGAGGCGGACGTCGCGCGGGCGGCGTGGCTGCGCGAACGCCTCGGGCTGGCCGGGGCGTGGCCGCGGGACGTCCTGCCGTTCCGGGACAAGCTGCTGATGAAGCGGCTGGCGGCGGAGCACGGGGTGGAGGTCGCCCCGCACGCCGTGCCCGCGACGGCCGGGGCGGCCCGGGCGTTCGCCGACGTGCACGGGCTGCCGCTGGTGTTCAAGGAGCGCGACGGCTTCAACGCGATCGGGCTGCGCGTCGTCCGGGAGGAGGCGGAGCTGGCGGACTGCCTGGCCGCGCTGTTCACCGGCGCCGCGCCGCGCGAGGACGTCCTGCTGGAGGCGTTCGTGCCCGGCCGGATGTGCCACGTGGACGGACTCGTCGTGGACGGCCGCGTCGCGGTGGCGTGGCCTTCGCAGTACCAGTACGACCTGTCCTCCTTCGGCGCCGACCCGGGCCCGCGCGTCGACCTGACGCTCGATGAGGACGACCCGCTGACGCCCCGGCTGCTGGAGCTGACGGACCGGACGCTGGCGGCGCTCACGGGCGGCGGCTCGCGGCTGCGTGACCACGCGTTCCACGCCGAGATCTTCCACACTCCCGACGACCGGCTCGTGCTGTGCGAGATCGCCTGCCGCCCCGGGGGCGCGAAGATCCGGGAGGTGTTCGAGGTGCTGTTCGGCATGCACCTGGGGGCGTACGCCTCCCGCGCCGAGGCGGGGCTGCCGCTGGCGGGCCTGACGGGCCCGGCGGGCAGTGAGCGGCCCCGGCCGCGCGCCATGGCGGGCCAGGTGCTGACGATGAAGCGGCCCGGCCGCGTCCGTGCGGTACCCGGCGTGCCGGACGAGCCGTGGGTGGAGGGCTTCTGGGTGTACGTCCGGCCGGGCCAGGTGATTCCCCGGGCGGCCACGTCGTCGGACTTCCTGTCGGCGGCGGTGGCCTCGGGGCCGTCACGGGCCGAGGCCGAGCGTCGGCTGCGGGCGCTGGGCGAACGCGTTCTGGCCGAAACCGTGGTGGAAGCGGCCCTGGAGGGCGCCTCGTGAAGCGGCCGTCGACCAGGGCCCGGTACATGCTGGGCATGGTGGTCGATGCCACCGGCAGTGGCATGTTCCTGCCACTGTCGCTGCTGTACTTCCACCACGTGACCGACCTGCCCCTGACGCAGGTCGGCACCATCATGACGGCCGCGGCCGTCCTCGCGCTGCTGAGCAACCCGGCGGCCGGCGTCCTCATCGACCGCTTCGGGGCGCGGGCCGTCCTCGTCGGCGGCTACCTGCTGCGGGCGGTCGGCTTCTGCGCCTACCCGCTGGTCGACGACGGGTACGCGATGTTCGGGGTGTTGCTGCTCGTCGGCCTCGGGGACGTCTCGTTCCCGCCCGCCGTGCAGTCCTTCGTGGCGGAGATCGCGCGCGGCACGGAACGCGACACGCTGCTCGCCGCGCAGCGCAGCCTGCGCAACGCGGGGCTGGGCGTGGGCGGGCTGGTCGCCAGCGGGCTGCTGGCGCTCGGCAGCGACTCGGCGTACACGGTGATCGTGCTGGTCGTCAGCGCCGGGTACGTCTCGGCGGCGCTGCTCATCCGCACCATCGGGACGGGGAGCAGGGCCGCGTCGGCCGCCGGACGCCCGCCCGTGCCGGGCAGCGGCTTCCGCACGGTGATGCGGAACCGGCCGTTCATGGGGCTGACGGCGCTGAACGTGCCGACGGCGTTCGGCTACATGGTGCTGTCGGTGAGCCTGCCCGTCTACATCACGCAGGAACTCGACGCGTCCCACTCGCTCGTGGGGGTGCTGTACGCGGTCAACACGGTGTGCATCGCGCTGCTCCAGATCCCGGTGACGCGCTTCCTCGTGCGGTACCGCAGGACGCGCGCGGTGGCGCTCGGCGCGGTCGTGTTCGCCGGTTCCTTCGGCGGCTTCGCGCTGCTCGGCGCCTTGTCGAACGGCACCACGCTGATCGTCGGCGTCTTCGTGGCGACGGCGGCGTTCACCGCCGGTGAGCTGATGCACGGGGCGACGGCCTCCGCGCTGGTCGCCCAGGCGGCCCCGGAGGCGACGCGCGGCCGTCACATGGCGGTCTATCAGCTCTCCTGGGCGGTGCCGATCGCGCTGGCCCCGGCGGTGCTGACGGCCCTGCTGACGCTGTCCCCGACGGGCATGTGGCTGCTGCTGGCGGCCGGGGTGACCGTCTCGGCGGTGGGGATGGTGCGGCTGGAGCCCCGGCTGCCGGCGCACGCGGTGCGGCCGGACGTGCCGGCGCCCGCCGAGCCGGCGGCCCCGGCGGGAGACCGGGCGGGTTCGGCGGTCCCGGCGCCCACCGCACCACCGGGCCCTCCGGCGGGCAGGAAGCGGCGCGTTCGGACCTGAACCGTGTCGGGAGGCGACTGTCAGAGGCGGGTGCGAACCTGACGCGGAGGGGATCGACGCGAAAGGACATCGCCATGATCACTACCGACTTCGTGCCCGGCTCGCCGTCCTGGCTGGACCTGGGTGCTCCGGACATCAACACCGCCACCGCCTTCTACCGTTCCGTGTTCGGCTGGGGCACCGAAACGATGGAGGGCGAGGACGGCGAGATCGGGTACGCCATGTTCCAGGAGGACGGCAAGTACGTCGGCGCCGTCGGCAAGCTGGAGGAGCAGGGCACCCGCCCGGCCTGGATGATCTACTTCGGCACCGACGACATCGACGTCACGACGCGGGCGGTGGAGCGGCTCGGCGGTACGGTCCGCGTCCCTCCGATGGAGGTACCGGGCGAGGGCAGGATGGCCCAGTACACCGACCCGCAGGGCGGGCAGTTCGCCGCCTGGCAGCCCGGGACGAGCGGGTCCTCCGGCCTGCAGATGACGGACGACCCCAACAGCCTGTGCTGGACGGAGCTGATGACCACGGACGCCGCCGGGGCCCGGAGCTTCTACGGCGAGGTCTTCGGCTGGCGCTTCGACGACATGCCGCTCCCGGGGGACGCGGAGGGCACCTACACGTGCCTGACGCCGGCCGGTCAGCCGGAGGAGCGGATGCACGGCGGGCTGATGGAGCTGCCCGCCGACGCCTTCGCGGAGATGGGCGGCACGCCCTACTGGCACCCCGTGTTCGCGGTGGAGGACGTCGACGCCGCCGTGGCCCGCGCCCAGGAGAACGGCGGCACGCTCCGGACGGGGCCCGACGACGCCGAGGGCGTCGGCCGCATGGCGGTCGTGGTGGACGGCGCGGGGGCGGACTTCGTACTGCTGAAGCCGCAGCCGCCGCAGTGAGGCGCCGCCCGCCCGCGCCGCGGACCGTCTCGCCCGCGCCTCGGACCGTCTCGCCCGCGTCTCAGACCGTCTCGCCCGTGGCGAGGGAGTCGAGATAGGCGTCGGCGGCGCGGTCGAGGAGGTCGGCGGCCTCCGTCAGGTTGCAGGTGACGGCGAAGCGCTCCATGCGCAGGCCGGTGCGCTCCTCGATGATCGTGCCCAGTTCGGTCAGGGCGAGGGAGTCCATGTCGAGTTCGGCGAACGTCGCGTGCGGATGCAGGTTCATCCGCGGGAGGCCGAAGGTCTCGTGCAGGATCTCCACGAGCAGGTTCAGGGCCACAGACATCGCATTCCCCTTCCGGGACGGTCCGACGGCGGCGCGACGGCGGTGGGCCGACGCGCGGGGTCCACGATGCAGGCCGCCGCACCGCCGTCCCGGTAGCGTGCCGTCCCCGTCCCGCCGTCTTCACCCTCGTGGGCCATCCGCCACGGGCCGGTGGCTTCCGCGCGGCAGCGGGGACGGCGATCGCCGTCACGGTGCGGGCGCTGCGGGTGGGCGGGCGTCGGGTCCTCCCGTGTGCGCCTCCCGAGGTAATCGAGTGGCCCGGGTCGGGCGGTCCGGGCCCGGGGCACGGGGGTGGAACTTCCCTTTTCCCGCGTGGAGTTGTCTATCGTCCTCGGCCGTCCGAGCGGTGCGGGGGTGTGGGGCGGCGGCTCGCGCAGATGGCTCACTCCAGGTGTGAAAAGGGCGGTTCGGTGCGAAATTGCAGTTGATCACATTTACCCCCCTCAACCTGGAGGAGAGACATGACCCGCATCCGTACCCTGGCCGCCGCCACCGCCATCGCCGCCTTCGGCGTGATGGCCGGCGCGGGGACCGCCGCCGCCTGCGACCGTGGCGGCGACGAATACGAGACGGAGATCACGACCGTCGTGAACGCCTGCAACTCGTACGGCGACCAGTACGGCCTGATCAACCTCTCCGGCGGCAACGTCTGCGTCGACTTCGACTGACGTACCGCGCACCACGCGGCTGCCCCGGACCGGACGGTCCGGGGCAGCCGCGCGTTCGTCTCCGGGTCAGTGCCGGCCGCGGGCGCTGCTCGACGCTCCGCTGAACAGCCGGGCGACGGCCCGGAAGGGCAGGGTGACGAGGGTCGCGAGCGCTCCGCCGATGGAGCGCAGAACGTCTGCGATGGCCCTCAGCATGATGGTGCCTCCGTCCTGGTCCGCAAGGGGTCCGTGCACAGCGCGTGCCCGGCGCGGCCGCACGGAAACCCGTTCGCGCGGCGCCTACCCGAGCGTGCCGCCTACCCGAGCGTGCCGCCTACCCGAGCGTGGCCAGCAGGTCGCGGCAGGCCGACTCGCAGCGACGGCAGGTGTCGGCGCACACGCGGCAGTGCGCGTGGCCGGAGGCGTGCCGCTCGCACACGTCGGCGCACGCCGCGCAGGCCGTCGCACAGGCCTCCAGCATGGCGCGGGTGATGTTCGCGTCGTACTCGGTGTGGCGGGAGAGGACCCGGCCCGTCGTGTCGCAGATGTCCGCGCAGTCGAGGTTGGTGCGGATGCACTTCCGCAGTTGGGCGACCTCGTCCTCGGAGAGGCAGGCGTCCGCGCAGGCGGTACAGGCCTCCGTGCAGGCGAAGCACTCCTCGATGCAGCGCGCGAGCGCCACCCGGTCGACCTCGCCCAGCGACGCGGGGTACGTCTCCAGCATGTCCTTCGCCGGGGTGGCCATGATCATCGCCTCCTTCGGTACGGGCCCCGGCGGGCGCCGGGGCGCACCGGGCGGGTAACCGAGGGGGCGGTCCGTGACACCTCGCACCGCCCCCTCGTGCCGGACGGGATCCGCCCGTCAGCGCTCCGCCCTGAAGGAGCGCAGCCGCATGCTGTTGGCCACGACGGAGACGGAGGAGAACGCCATCGCGGCCCCGGCGATCATGGGGCTCAGCAGACCGGCCGCGGCCAGCGGGAGGGCCAGGACGTTGTAACCGAAGGCCCAGACGAGGTTCGACCTGATGGTGGCCAGCGTCCGGCGGGAGAGGCGGACGGCGTCGGCGGCGGTCCGCAGGTCGCCCCGGACGAGGGTGAGGTCGCCCGCCTCGATGGCGGCGTCGGTGCCGGTGCCCATGGCCAGCCCCAGATCGGCCTGGGCGAGGGCGGCGGCGTCGTTGACCCCGTCGCCCACCATCGCCACCGAGCGTCCCTCGCTCTGGAGTCGCCGAACGACGTCGACCTTGTCCTGCGGCATGACCTCGGCGATGACCTCGTCGATGCCCACCTCCGCGGCGACCGCGCGGGCGACGGCGGTGTTGTCGCCCGTCAGCAGGACGGGGGTGAGGCCGAGCGCGCGCAGCCGCCGCACGGCCTCGGCGCTGGTGGGCTTGACGGCGTCGGCCACCTCCAACAACGCCCGGACCGCGCCGTCCCACGCCACGGCGATCACCGTCCGGCCGCCCGCCTCGGCCTCGGCCTTCGCGGCGGCCAGCGGTTCCGGCAGGTCGAGCGACCACGCGGTGAGCAGCTTCTCCCGGCCGACGAGGACGGCGTGCCCCTCCACGACGCCCTGGACGCCGAGGCCGGGGACGTTCCTGAAGTCCTCGGGCGCGGGCAGCTCCCCGACGCGCTCGGCCGCCGCCGTGGCGACGGCCCGGGCGACGGGGTGCTCGGAGGCGTGCTCCAGAGCGCCGGCCAGCCGCAGCACCCGCTCCTCGTCCTCGCCCTCGGCGGTGCGGACGGCGAGCAGCGTCATCCTGCCGGTGGTGACGGTGCCCGTCTTGTCCAGGACGACGGTGTCGGCCCTGCGGGTCGTCTCCAGGACCTCGGGGCCCTTGATGAGGATGCCGAGCTGGGCGCCGCGCCCGGTGCCGACCATGAGGGCGGTCGGCGTGGCCAGGCCGAGCGCGCAGGGGCAGGCGATGATCAGCACGGCGACGGCGGCGGTGAAGGCGGCCGTCAGCCCGGCGCCGCTGCCCAGCCAGAAGCCGAGGGTGCCCACCGCGAGCACGATGACGACGGGCACGAACACGGCGGAGATGCGGTCGGCCAGCCGCTGCGCGGCGGCCTTGCCGTTCTGCGCCTCCTCCACCAGGTGGGCCATGCGCGCGAGCTGGGTGTCCGCGCCGACGCGGGTGGCCCGGACGACGAGCCGCCCCCCGGCGTTGAGCGTGGCGCCCGTGACGGCGTCGTCCACGGACACCTCCACCGGGACGGACTCGCCGGTCAGCATCGAGGCGTCCACGGCGGAGGAGCCCTCCACCACGACGCCGTCGGTGGCGATCTTCTCGCCGGGGCGGACGAGGAAGTGGTCCCCGACGGCGAGCTCCGCCGTCGGGACGCGGTGCTCGCGGCCGTCGCGCAGGACGGTGACCTCCTTGGCGCCCATCTCCAGCAGCGCCCGGAGGGCCGCACCGGCGCGCCGCTTGGAGCGGGCCTCGAAGTAGCGGCCGGCCAGGAGGAAGGTGGTGACGCCGGCGGCGGCCTCCAGATAGATGTTCCCCGCCCCGTCACTGCGCGAGATCGACAGCTCGAAGGGGTGCGTCATGCCCGGCGTCCCCGCGGTTCCGAGGAACAGCGCCCACAGCGACCAGAGGAACGCGGCCGAGGTGCCCACCGAGACCAGGGTGTCCATCGTGGCCGCCCGGTGCCGGGCGTTGGTCACGGCGGCCCGGTGGAACGGCAGCCCGCCCCACACGACGACGGGCGCGGCCAGCGTCAGGGACAGCCACTGCCAGTACGTGAACTGCAGGGCCGGGATCATGGCCAGGGCGATGACCGGGGCGGACAGCACGGCGGAGACGATCACCCGCTGACGCAGCGCCGCCAGTGCGTCGGGGCCGCCCGGGGCCTCCCCGGTGTCGGGGCCGCCGGTGTCGGGGGCCGGACTGCGGGGTGGGGGCTCGGCTGCGGTGTAGCCGGTGGCCTTGACGGTGGCGATGAGGTCGGCCACGGCCACGTCACCCGCATAGGTGACCTTGGCCTTCTCGGTGGCGTAGTTGACGGTGGCCTCGACCCCGTCCATGCGGTTGAGCTTCTTCTCGATCCGCGCGGCGCACGAGGCGCAGGTCATGCCGCCGATGGCGAGTTCGACCTCGGCGGTGCGGGAGGCGGCGGTGGTCATCACGGCTCCGGACGTCGGCTGAACAGGTCCAGGGTACCCGGGAGGGGTAACCCGTCCTTCATTCATACCCCTAGGGGGTATGAAACGCAAGCACGGGAGCCCGGGGCGGCCGGGGAACGCGAACGCCCGCCCGGTCGGGGCCGACCGGGCGGGCGCGGGGGTGAACGGCTGAGGGCTACTTCTCCAGCGTCGGTTCGGCGAGGACACCGACCAGGTTGTTGTCGCAGCCGCTGGGCTCCATGTCGATGCGGACACGCAGCACGTCGGTGACGTCCACGCTCATCTCCTGCGGGCGGCCCAGCGTGAGGGCGCGGGTGGCGAGCTGCTTGCCCTCCGCGTTGCTGATCGTCAGCTGCAGCTGCTTGCCCGCCGTCGAGGTGTCGGTGACGCCCGCGACGAAGGTCAGCTTCCGCCACCCGCGCTGGAGGTCGTACTCGGTGACCGAACCGCAGCTGTGCCGGGTCAGGAGCGCGTCCGCGTAGAACGTCGTGTCCAGCGTGGCCGTGGCCTGCTCGAACCCGCCGTTCTCCTCGATCGGCTGGAGGAGCGTCAACGGGATCTCGTCCTGGTCCTCGGGAACGACGGGCGGCTCCGAGCTGGCGGCGGGGTCCGGGCTCTCCGCCTCGGTGTCCTCCTCCGGGCCCGAGGGCGTCGGGGCCACGTCGGCCGGGACGTCCTCGGCGCCGTCGGTCTCCTCCGGGGCGGTCTCCTCGGTGGCGTCCTCGCCGTCGGAGGTGGTGTCCTCGCCGTCCTGGGAGGCTGCGGCGTTCTCCTTGTCGTCGCCCAGGTACGTCGTCGCCGCGAAGGTGCCCGCGCCGGCGAGGAGGGCCACGGCGAGCACGACGGAGGTGACGAGCAGGGCCCGGCGGGACTTCTTCTTCGCGGGGGCCGGGGGGTGGGCGCCGTGCCCCGCCGGGCCGGGGACCGGCGTCGGCGCGGTCGCGTAGGGGTTCGGCTGCTGCCCGCCGGGCGCGCCCGGGTACCCGTACCCCGTACCTGTGGCGTACGGAGAGGCCGCCTGGGTGGCGACGTGTGCGGGGGCGGGTGGGCCCCCTGCGGCGCCGAGGGCGAACGTCGGGTGATCGGGCTGGGGGCCCGGCGCCGAGGTCGGCACCGGCTGCCCCGCCGGTGGCACCGGCTGCCCCGCCTGTGGCGTCGGCATGGCCGGGGGCGTGGCCGGACGACCGGCGTCCTGCGGCGCCGCGTCCACCGGCGCCGCGTCCTGGGGGCCCGCGTCGACCGGCCCGGCGTCCTGGGGCCCGGCGTCCTGGGGTGCCGGGGCGTGGGACGGGGTCGGGGGAGCGGTGGGCCGGGCCGGCGCGGGGGCGGCGTTCGGCGGCGGCGGTGCGTCGGGCCGCGCGGGCGCGGCGGCCTGACCGGCGACGGCCGCACCGGCCGCCGCGCCCGCCGCGTCCGCCGCCCGCGAGGTGGACGACGTCGTGGTGAAGACCGCCTGCCGCAGCCGCTTGACCCAGGAGGACAGCGAATCCGGCCGCGCCGCCGGGTCGGCCGCGAAGACGGCCAGCACCTCCTCCCGGCTCTCCTCGTCCAGCGCCGTCAGGGCGGGCAGCGCGCGGAACTGGCCGCGCACCTGCTCGGGGGTGCTTGCCGGGGACTCGCCCGCCAGCAGGAAGTAGGCGATCGCCCCGAAGGCGTAGCGGTCGGTGGCGGGCGTCCGACGGCCCTCGAAGACCTCGGGCGCCGCGAAGCCCGGGGTGAACCACACCTCCGCCGTCCGGTGCTCGGCGGTCAGCTTGCTCAGCCCGAAGTCGACGAGCGTGGCCTGGCCGTGGGCGTCGATCATGACGTTGCCGGGGGAGAGGTCGCCGTGTACGACGACGCGCCCCGAGGGCGTGCCCTTGCCCAGGTGCAGCCAGTCCAGCACCTCGGCCAGCTGCTCCAGGTAGCGCAGGGCCTCGCGGCGCTCGGTGACCGTCTCCAGGGTGTGCTCGGCCCGCCAGTCGCGCAGGTCCAGCCCCTCGACGTGGTTCATCACCAGGCACAGGGCCCGGCCGGGTGGGTTCCCGGCCTCCCCGGCCCGATGCGGGGGCAGTCCCTCGAAGTGCTCGCGGATGCCGACGACCCCGAGCCGGTGGACGAAGCGCAGCAGCTCCGCCTGCTCGCTCCAGCGCGCGCTGATCTTCGCGAACTCCTGCGGCCGCATGGTCTCCTGGGTGTCCAGCACCTTGACCACGACGGGCTCCGCCGCGCCCCCGAGCTGGATCTCCGCCAGGTACAGCACGGCCTCGCCGCCCCGCCCGATGGACCGCAGCAAGCGGTAGCGGTCCGGCGCTGACTCAGGACCGATGTAGAGACTGGTGTCCAACTCTCCCCCGTAGCTGATCTCAGGGCGGAGCCTCTCCAACTCCCCCTGGCCGTAAGCCCCTGTCGGCGCGGGGTCACTGTAGTGGAACCCGCGCGCCCGGCGGGGGCGCGTCCGGCCGGGGCGGTCGGGGAGACCCCCGTCTTCCGCTGTGGGGACCGACCGGGGATCATGGGAGCCATGACTACCGCGCACGAGAATTCGGCGGCCGGCGGGCCCAGCCCCGCGAAGGTCGTCGCGGACGGACACCCGCGGGACGGGGCTCTGGTCGTCGTCGTGACCGGTGAGGTGGACCTGGACGCGGCCCAGGAGCTCGGCCGGGCGCTGGAGGACGGGCTGGCGGGCCCGGCGTCCTGTGTGGTCGCCGACTTCAGCCGGGTGACGTTCTGCGACTCCACGGGGCTCAACGTGCTGCTCCGCGCCCACCACGGCGGGGACCTGCGGATCGCCGGCCCGCCGCCGTCCGTCACCCGGCTGCTGGAGCTGACCGGCGCGGACGCCGTCCTGCGCCTCTACCCGGACGTGGCGACGGCGGTGGCCGGGGGCTGACACGGGCCCCGGCCGCCGCCGTCGCAGGTGGTGGTCCGTGCGCGGGCCACCTGAGGCGGCCGCTCCGCGCGGTGGGTCAGCGTTCCGTGAGCAGCCCCTTGCGCAGCTTCCCGAGGGTGCGGGACAGCAGCCGGGAGATGTGCATCTGGGACAGGCCCAGCTCGGCACCGATCTGTGCCTGCGTCATCTCGTCGCCGAAGCGCATCTGCAGGATGCGGCGCTCGCGGTCGTCCAGCTCGGCCATCAGCGGCCGCAGCGACTCGAAGTTCTCCACGCCCTCCAGGGCCGGGTCGATCTCGCCGATGCGCTCGGCGACGCTCGGGCCGCCGCCGGCCTCACCGGTCTCGTCGCCGCCGGCGTCCAGCGAGCCGGCCGTGTAGCCGTTGCTCGCGACGACGCCCTCGATGACCTCCTCCTCGCTCAGGTCGAGGTGCCGGGCCAGCTCGGCGGTCGTCGGGGCGCGGCCGAGGCGCTGCGAGAGCTGGTCGCCGGCCTTGGCGAGGTCGATGCGCAGTTCCTGGAGCCGCCGGGGGACGCGCACCGACCAGCTCGTGTCGCGGAAGAAGCGCTTGATCTCGCCCATGATGTAGGGCACGGCGAAGGTGGTGAACTCCACTTCGCGCGCCGGGTCGAACCGGTCGATGGCCTTGATCAGCCCGATCGTGCCGACCTGGATCATGTCCTCCGTCTCGGCCGCGCGGTTGCGGAACCGGCGGGCGGCGTAACGGACCAGGGACAGGTTGATCTCGATCAGCGTGTTCCTGGCGTACTGGTACTCGGGGGTGCCCTCTTCCAGCGTCTGGAGCCGGTCGATGAAGAGCCGGGTGAGGTCCCGGGCGTCCATGGGGGCGACGGCCTGCGCCTCGCTGACGCACGGCAGACCCGCCTCCGCCGCCACGCTTTCGTCCTGCGCGGCCGGCGCCGCGACGGTGCCCTCCTGGACCGCGTGCGTCGACTGTCCGGCCGTTGCCATGGTGCTCACGCGAGCCCTCCCTGGATTCGTTCCGTGGACGGCGGTCCGCCTACCCGCCATTTCCATGACCACACGTCCCCGAGCGGCCACCTTCACGGAAGCATCACAGAATCTCCGCACCGGACCGTGCCGCCGTGCGGGCCGCCCGGGCGGGGGTTTCCGGCCTGCGGGGCGGCCGGTTCGCCGCTAGCGTGATCCGGTGAGGGCTCCGGACCAGGAGCCGGCGAGCGGAAGGCAAGGTCATGCCCGCACGACCTGAGGGCGTCCCCTGCTGGGCCGACATGATGGTGGCGGACCTGGACGCGGCCGAGCACTTCTACGGCGAGCTCCTCGACTGGACGTTCGTCGACGGTGGCGACGCGCTGGGCAACTACACGGAGGCCCGCTCGGACGGGGCCGCCGTCGCCGCGCTGGCACCGCTGCTGCCGGGCCAGGAGGACTGGCCGACCACCTGGACGCTGTACTTCTCCTCCCGGGACGCCGACGCGACGGCCGAGCGGGTCCGCGCCGGGGGCGGCGCCGTCGTGATGGGGCCCACCAGCATCTTCGACATCGGCCGGATGTGCGTCGCCCGCGACCCGGGCGGCGCCGTGTTCGGCGCGTGGCAGGCCGGGCGGCACCCGGGGTTCGGCAAGCGCGGGGTGCCCGGCGCGTTCGCGTGGGCCGAGGTGCGCACCGGCGAACCCGAGGAGGCGGACGCGTTCTACCCCGCCGTCTTTCCCTTCACGGCGCGTCCGCTGCCACAGGCCGGGGGCGACGTGGCCGGGTGGGAGGCGGACGGGGAGTTGGTCGCCGCCCGCCGCCGCACGACGGCTGACCGGCCGGCCGAGCCCCCGGCCTACGTCGACGTGCACTTCGGCGTTCGCGATTGCGACGAGGCCGTCGCCGTCGTGGAGCGGCTCGGCGGGGACGTGCGGGCGGGCCCCGCCGACAGCCCCTTCGGACGGGTGGCCGCCGTCGTCGACCCGTGGGGCTCGCCCTTCTCCGTCATCGACCCCGCGCGCCGGGCGGAGTAGCCGCCGGCGCACTCCGGTCGCCTGCTGCGACCGGTTTCGGACACAGGTTTCACCGGACAGCTGGGACGGGCAGTAAGGGTGATTGTGTGCCCCGTCCCGTGGTCCGCCGTTCCGGGAGGAGTTGCCGTGGACACCGTGGTACAGAACGCCGACAGTGGTCCCGATCCCCGTTCCGAGGGACCGCGCATCCCCACCGATACCGACACCGGCGACGCCGCCCGCCCCGGGCCCGTCCGGACCGCACCCGACCCCGGCGCCGCCGGGCTGACGGAGGCGCAGGCCGCGTCGTACATCGGGGGCATCTGCTTCAAGACCGGCCCGCCCCGACGGGTCGGGGTGGAACTGGAGTGGCACGTCCGCGACCGGGAGGACCCCGCCCGCGCGGTGCCCGTCCGGCTGATCGACGCCGCGCTCGCCCCGTTCCTGCCGGGCGGCACCCCCGGGCGGCTGCCCGGCGGCAGCCGCATCACCCGGGAGCCGGGCGGCCAACTGGAGCTGAGCAGCCCGCCGGGGGATTCGCTGGCCGCCTGCCTCAGCCTCGCCGCCACCGACCTCGCCGTCGTCCGCGAGGCGCTGGCCGCCGCCGGGGCCGGGCTGCACGGCCACGGGCTCAACCCCTTCCGCACACCGCCCAGGGTGCTCGACCACCCGCGGTACCGGGCCATGGAGGCCCACTTCGACCGGCTCGGCCCCTGGGGGCGGGCCATGATGCGCGGCACCGCCGCCGTGCAGGTCAGCCTCGACGCCGGGGACGAGGGTGACGGCCCCACCGGCTACCGGCGGCGCTGGGACCTCGTCCACCGGCTCGGCCCCGTCCTGGTCGCCGCCTTCGCCAACTCGCCGCGCTGGAACGGCCGCCGCACCGGCTGGGCCTCCACCCGGCAGCGCATCTGGTACCACACCGACCCCGGACGCACCCGTCCGCCGCGCCTGGGCGGCCCGCCGCGGAGCGAGTGGGCCCGCTACGCGCTCGACGCCCCGCTGCTGTGCCTGCGCCGCGAACACGACGGCCCGGGCGCGGACTGGACGGCGCCACCCCGGCTGACCTTCCGCGACTGGCTGCGCGGCGACTGCGCCGAACGGCCGCCCACGCGGGCCGACCTGGACTACCACCTCAGCACCCTCTTCCCGCCCGTCCGCCCGCGCGGCTGGCTGGAGCTGCGCATGATGGACGCCCAGCCGGGCGACGGCTGGGTCGCCGCCACGGCGGTCGCCGCGACGCTGCTGGACGATCCGCGCGCCGCCGCCGCCGCGTTCGCGGCCACCGAACCCCTGGCCGCCCGACCGCCCGGCCCGGCCCTGTGGCTGCGCGCCGCCCGCTACGGGCCCGCCGATCCGCTGCTCGGCCCGGCGGTGCGGGCCTGCGTGGCCGCCGCCGAGTCCGCGCTCGCCACCACGGCGGACGGCGGCACCGCGCACCGGGCCGTCGCCGAGTTCGCCGAACGTTACGCCGATCGTGGCCGTTGCCCGGCCGACGTCCACCGAGGAGCCGCCTGATGTCCGCCGTACCCGCCCGCCACGCGACGCCGACCGACGCGGTCGCGGGCGCGCCCGTGGCCACGCCCGCCGTCGTCCCCTCACCGCACCCGGACACCGCCCCCGAGGCCTGCGCCGCCCGTGCGCTCGCGGCCCTGGAGGCGGCCCGGGCGCGCACCCTCGGCCTCGTCGACTGCCTGGACGAGGACGGGCTCACCGCCCAGCACTCGCCTCTCATGTCCCCCCTGGCCTGGGACCTGGCCCACATCGGCAACCAGGAGGACCTGTGGCTGCTGCGCCGGGCGGGCGGCCGTCCCGGCGTCCGCCCGGACCTCGACCCCGTCTACGACGCGTTCCTCACCCCGCGCGCCGACCGGCCGGGGCTGCCGATGCTGCCGCCGACGGAGGCCCGCCGCTACGTGGCCGAGGTCCGCGCCCAGGCGCTGGAGGTGCTGGAGAAGGCGCCGCCGGACGCCGAACGGCTCACCCGCTCGGCGTTCGTCTTCGGCATGATCGCCCAGCACGAGCAGCAGCACGACGAGACGATGCTGGCCACGCACCAGTTGCGCCGGGGCCCGGCCGTGCTGCACGCGCCGCCCCCGCCCGGCGTGCCGGACGGCACCCCGCCGCCGGAGGTCCTCGTGCCCGGCGGCCCGTTCACCATGGGCACCGACGACGACCCCTGGGCCCTGGACAACGAGCGCTCGGCCCACCGCGTCGACGTCCCCGCCTTCTGGCTGGACACCACGCCCGTCACCGCCGGCGCCTACGCCGCGTTCATCGACGACGGCGGCTACGACGAGCCGCGCTGGTGGCACCCGGACGGCTGGGCCCACGTGCTTCGCACCGGGCTGCGCGCGCCCCTCTTCTGGCGCCGCGACGGCGACGGCTGGACGCGTCGGCGCTTCGGCCGCGTCGAGCCCGTGCCGCCGGACAGCCCGGTGCTGCACGTCAGCTGGTACGAGGCCGACGCCTACGCCCGCTGGGCCGGGCGGCGGCTGCCCACCGAGGCCGAGTGGGAGAAGGCCGCCCGGTACGACCCCGCCACCGGCCGTTCCCGCCGCTACCCCTGGGGCGAGGCCGATCCGGGGCCCGAGCACGCCAACCTCGGCCAGCGTCACCTGGAGCCCGCGCCGGCCGGGGCCTACCCGCTGGGCGAGGCGCCCTGCGGCGCGCGGCAGCTGCTCGGCGACGTCTGGGAGTGGACGGCCTCCGACTTCACGCCCTACCCCGGCTTCGAGGCGTACCCGTACCCGGAGTACTCGGAGGTCTTCTTCCCGGCGGGGGCGGGTTCGGCCGGGAGCGCCGGGGCCGCTGACTACAAGGTCCTGCGCGGCGGCTCGTTCGGTACCGCGCACGTGGCCTGCCGGACGACGTTCCGCAACTGGGACTACCCGGTCCGGCGGCAGATCTTCGCCGGTTTCCGCACGGCCCGTGCCACCGATACCGCCGACGCCACCGCCGCCCGGCGGCCGGAGCGTGCCTGATGTGCCGTCATCTCGCCTACCTGGGGCCTCCCGTTCCCCTGGCCCGGCTGCTCACCGGCGTCCGGCACGGGCTGTACGAGCAGGCGTGGGCGCCGCGCCGGCAGCGGTACGGCACGGTCAACGCCGACGGGTTCGGCGTCGGCTGGTACCCGCCCGGCGCGGGGGAGCGGCCCGCCCGCTACCGGCGTGCGGTGCCGATATGGGCCGACGGGAACCTGCCGGACCTGGGCCGCGCCGTCTACAGCCACGCGGTGCTCGCGGCCGTCCGCGACGCCACGGCGGGCACGACGCAGGACGAGAGCGCCGCAGCGCCCTACGCGGACGGCCCGTGGCTCTACAGCCACAACGGTGCCGTGCCCGACTGGACCCATCTCGTGGACGACCTCGCGCCGTCGGTGCGTCCGCCCGCCGCCGAGCTGCTCGCGCTGGAGTCCCGCTGCGACTCCGCGCTGCTGTGGACGCTGGCGCGGGCCCGGTTGCGCGCGGGCGAGCCGGCCGGAGCCGTCCTGGCCGACCT